>NZ_CAXSXW010000004.1:0-387710 GCF_964241505.1 Klebsiella sp. Q11
GTCGGGGAGGGGGTCAAGGTGGGGGAAGAGGCGACGGCGGTGATCCGCGTTGAACGCCTGCGCATCGCCTCAGCGCCTGAGGAGAATATGCTGGCACTGCCGCTGCTGACCAGTATGTATCTCGGCGACCGCTGGGAGTACCTGTTTCGCACCGAGGGCGATGATTTCGCCATTCGCGCCTACGGCAGCGCGCTGCGCGATGCCGAGCGCTGCCATCTGGCCTTGCCCGTCAGCGACCTGTGGATCTTCCCTAAAGGGTGAGATAAAAAAGCCCCGGCGCTGAAGCCGGGGCAAACCATGTCAGAGCTTATTTATTATTAGCTAAATACCATGCCGCCATCGATCAGCAGCGATTGGCCGGTCATATAGTTGGAGTCCGGACCGGCGAGATAAGAGACGCAGGCCGCGACGTCTTCCGGCTCGGAAAGCCGTCCAAGGGTAATGCGTTTGGCGAACTCCTGGGTCCCGTAGCCCAGCGGTTTACCCGCCGCTTCGGAAACCTGACGGTCGATTTCCGCCCACATTGGGGTTTTAACGATCCCCGGGCAGTAGCCGTTAACGGTAATTCCCAGATGCGCCAGATCGCGGGCGGCGGTTTGCGTCAGGCCGCGCACGGCAAACTTACTTGAGCTATAGACCGCCAGTTCCGGGTTACCCACGTGGCCCGCCTGGGAGCAGGCGTTGATGATTTTGCCGCCGTGGCCCTCTTTTTTAAACGCCTCTACCGCGGCCTGGATACCCCAGATAACGCCTTTGACGTTGATATTGTAGACTTTATCGATCACGTCCTCGCGAATCTCTTCGATAGGCGTGGAGGGGGCCACCCCGGCGTTGTTCACAATCACGTCAAAACCGCCCAGGCCCTTCCGCGCCTGTTCTACGGCGGCAAAAACCTGGTCGCGTTTAGAGACATCCACCTTCACCGCCAGCGCCTGACCGCCGCCGCGGTTAATTTCATCGGCGACCGCCTGTGCGGTGGCGTCATTGTAATCGGCGATAGCCACGGCAAAACCATCTTTAACCAGGCGAAGGGCGATAGCTTTCCCGATGCCCTGGCCCGCGCCGGTCACGAGTGCGACTTTTTTCATTGCTGGATTCCTTCTGTAGTAACTCAAAGTATTTGACTGAGATGAAGCTGGCCCATCAGCAGCGGGTTGTCGCTGTAATCAACGGGGATGGCGACCACGGCGGGGCCGTCGACGTCCATCGCCGCCCGCAGCGTCGGCTCAAGGGCGGCAGCGCTCTCTACCGCAAACCCTTTGGCGCCGAAGGCTTCGGCGTAGGCTTTAAAGTCCACCGGACCGAACTCAACGCCGGAGAGCCGCTGGTATTTTTTCTCTTCCTGAATCGCCACCATGTTGTAGCCGTTATCGACCCAGATGATATGCAGGACGTTAGCTTTTAGCCGTACGGCGGTCTCCAGCTCCATACTGGATTGCAGGAAGCCGCCGTCGCCGGAAACCGAAACCACTTTGCGCTGCGGGTTCACCAGCCAGGCGCCAATCGCCCACGGCAGCGCCACCCCCATGGTCTGCTGGCCGTTGGAAATCATGACCTGACGGGCGCGGAAGCTGTAGAGATAGCGGGCGATCCAGATATGAAAGCTCCCCATATCGACGGTCAGCGTTACGTCGCTGTTGACGATGTCCTGCATGGCGCGAACGATGCGCAGCGGATGAAGGGCAAACTGGTTCAGCTGTGCGCCGCGGCGGTCGAGCAGCTCCCGCTGATGCTGGCGGTCAACCAGGATCTCGGCGGCCTGCGGCGACAGCACCAGCTGGTGGTCGATACGCTGAGAGAGTTTGTTTAGAGTGGCGGCAATATTGCCGACCAGCTCGATGTCCGGGGTATAGTTGCGCTCTTCGTAAGCCGGCAGCACGTCGATATGCACCAGCGTGGCGTTGCCGTTATTCCACATGGCCGGTTCGTACTCCACCGGGCTATAGCCGATGCAGATGACCAGGTCGGCGAGATGCAGGAGTCGATCCCCCGCCTGGTTATTGAACAGCCCAACCCGCCCGGCGAAGCGGGTAAAGTGGTCCTGATTCACCGCGCCGGCGGCCTGATAGGTGCTGGTAACCGGGATATGGCTTTTTTTCAGCAATTCACGCAGCGCCGCGCTGTTTTCCGCCTGGCTGGCCATCAGGCCGAGCAGGAATATTGGATTTTTAGCGCCGGCAATCATCTTCGCGACTCGCTCAATGGCTTCGTCCGGCGCCGCACCGGTCTGCGGCGCATCGCTGGCGGGCAGAACCCTGGCGTGGACCGGCCCGTCGACCACGTCCTGCGGCAGGCTGACGAAGGCGCTGCCGGGACGTCCCTGCTCGGCGGCGCGAAACGCGTTGGAAACCACTTCCGCCAGCGCTTCCGCGGCGGTGACTTCCACCGAGTATTTGGTTACCGGACTAAACATCGCCACCGTATCCATACTCTGGTGCACCTGTTTGGCCTTGTCGGCGCGTTTTACCGCACCGCCCAGCGCCACCACCGGGTCGCCTTCGCTGTTTGCGGTGGCCATGCCGGTAATCAGGTTGGAGCAGCCGGGGCCGGACGTGACCAGCGCGACGCCCGCTTTCCCGGTGATGCGGCCAACCGCGGCGGCCATAAACGCGGCGTTGGCTTCGTGGCGTACCGGAATAATGCGAATGGAGGAGTCCAGCAGCGAATCGAAGACTTTATCGATTTTGGCCCCTGGAATGCCGAACACCTGTTGTACGCCCTGCGCCTCAAGCTGGCTGACGATAAGGTCGGCGCCGTGCGCCCACTGGCGCGGTTGATGTTGATTATCCACGAGAATCTCCTTAGTTTTCGACTGAGCGAATGGCGGCATCAAGATTGTCAGGATGCAGATCCGCCTGCAGGAAGGCGCTATCGGCAGGAAGGTCAATCATCAATTTGTGGATCTCACCAAAGGTCAGCACGCCGTGGTCGAGCTGATAATCGAGCAGATGGCCGCCGCCCTGGCGGTCATCGGTGATGAAGTGTTCGTGGTAGCCGGCAACGTTAATGCCCTGCATATGCTGCGGCGTGCGAAACCCCACCAGTACCCCTTCGCGCTGGTTGAAGCGGAAAACGGGCTGGTCGTCGAGCACGTCGGTCATCGCCCGGTAGGGCGGCGTCTGGCGCGGTACGGTGCGGGTATGGGCGTGGCGAAAATGGCCGTTGATACGCAGGGCGCAGAACAGATTATCGGAGGGGATTTGCCGGTCGATAATGTCGTGCAGCTGTTCGCGGCTGACCGGTTTATCAAACGTTTTGCGGTACTGCGGCTGAAACCAGGTCATCACCGCGAAGGGCGTACGCTGCTCCATGCGGGCTTTGCGGGCGCTGCCGTCGGCGCGCAGCTGGTAAACCTCGCTGCTAAACGCGATCAGCTCGCCGTCCAGTTCATTAAAGGTGCCCAGGCCGAAATCGCCGTGGGTGAGCAAATCGGCGATGGTGGTATTGCCCTCATAAACGCCGCTCAACAGCGCGCTCATCAGAGAAGTCTGGTAGATGACGCTATCGGGATGTTGCGCGGAAAATCCTCGTAGAGTTTCACACAGGCTCTCTTCGCAAGAGCATTCAGCAGAATGGTTCATTACCCGCTTCCTCGTTCAACGAATATCAGAAAGGTTAAATAAATGTTGACGCGATTCAGCTCACAGTTCCAATATAGAATCTATGATTTTTTGAGACGTTTTCGATATGGAACTTCGTTATCTGCGCTACTTCGTCGCCGTCGCTGAGGCGCGACACTTCACTAAAGCGGCAAAAGAACTTGGCATCTCCCAGCCGCCATTAAGCCAGCAAATACAGAGACTTGAACGGGAAATTGGCACGCCGCTTTTCCGCCGTTTAACCCGCGGCGTCGAGCTGACGGAAGCGGGGGAGTCTTTCTATGAGGATGCCTGCCAGATCCTGGCATTAAGCGACGCGGCGCTGGAAAAGACCAAGGGGATCGCCCGCGGGTTGAACGGCCGACTCTCGCTGGGCATTACCAGTTCTGATGCCTTTCATCCGCAGATCTTTAGCCTGCTCCAGCAGTTTCAGCACAGTCACCCGGGAGTCACGTTACATCAGGTCGAGGGCAATATGGCGACGCTGATGGGGGCGCTTGGCGAAGCGGAGCTGGATATCGCTTTTGTGCGCCTGCCCTGTGAAAGCAGTAAAGCGTTCAACCTGCGAATTATCGACCAGGAGCCGATGGTGATTGCGCTGGCGCGTTCGCATCCGCTGTCGTCCCACAGCGAGCTGACGCTGGAGCAGTTAACGGACGTGGCGCCGATTCTTTTCCCGCGGGAAGTGGCTCCGGGGCTGTATGAGCTGGTGTATAACAGCTATCTGCGCGCCGGTATTGATATGCAACGAACGTATCAGTCATCGCAAATATCATCGTCGTTAAGCATGGTGGAGGCCGGATTCGGGTTTGCGCTGGTGCCGCAGTCCATGACCTGCATCACGCTACCTAACGTCAGCTATCACCCTTTGTCGGGCACGCCGCTAAAAACCGATATTGCTATCGCCTGGCGACGCTACGAGCGCTCGCGCACGGTGAAGCGTTTTCTGGCCATGTTTTAATCCGCTCGGTAGCGCCTGGAGCCGGTGTTTACGAAAGATAGACATTGGCGGCGGTTGGCCCTCGCAGTCCGTTAACGCGACGAAATTCAACGCGGATTCCCGGGCTGATTGTGGTGGGTTCGCCGGGCGATAATGCGGAAATATGAACCTGAACGTCTTTGCGACCATCGGAGGGGATTATCAGGCCTTTGCCTGTTTTATTATCAAATGCTTTGACAATACCTGTCATTTTTTGGAACAACGAAATACCTTTTAAATATGAAAACCGGCACGACTATACAGTAAGCGCGCGGGAAGTCTATTCAAATCAAAATAAAACCCGCGCTGGCGGGCTTTTTTTCGCCAAAAGAGATCGGCGCTGGCTGATTATTGCTCAACCACGCGCGGCAATCGGCATCTGGCAAGAGAAAATTATGCAGCGGGACGTGATGAGGACTGAAAGAGTTTATGGCAGTAGGGACAAATGAGTTGCGCACCTTTTTGGACTCGGCTGAAGCTGTGTTCTGAATCCTGGGAGCAGTTAGGGCAGGAGCATTTAACCAGATAATTACGGCGAGTTTTAGCGTCTTTGCGTTCTGACATATGATATTTCCTGATTTAAGAGCGTATGACCATACAGCATTCTAAAGAAAATAGCTCTAACTCATTCTTCGCAGCGGTGGCTCAGGCTGTGAGCGGCAGGACGAAAAAAAGATCCAGCGGAAGCGTGCAGGAGAAGATTTTTCCTCTACCTTTTGTGATTAACATCACCCTTTAAAATAAAGTTATTTTATATCAATTGCTTAATGATTATTGATTTTGGCGTGTAGAGAACAGTTTTCTCGTTTTTTCCCTGAATAGAGTGAAAATAGGCAAAATTTTCTTCCTTGTCTGATATACATTTTAATAGTGATTGAAGGACGCAAATCTCTTTTATCTGGTTCCGCGCGCGGTATTCTGAACGTTGAGAACTTTTCAAAGAAGTTTATATCGGCTAAGCCAGCATAGTTAAAATTAGTTTAATCATGATCCTGGCTTTCCTGATGGGGCATATTTCAGCGGAACTGAACACCGGGCAGTATATTGCCTCCATTACCTCCGGCGTTATTCCATCCGGTTTCGCGATCGGCTTTATCTTTCTGATTGCCACGGTGATGTCGCTGGCCGCGGGCATCCCCTGGGGGAGAGGCAGGTAAAAAAAACCGGCAGGGCAGCCGGTTTCGTCGTTAGATCTTACAGGCGTCGCCGCAGTCATCGTCGGCAACAACGGCCTGCGCTTTTTTATCGGCCTCTTCAAGGCGCTCAGCGTTGCGCTCTTGCGCTTCTTCCAGCCCGCTAAAGACGAGGTTATCGAGATCAATTTCCATGCGTTACCCACTTAAGTTCAGTTTTGACCGTGAGCAAGCATAGGCAAAACGCCGGGGGGATGCACCCGGTGTGAACCCGTGTAGCACATAGCGATAAGTGCGGGTGTGTTATTGCGTGCTGTCGGGAGCGAGCGCGGGTCGGGATCCTACTAATAATAATAGTTGAAAGCATGTTTTATAACCTGCCGGTGATTATTATAGTCGCGATCAAATTATTTATTAAACGAATCGACAACGAGCGCTGGGTTAGACATTGACTTGTATAAAATATGCTAATATTGACCGGCTTATGGATGTATCTATGGATTATGGTCAATGGTCTCGACAACAGCAGTAGCCGCTATCAAAGAATGGCGGAAAACTAATAAATTTATTTGTCACGTTAAACTCAACTATAAAAAGGTATTGCGGAAATGCAGAGAAATATCTTTAATCGGAGGAAAATATAAGGAATATCAGACGTTATGTGAAAATTACGCTTGCGCAAAACTAACAGGAGCAACCGAGGGGCTGGTTAACTTTGAAGATAAACCCTTTAAGGCCTATTTAAATAAAAAGATGTCAAAAAGAGCGAAGCTCAATATTGCTCATGGCGCTTTGAATTTTATAGAGAAAACCTTTCTTCCCGAGGCGTTGCCGCAGCTGTACGATATGAAAGCATTTGGTCGTTCGCTAATCACTATTCCACTGAAAAACGGTACCTGCATTGATGTGAAGCTGCTGGCATCGCCTTTTCAGGAGGAGGGGGAGCTGATGCTATTAATGTTCCTGGGTGATAAACGCGTCTACAGTATCTGTTTTTCCTGCACCGAAGATGGCCGGGCCTGGATTGGCGGCATCCAGGGTGGGAAAGACATTGATAATGAAGAAGTGAAAGCGCTGACCAAGGAGCTTTACGGCATCCGACCTAAGAACTTAATTATCACGCTGCTGTACGGTTTTTTGTCGCATTTCAATATCAAGGAGATCTATGCGATCGACAGCCATTACCATGTTAAAAGCGACAGAGTAAAAACCAGCTATTCTGAGCTTTGGCTGGAAATTGGCGGTGAGAAGCATCGTCGCGGCTGGTATAAATTACCGGCGAACGAGATAAAGAAAAGCCTGGAAGAGGTTAAAAGCAAGCACCGGAGCCAGTTTATCAAGCGAGAAGGCTTGAAAGAGCTGGCCCAGCTGGATATGGCCGCCGCGCTACGCGACATTAGCGTGGATCGTCACTGCTGATTATCCTCGTTTCGCATTTGCCGGTGGGCAGGGGGCTGCCCACCGGCAATGGCGGAGTCAACGCAAGCTGAATGCGGCCGGCGCCTTCATCGCGGTGGCCGCTCGGCGAAAGACGTTATTCACTAAGCTTTAGGCTGGGAGGCAGTTGATTCATCGTCACCAGAATCCCTCGATGGAGCTGAATAGCGCCCAGCTGTTTTAATTTGGCCAGGGTTCTCATGACCCCACTGCGCGACAAGAAGGTTCTCGACAGAATATAATTGGCGGCGGTGATTTTATTTTTGATCGCTTCCGGTTCATTATTTAATTCTATAAGCTGATGAACGATGATTTCATAACAGGAAAATTTAGAAACCTTAAAGCAGTGGGCGTAGACTTTGGCCGACGAATATTCCAGAAGTCGTGAGACATTTTCCCATAATTGCTGTTCGGCGATGATCTTATGCGCCTCGTTAATTGATATCAGGCCAATAGAAGATGTTTCCTGGGTGCGCAGGTAAATATGCCGAGAATAACGTAGCTGACTATTCATGCCAAAGATGAATGGACTCGTTTCGGAGTTGATGATGAGTCCATCGTTGTTGCGATATAAAGACATCGTGCCACGGAACAAAACCAAGCATTGATGCTGGTTTTCTTTTACTATGCCGATGTTTCGTCTCCCATTCATTAACATTTGGTTACATTTGGGTGCCAGGCAGCGAATGAGTTTATCAATGTCGTCTATGGGTTTGGTGATGGTCCGGAGCAGATCTGTGTCATGTTGCACACGAGGGATTGTTTCCATGCTTATGATTTCCTTATAAAAAAGAGAACTCCCAAAAAACAGCAAACTGTAGCCAAAACATTATCGATGACGCTGAGGGGGCGAATAAACCCCCAATGAGTCTACACATAGACTTAAAAAAACTTGCCGCCTCATCAGACTTAAGATAAATATTAATAGCATAAGCTTATAAACCTCCTTATTTACATAACAGCGAAATCTATTTGGTTTTAATTTTATCGATGTGATATTTGGGCTATTCCTGATATTTGATATTATTGGGCGGTAGCGTTTATGACTATTAACAGTGTTCAGGACTTGCAGTTATCAAGGATTGCTCGACAGTGGATTGCCAGTAGCCATGAGCAGAGTCAATACAGGAGCCGAATCACAGGGGCTCCATTGAAGAAACCGTCAGGTTGGCTATGAAAAAACGAAAATATTTAAGTAAAAAAGAGGTGCAGGCATTAATTGCTGCTTCGCAGCAGCAGGATGGCTCGCTGCGTGATTATTGCATGCTCCTCATGTGTTTTATTCACGGACTGCGCGTAAGTGAATTACGTTTTTTAAAAGTGAGCGATATTGATTTATCCAGCCAGCGGATCGCCATTCGGCGTTTAAAAAATGGCTTTTCAACCATTCATCCTCTTCAGCCCCGTGAACAGCTGGCGTTAAGCCAGTGGCTGGTTAAGCGCACGAGCTGTTTAAACGCCGATCTTCCCTGGCTGTTCCTGTCGCGAAAAGGCACTCCGCTTTCCCGACAGCACATTCACGTTATGATGCGAAATTATGGCGTGCAGGCCGGCATTGCCGTTCCGGTACACCCGCATATGCTGCGCCACGCCTGCGGTTATGCGCTTGCGGAAGAGGGCGTTGATACACGTTTGATTCAGGATTATCTCGGCCATCGCAATATCCAGCATACCGTCTTGTATACGGCGAGCAATCCGGCGCGCTTTAGCTCGATTACCCTCTGAAGCCGGAGTATCTGGCTCGATAAGAGCCAGATACCCTTTAGTTATAGGTAAAGTTCATAACGACCATCGCGCTGATATGACCCGCGGTGGCGTCACCTGCGACGCTAAATATGCGCGCGCGCATATCGAATATGGCCTGACGGTTATTATCGACATCGACGGCAATAGATTTTCCGCTGCCTGCATTAATTGAACCGGTTATACGCTGAAGTTCTATCGCGACATTGCGTGAACTGTCCGGGCTGCTCACGTTGGCATATAAATCAGGGTCAGCTCCGTCGACAGGGCCTGTAAAGTGAGCGGTAACGCTTGATGTTCCTACAGGGCAGTGGCTCAGCGTGACGTAAAATTCTTTCCACTCGGAGTAAGAGTTGGCCGCGCTAAGCCGGCGGCTGGGAATATTTTGTCCGAGATCGATATTATAAATACCGTTGTTTTCGACGGTGCAGGAAGACGCAACAATATCGCCGTTGATATAAAGAGTGACATCCGCAGCATAAGCGGGTAATGACGACGAAATCGCCGTAAATAACGTTATGACGGCCGGGCTGGCGATAATTCTCATTATCGACTCCTTAAGTAAGCAGTGAGAAACGAGAGCGGGATAAACTCAGTTGTACATCATCGTTAAGGTGGCCACCGCGTTGGCGTGGCCGGGATGAATCTCCGGCGTGTTCTGGTAATAGCGAAAGGTGAGCGGCAGGGTTATCGATGCGCCAGCCTCAGGGATGGTGCCGACCGGGAAAAAACGATCGAACTGGACGGGCGAGCCGTTATAAAGCACCTGAACGCCGACCCCCTGGGCTACGCCGATTTCATTGCTTAAGGCCACTACGCCGAGCGTCGGGGAGAGATAATTTTGACTGCTTATTGACGTATTCACGGCGACCTTATCGTCGCATCGCACCGGAATTGACAGCTTTTTTTCGTCGCTGGTGCTGCCCGGACCAGAGAATTGGCCCACCGGAACAGATCCCATGTTGACAGTTAACGTCGAGGGGACGGTGCAGCTTACCGCTTTATAAACAATATCTCCGGCATAGCCGATATAGTTTTGCTGCCCCTGGCTGCCGATGCCCAGACCGGTATCATAGACCCCCATGCCAAATTTGGTTTGCGCGACATCGAGAGTACCGCTCGTTGCCGTATCCCCCGTTTTTACCAGCGTTAGTGTGACCGTATATCCAAAGGTCATGCTGGCGTCGCGGGAGATATACCCCAGCGCCTGCGCGCGCGTATCGCAATCGCTGCCGATACCACTCACCCTTTGGCCAGCGCTATTTTGTAGCGCAATACCGATGCCTTCGACGCCGGTTTCATAGACCCCCGGAAAACCCGCGACTTCTTCGCCGCTGCCGTAATAGCAGGCGATAATGGGGTGCCCCGGGGTGACATCCGCCCAACCGCTGCGGCCTTTGCAGTTTCCGTTAAAGGTGAAGACCCGCTGCGTGCCGGGAATATCGCTGCCTACCGGCAGCGCCCGCGATACCGCGATCTGCGCGAGCTGCTGGGTAAACGGCGTGGGCGGAGAACTGGGACAATAGTTGTTCTCCGCGTGGGCAGCGCTGGCGATCAGAGTAACCAGCATAAGGGGGACGTTGACTCGTTTCATATCGTCATGCTCCTGCTATAAACACTGTGCATTAAGGTTGATGATCCCGCTGGCGCTTTGCGTCAGGCTGTAATTCACTCTGCACCGGCCATCAGGGTCGTGACTCCAGCTAACCTCCAGCTGACCCGCGTCTTTTAGCCCCGTCAGATAAACCTGTCCTCCATCGCCTACGATGAAGCTTTTTGGCGTCGGGGAGGCGGGATCGATAACCGTTGCGCCGAACGGTACCGACGCGCCGTTGCGTTTTCTCAGGGTCATCAGGACCCGTTTACCGAGGCTGGTTTCATAGCTGGCCTTCACCAGCGCGCCGCGCGTGGGGATGACCGTCTGCGTTGCCAGCGCCAGTTCGGCATCATCGGCCAGGGTTTCGGTATTCAGCGTGAGATCGTTTTTGCGATAGGGGCTGAGGTAGGGGACGACGGTGTAGCCGAAGCGATCGGTTTTGACGCCTGACTGCCCAAGCACCGCTACGTTTTGTGCGCCGGGCGCGGCGATCAGCGCCATCGTTTCGCCGAGGGGCTGGCTAAAGGTGAGGCCGTTGCGATGCGCCACGATCCCGCCCTGCAAACCATAGTTAACGCGTTCGCTGTAGCGATCGCGGGCGTAGCCGACGAGGGTCTCGGCGTAAGAGGCGCGCCAGTCGGCATTAATCCCGCTATTGCTTCCCTGGCCCTGAGAACCATAGCCCTGCATGACGCTCCAGCTCAGATTGTTATCGGCCAATAAGGTACCGCCCAGGCTCAGATTATTGGTGGTATTCCCCTGCTTACTGGTATTCATCATGTAGCTGACGTAGGTGGGATGGCCGCCGAATAATTTCTCCAGAGGAATGCTCATGGTGAGCGCAAACAGCCCATCGCGGTCGTAGATGCGCCCGGAGCGCTGGCCGTAGCGTTCCGCAGAGTGAATGTTATAGCTGTAGCTCAGACCGAAACTGATGCCTTTATACGAACCGTTGTAGCTCGCGCTATATGACTCCATGCGCTTGTTTGTATCCCAATAGTCTTCCACGATGGCGCTAAGCGCGAGGTTGCCTGGTATCTGAAACAGGTTCTGGCTGACGGTTAACTCGGCGCGGTTGCGCCTGCGTTCCGGCATCACGTAGCGCCGCCCATCGCGCCAGGTATTAAGAACGTCCTGCATATCCCAGTAGCCGCTGGTGGCATAGCGATAGCCCGCGAAGGTGAAGTTAGTCCCGGTCTGCACCAGGTTTTTGCTGTAGCGAATACGCCAGGATTGGCCTTCTTCTCGCGGTCGATTTTTTTGCTGCGACCAGGCCTGGGTGATATCGGTGGATAGGGCGCCAATGGAGCCCAGGTTTTTACCTATGCCCAACGCTAACGCCTGGTATCTGTTACTGAACTGGCCGCCGCCGTATACGGTGTAGCCGGCGGGAAGGCCATAAATCGCCGTGCCGGCGGCCAGCGGGGCTTTATCGATGCCGTTGTCATAGGCGCGGTAAACGCCGGTGGTCATGGCGTATTTTAACCGGCCTTCGCGCTGCAGCACCGGGACCGAGGCGTAGGGCACCACGAGGAATTGTTCGCTGCCGTCAGACTCTTTGATGGTGACGTACAGATCCCCGGAACCGCCGGTGGGGTACATATCGGTGATTTCGAAGCTGCCGGGCGAAACGTAGGTCTGATAAATGATGTATCCGTTTTGTCGGATCGTGACCTGGGCATGGGTACGGGCGATCCCCCGCACTACGGGGGCATAGCCGCGCAGGCTCTCCGGCAGCATATCGTCGTCAGACGCCAGCTGGCCGCCGCGAAACGGAATACTGTCGAAAATATCGGAAGGCGTGGTGCTATCGCCCAGCGTCAGTCGGCTCTTCAGCGAGCGTATATCGCGCTGGGCGTAGGTATAAACGGTATCCCATTTTGTTGAGGTGCCGCTTTCACCGTTCTGGCTGTTGCGGTTCCAGGTGGTGTAATTACGCAATCGCCAGGGACCGATATTAAGACCGGGGCGTAAATTAATGTACTGCGCGTTTCCGCCGCCGCCGCCGCCTTTTTTGTCCCGGTTGTTGGCGCCGCTGACGCTGTAATTGACCAGAGCCGCCGGAATGCCGTCATCCCACCGCGCCGGATCGACCCAGCCGCGCGCGGCGTTGGTAAGGGAGGATTGGGGGAAACTTAACAGCAGCTGCTGGTGCGAGAAACGAAAGTCGGCGCTGGCCTGAGGAATCGCCGCCAGCCTTGCGCAGCTGGCATCGGGCTGGCCTAACGTCGGATAACGCTGGATCATGACGCCCCATGAGGCCAAATCGTTCAGGGACAGGCAGGGCTGTAATGTGTTCTGTCCCTGCGCGTTTTGCTGTATGCGGAACTCAACGTCCCGGGTATCCACCTTGCTGTCATTGACATAAATATCCACCCTGTAGCGTCCGGGCTGCTGCCCGCCATGCTCCTCGAAGGCGGAGAGATCGGTGGTGGCCAGACCGCCTGCGCCGGTTTCCAGATGGGCGGGGTTGAACCGTTCCCTGGCGTTAGCTGAGGGGCTTATCCCCACGATCAGGACAATCTGGGTGGCGATAAGGTAAGCTAAATTCAAGGGCGAGTCGCTTGAGGTTCTTTTGTTCATCCTGAAATGCTCCTTAGCTGACGGCAAATCGCCGCAGCGCAAACCGTCGGCAGCGGCGGGTTAGCGAACCTGCGTGTGGCTTTTTCCCACGCCGCCAAAGTCGCTAATGATTTTCCATGACACCAGGCCGGTCACCTTGCCGGGTGTGGCAAACGTGGCTGAGCTCATGGGGGCGACAAAGGTGGCTTCGGTAATGGGATGATTGCCCACCCTGACCTCGTTGAAATTCATGTAAAACGGCGTCGGATTCGATACCGTTAGCCTGCTGCCCGTCAGGCGCCATTTCAGCTTATGGGTCACCTCTTCCGGGATACCCTTCAGCGTGTTGGGGCGATAAATAAGCTTGAGGCGCGTTCTTACGGCGATTTGCAACGTATTCGCATCTTCCGGGGCGGTATTTGTCGGAATAGCTTTGACGTTTAGCCAATAAAGCGACTCGCGATCGGTGGGGAGCTGACCGCCGGTATTGACGATCCGCAGCAGGTTTTGCTGATTGCCGTCGAGGCGGAACAGCGGCGGGGTAATAATAAACGGCGGCCTGGCCGGATCGTTATTGTGCGGCTCCACCCACGACTGGATCAGATAAGGGCCGGTATCCGAATTGCTGACGCTTAAAGAGGCCTCTTTTTTGCTTCCATCAAAAATCAGTCGCGTGCCGCCAATAGTGACGCCGCCGCTTTCTGCCGCCGCCGCTAATTCGTTCGCCAGCACCAGGAGGAGAAGGGGAAATATTCTATATCCTTTATGCATGATAGCTATTGACTCCACAAATACGAAAAGGGACGGACCGGCCGCTGCCGGTCCGCGGAAATAACGCCAGCGCAAAAGAAATACGCTGACGAAATATCCGTTAGTTGTAATTGAGGGTAAATGTGCTGGTAGAGTTAGCGAACCCTGCGTTTACGGTGCTTGAGGTCGCATAATAGCGGGCGACGAAAGCGAGTCTATTTCCGCCCGGCTGCAGCGGGTAAGCGGACGAGGCGGTATATAATGGAACGACGACGTTTTTATTATCCATTAACTGGATCCCGACGCCCTGTGCCACGCCAGGCTCTTGGGTGAGCGCCAGAATAGTGCCGACGCTGCTATCCGCCGTGCCGTCGAATTTTACCGTGGCCGACTTAGCGGATTTCGGGCAATCTTTCAGCTCAATAATAAATTTAGTCGCCGAGGCCGTGGAGCCCGCGCCGGTGAAGGCCTTGCTGGAGACATTCCCCATCATAACCGACAGCGGGTTGGTCATATTATTGATCACGGTACAGGCGCTATCGGTGATGGAGCCGTAAAAATTAATACGGCCATCATCCGCGAATACGGAGGCGGACATGACACCGGCTAACAGACCAACAGCAATAAGACTCTTGTTCATAAGGTAGTCCTTATAGGCAATATAGAAAGGTAATAGCCTCACAGAAATAAATTTCTCATGAGCCTTTATTAATCTGATAGCCAGATGTCGTGCTGAAATAGATTCAGTGACGCTGAGGTTTATTTCTGCAGAAGACATTTTGTATCAAAGTGTCATGTTTAGTTTTATCTATTTTGTTTGTTGATTTTTTAGATGTAGATGCCAAGGATGGCGATTTTTGCAATATTAAAAACCATAAATTCAGGAATGTATGGTAAATAATCTGGCGTTTCGGAGGGGGACGGCTGAGGTCAGGGTTTGCTGGAAAATGGGCGTTAGTTTCTAATTTATTGATAATTAATGTTTTTAATTTTTAGAGATGCGAAAAACCTTACGGGTTGACAGGTTATTGGCGATTTATTATGTTAGTGACAATCTGATACATTATGTCAAGTAAGAAATATATTGGTTATCGCGTCACCATATATTTTTAAATCTTGCAGCATTGCTCGCAGTATAAAGCACCGTATGCTGAATATTTCTGTGACCGAGATAATCCTGAATTAGCCGGGTATCCATGCCCTTATCGGCCAGCGAAAAACCGCAGGCGTGGCGCAGCATATGCGGATGGGCCGCAATCCTTAAACCCGCACTTTGGCTATAGTGGCTAATCAATACGTGGATCCGCTGACGCGATAGCGGCGTTCCTTTTTGCGAAAGAAATAGCCAGTCACTGTCGCTGTTGCGATAGTTTTTACGCACCGACAGCCATTCACGAATAAACGTCATCTCGCTGGAAAAGAGAGGATGCGTTGTGGAAAAGCCATTTTTAAGCCGTTTGACGTAAATAGAGTGGTTATGCAGGTCAAGATCAGATAGCCGCCAGTGGCGAATTTCGCTGACGCGGCAGCCGTGAATGAAGCACATCCAGATTAAACAACGATCCCTCTCCGGGTTCGCTCCCTTATACGCCTCGTTGATGATTTTTTTTATCTCCGTTTCGGTGAGATATTTTCGTTTATTCATGTTTAATCTCCTGAACAGCCATGAAATTTTCCCCTTCAGGTGTCAAGGCGAATGGCTTCGCCCGATGTAAGCGGTCAAATGAACGCGCCGGGTATGATTAAACAGCGGGGGGAGGATAGCAAGACGGATCGGACTGATTCGCCTGGATCGAAACGCGCTTAACAGCGGATGCAACGCGGGCTTTGCGGCTTTCGTTATAACCCATCATTCGTTCAACTTACTTTTATAAATTAAAAAATTTTAAACATTTAATGCCTGATAGTTTTACATTATTTTTACAAATACATATAATTCCTTACGTTCTTCGCTCTGTCCGAGAGCGTCCAACCAACATGATATGCGCTATGCGCTTTTATTGGTCTGATAACGCGCTGTTTATATGAGATGTTTTGGTTTTTTCGACTGACGTCGTATGGGATGAAATATGGACGAACAACAAGGTAGCGGTAGGGGCCTGTTCTTTACCGTTTACCGGGTACTTTTTGCATTACTGAGCTTTGGCACTGGACTCTTTTTCACTATCTGGGGGGGCAAACTCCTCTCTCTCGGCGGCAGCGCCTGGTATCTGTTAGCCGGTCTCGCTTATCTGCTTATCGCCGTCGGCTATCTTGTCCGCAGCCGCTATGTCCTGCCTTTTGCCATTCTGACTTTCCTGTTGACCCTTTGCTGGGCGCTGTATGAAGTGCAGCTCAGCTATTGGGGCCTGATCCCCCGGCTGGTCGTTCCCGCGCTGATGCTGATGCTGGCGCTGTGGCTGGCGGCGACGCTGCCGATCCCGCCTGCGCGCAGACGCTACGCCAACTGGAGCGCCTCGGCGATTTTCCTCCTGCTGCTGGCGACGCTGGTTTCCGCCTTCTACCCGCACGGCGGTATTCATCACGGCGTGGTGAAAGCGAGCGACGACAGCACGCCGACCCTGGCTGCCAAAAGCGATAACTGGGCGTTCTTCGGCCGCGATGCCTCCGGCACCCGTTTTGCGCCGTACGATGAGATCACGCCGCAAAACGTCAAAAACCTGAAAGTCGCCTGGACGTATCACACCGGCCGCCGGCTAACCGGCGCCGGGATTGGCGTCGATGAAAATACCCCGCTGCAAATTGGCGACACGCTGTACTCCTGTACGCCGCTGAACGTGGTTACGGCGCTGGATGCGGATACCGGGAAAGCGCGCTGGCGTTTTGACCCGCACGCAAGTACCGCCGAACACGTCACCTGTCGCGGGGTCGGCTATTACGATGTACAAAGCGATGATTCGCTGAGCGCAGAAGAGAAGGCCAGCCTGGCGCTGCAGCAGTGCCCGCAGCGTATCCTGGTGTCTACCGTCGACGCCCGTTTGATCGCCCTGAACGCCAAAACCGGCGAACTGTGCGATGACTTCGGCGATCACGGTAGCGTCGATCTGAAACAGGGTATGGACAATACCGAAAACAGCAAACGCTACCACCCGACCTCAACGCCGGTGATTATGGGGCATATTGCGGTGCTCGGCGGCTGGGTGCGCGATATCGTGCACGGCGAGCCGTCCGGGGTGGTACGCGCGTTTGACGTACGTAACGGAAACGTGGTGTGGGCGTGGGACGTCGGCCAGCCGGAAAACGTTACCGACCCGGTAAAAGGTCGCGTCTATACCCTCGAAACGCCGAACGTCTGGACGGTGCCGGGCTTTGACAAAGAGCTGAACCTGATTTATCTGCCGACCGGTAACGGTCCGCCGGACTACTGGGGCGGCGATCGCAACGCGGCCAAAGAGAAATACGGATCTTCCGTGGTGGCGGTGGACGCCAGCACCGGCGAGACGAAGTGGGTCTTCCAGACCGTGCATCATGATATCTGGGACTATGACCTGCCGTCGCAGCCGGTACTGTTCCATATGAAAAACGAGCGGGGCGAAGAGGTTCCGGTTCTGATCCAGACCACCAAAACCGGGCAGATTTACGTACTCGACCGGCGTACCGGTAAGCCGGTGACCCGCGTGGAAGAGCAGCCTGTCGCCCATGATGGTGCGGAAGGCGAGCATCTCTCCGCCACCCAGCCGTTCTCCACCGGCATGCCGCAGCTGGGCGTCGAGCCGCTCACCGAGAAATCGATGTGGGGCGTGACGCCGTTCGATCAGCTGATGTGCCGTATCGATTTCAAAGCGTCGACTTATCTTGGCATGTACACGCCGCCGTCAGAGAAGCCGTACATTGAGTGGCCAAGCCTGCTGGGGGGCATGAACTGGGGCGGTATTACTATCGATGAGCGCACAGGAACGCTGTTCGTCAACGATATGCGGATGCCGTTGAGAATGTCGCTGGTGCGCAAAGAGGATATGGCGAAATATAAAGTCTCCACCGACGAGGTGCCCGGCTTTATGGGAACCGTGCGGCCGCAAATTGCCGGGCCATACGGCGGCGTGCGGATCGATATTTTGCAGTCGGCGCTGGGCGTTCCCTGTAATACCCCGCCGTTTGGCACCATGAGCGCCATTGACCTCAACACTCGCCAGCTGTTGTGGCAGGTGCCGATGGGGTCGGTGGAGGATACCGGTCCGCTGGGGCTGAAAACGCACATGCATATCCCGCTGGGTATGCCGACGCTGGGCGGCCCGACGTCAACCGCTTCCGGACTGGTGTTCTTCGCGGGAACTCAGGATAACTACCTGCGCGCGCTGGATTCCGCCACCGGTAAAGAGCTGTGGCGCGCTCGTCTGCCGGTTGGGGCAGTGGCGGCGCCGCTGATCTATAAATCACCGAAAAGCGGTAAAGAGTACGTGGTGATCTCCGCCGGGGGCGCCAGCCACTCGCCGGACGTGGGCGATGATATTATTGCCTTCGCGCTGGAAGAGTAGCCGCAGCCGTTTCGCTCTTGCGCAAGTAACCGCCCCCTGTGGGCGGTTTTTTTATGGTCCGAAGGCTGGCCGGCGCTAAACCGCGTGACAGGCGACGTGGTGGCCGTCGGCGACCTCCCTTAATAGTGGAATATCGCGACGGCAGCGGTCGCTGGCCTGCGGGCAGCGGGAGGAAAAGCGACAGCCGGAAGGCGGCCGGGACGGGTCGGGAATTTCACCTTGTACCACCGCGACCGGCTCGCTGTCCGGATCGAGGGTCGGTACCGCCGCCAGCAGCGCCCGGGTGTAGGGATGCAAAGGCCGGCTGAATAGCGCATCGCGGCTGGCGGTCTCCACCAGTTGCCCGAGATACATCACCGCCACGTCATCGCAGAGATGTTCTACCACCCCGAGATCGTGGGAGATAAACAAAAACGTCACCCCATGATCGTCGCGCAGATCGGAAAACAGATTAATAATCTGCGCCTGAATCGACACATCGAGGGCCGAAATCGGCTCATCGGCAATAATAAAATCCGGGTTTAAGATCAGCGCCCGGGCAATGCCGATGCGCTGACGCTGGCCGCCGGAAAACTCGTGCGGGAAGCGGTTGTAATGCTGCGGCGCCAGCCCGCAGATGCGCATCACCTCAAGGGTTTTGTCATACAGCTCCGCCCGGCGACAGAGCTTGTGCTCCAGCATCGCCTCGCCAATGGCGTCGCCGATGCGAATGCGCGGGTTTAACGAACTGTAGGGGTCCTGAAATACCAGCTGGATTTTAGGCCGCAGCGCGCGCATTGCCCGCGGCGGCAGTTCGGCAAGTTCCTGACCGCGAAACTTGACGCTGCCGGCGGTCTTCTCATACAGCCCCAGTAGCGTACGGCCAACGGTGGTTTTCCCGCTGCCGGATTCGCCCACCAGACCAAAAATCGTTCCCCGGCGAATCTTAAAGCTCACGCTATCCACCGCCCGCAGTACGCCGGTCTGCTGACCGAACAGCCCATCGCGCAGCGGGAAGTGTTTTTTCAGCCCATCCACTTCAATCACGTATTCATGACTCATGTCACGGACTCCGAAAGTTCACTGTAAAAGCAGGCGGCCTGCCGGTCTTGCCCTGACAGCGGCGGAATGCTCTGTCGGCAGCGCGCGGTGGCTTTTGCGCAGCGCTCGGCGAAGGCACATCCGGCGGGAAGGGCGGCGAGGTCCGGCACCTGGCCGGGGATTGAATAGAGGCGTCGGCGCCGGGCCCCCGGCACCGGCCGCGAGGCAATCAGCCCCTGGGTATAGGGATGCTGCGGGTGACGCAGAATCGCGGCGGTCGCGCCCTGCTCGACGATACGCCCGGCGTACATCACCACAACGTGCTCGGCCATCTGCGCGATAACCCCGAGATCGTGGGTAATCAGCATCATCGCCATCCGGTTGGCCCGCGCCTGGTCGCGCAGCAGGCGCAGGATCTGCGCCTGCACGGTGACGTCCAGGGCGGTTGTCGGCTCATCGGCAATCAGCAGCTTCGGCTGGCAGCTCAGCGCCATGGCAATCATCACCCGCTGCAGCATGCCGCCGGAAAGCTGATGCGGATAGCTGGCCATCAGGCTATCCGCGCGCGCCAGCCCGACATCCGTCAGGCGCTGGGTAGCGTGCCGCCATGCGGCCTTCGGCGGCTCGCCGCGGTGGCGAATCAGCGGTTCGCAGAGCTGCTCGCCGACGGTGAGTACCGGATTCAGGGCGGTCATCGGCTCCTGAAAAATCATCGCCAGCTGATTGCCGCGCAGGTCGGCCATACGGGCGTTTTTCAGCCGCAGCAGGTCCTGGCCCTCAAAAAGAATTTCCCCGCCGTCAATGCGCGCCGCCTGCGGTGGCAGCAGGCCCATTAACGACATGGCGGTGACGCTTTTGCCGCAGCCGGATTCGCCGACCACGCCAACGGTCTGCCCGGCGCGAATAGTGAACGACACATCCTGTACCGCGCGTACCCGGTTTTTGTCGGCGGCAAAAGAGACCGAAAGCTGATTAAAGGTGATTAATGCGCGACTCATTTCAGCCTCTGTTTCATTTTAGGGTCCATGGCGTCGCGCAGGCCGTCGCCCAGCACGTTGATGGCGATGACGGTGATAAAAATGGCGATCCCCGGCGGCATCCACAGCCAGGGCCGGCGCTGAAAGTCGATCAGGCTGTTGGCGGCGTCCATCATATTGCCCCACGACGGCGTCGGCGGTACCACGCCAAGCCCGAGGTAGCTGAGCGCCGACTCGCTGAGGATAGCGTTCGCCACCGCCATGGTCGCCATGACCACCAGAATCGGTACCGTATTCGGCAGCAGATGACCAAACAGACGGCGTCGCGCCGACAGTCCCAGCACCTGGGTCGCCAGCATAAAGTCGCGCTCGCGCAGGGAGAGGCACTGCCCGCGTACCAGGCGCGCCAGCTTCGGCCACTCCAGCAGGCTCAGCATAATTACCACCATATAGATGCGTGAGTCCGGTGAGAAATCGAGCTCCGAGAGCATCGCGCCCGCGACAATCAGCAGCGGCAGGCCGGGGATAGTCATCACCAGATCGGCAAAACGCATAATAAGTTTATCGGTCAGGCCGCCGGCGTAGCCCGACAGCGCGCCGAGCAGATAGCCAAGAGTGACCGACAGCAGCATGGTCAGCAGGCCGATAATCAGCGAAATGCGCCCGGCCAGCAGCAGGCGGGTGTAAATATCGCGACCGAGAAAGTCGGTACCCAGCCAGTGTTCTGCGCCGGGCGGCCTGTTAATCATCAGCGCGTCGGTGGCATCGTCTTTCCACGGCGACCACAGCGGCCCCAGTATGCACCAGAGGGCCATTACGACCAGCAGCAGCAGGCACAGCATCGCCAGGCGATTGCGGCGCAGCGCCTGCCAGGCCTGACGCCAGGGGGATGGGGTCACCTGCGCCAGCGCCGGGATTTCCGCCTTGCGCAGGCGTCGGTTAGCAGAAAACAGAGAGCTGAGCATCAGGACCTCACGCGAATGCGCGGGTCGACCCACGCGTAAAGCACATCGGCAATCAGGTTGCCAAGAATGGTCAGTACCGCCAGAAACAGGGTAAAGCCCATTAACACCGGGTAGTCGCGGGCGGCCAGCGAATCGATATGAATATGCCCGGCCCCCGGCCAGTTAAACACTTTTTCGGTAATGATCGCCCCGGAGAACAGCCCCGGCAGCTCGAAGCCGAGCAGGGTGATGATCGGCAGCAGGGCGTTACGCAGGGCGTGCTTGAGGATAACCGCGCGTTCGCGCAGCCCTTTCGCGCGGGCGGTGCGGACAAAATCCATTTTCACCACGTCGAGCATGCTGGCGCGAAAATAGCGGGTCAGGCTGCCCGCCTGGAGCATCACCAGCGCCAGTACCGGCAGCACCAGATGGGCGGCGACCTGCAGCACATACTCCCAGCCGCTGTCGTCGCTGCCGGTATTGGTCATGCCGCCCACCGGTAGCCAGTGCAGGTCGACGGCGAACCACTTGATGAGCAGCAGACAGAGAAAAAAGGTCGGGAACGACATGGCGGCGAACACCGCGACGCTCACCAGATGATCGAACGCAGAATTGGGCTTCAGCGCTGAGACCACGCCCACCGTCAGGCCAATTCCCCAGTAAAATACCAGCGCCACGCTGGCCAGCAGGAAGGAGTTCCAGATGTACTGGTTGAGCAGCTGGCTGACCGGGATCTGGTACTGCAGCGAAAACCCGAGATCGCCGCGCAGCAGCTGGCCGAGCCAGTGGATATAGCGGGTGAGCAGCGGCTGATCCAGGCCGTAAATGGCTTTCAGTTCGGCGGCGCGGGCGGCGGTGAGGGTGATATTGCCGTCGATAAAATCGCCCGGCGTTTTGGCAAATAGCATAAAGATAATCAAGGAGGCCAGCAGCAGCATCGGCAGCGTTTGCAGCAGCCGTCTCAGGATGAAATTTCTCATGACATTCTCACGTCAGCCGCCGGTCATCCCGGCGGCCGGGGATTTACTTAACGATTTTGACATCCGGCAGGCTGCCGGTCAGGCCGTTGTAGATATCCGGTTTGAAGCCGGTGACCCGGGCGCTGCTCGCCGAGAGAATTTCACGGTAGCCGAGAAGGATCACCGGCGGGTCCTGCGCCAGTACCTGATACAGCTGGTGGTAGATAGGCTTACGTTTCTCGACGTCGAGCACTGAGTTACCTTCGGTAATCAGCTTATCGACCTGCGGGTTGTTATAGCCGGACTCTTTCGCTTCCGCGCTGTAAAAATCCCACACGCCATCATGCGGGTCGTTAAGGGTGCTGGTGCTGAACGACGCCAGATCGTAATTACCCGACTTACGCTGCGCCATCAGGGCGTTGAAATCGACGACCTGCGGTTTTAACAGGACGCCAATCTGCTGCCAGTTCTCTTTGGCGATGGGGATCAGCGCATCGTTGAGCACTTTCTTGCTCACCAGCAGCGTTAACTCCAGGCGCTTGCCCTCTTTTACGCGGATACCGTCCGGCCCCGGTTTCCAGCCGGCTTCGTCAAGCAGCTTTTTCGCCTGCGCCGGGTCATAGTGATACGGGTTCACCCCGTCGGCGTTCCAGGCCCAGGAGATCGGCGCGATAGGCTCAATCGCCACCTTGCCGTAGCCCTGGTAGACCACATCAATCAGCTTCTGGCGGTCGAGGCCGTAAATCAGCGCCTGGCGTACCTTCACGTCCTTCAGCGCCGGGCGGCGGACGTTAAATTCCACCTGGCTGTAGTCGCTGGAGCCGTAAAGGTTGATGTTGGCAAAGCCGAGCATTTTCAGCTGTTCGATATCGTCAGGACGCGAGGTAAAGGCGTCGTAGTCGGTTTCGCCCGTCTGGAAGAGCTGGAAGTTGGTTGACGGGTTGGTCACGCGATAGATAAAGCGCGGGGTGGGCGGCGTACCGCGATAAAAATGGCTGTTGGCGTGGAAACGAATCTCCTGGCCGGGGATGTATTTGTCGTAAACGTAGGGACCGTTGCCCAGCGGTTTGCCGTGCAGGGTGCGCAGATAGTCGAGGTTGCCGCGCTGGTAGCCTTTGCCGTAATAGGCTTTGGAGAGTACCGGGCCGCCAATTTTTGCCAGCGTCGTCGCGCCCGGCTGGGTGGTGGTCACCTGCAGCGTTAAGGGGTCAAGCACTTTCAGACCGCTGACGCTATCGGCTTTCGCCGCTTTGTACTCCGCGCCGCCGGCAATATTGGCGAGCGTGATATCAGTATCGCCGTCGTATTTCGGATCCAGCAGCACGGTAAGGGTAAAGGCGACATCGTCGGCGGTCAGCGGCGAACCGTCGCTAAAGGTCAGGTTGGGGCGCAGCTTGATGGTGTAGACCTTGTTATCCGGACTCACTGTCCAGCTTTCGGCGAGGCCCGGCACCAGATTGCCGTGGATGTCCCAGTCGATCAGGCGAGCGAAAATCACGTTGGTGACGTTCTCATCCCAGCCGTTGACGAAGAAGTAGGGGTTAAAAATGCCCTGCGGCTCGGAGATGCCGGCCACGACGGTATCTTTGCGCAGCTTCGCGGCCGCGGGGATCTGGCTGGCATCGCTGGCCGGGGTGATCCCTTCTTTTAAAATGTCGTCGGCGATGGCGACCGAAGAAAATGCCACCGCGCCGCCGAGCAACGCGATTTTCAGAGCAAGCGCGAACCGCGTCTGTTTGGTTTTTAACCCGTGCAGTAGTCTGGACAAAAGTGCTCCCTCATCAAAGAATTGCGTAAAATATTTACAAATCATGACGAAAGATAAGAGGCGCACCGCGCACTGTCTAACACCGAAAAGCTATGGCTTATAGCGATTTAGCATTAGCAATAATTCAGCATTAATCTGTCATTTTTGCGCTAAGCGCCAGCATCCTCTGCTGTCGGTTCGCCGGAGAAGGTCAGGCGGTCTGCTACCCAGCCGGCATGCTGCGCTAAGCGCTGATTTGCCAGCGGTGTCGCCAGGCGTACCCGCAGCTGGCCAATCACCCGTCCCTGAATCTGCTCGCAGCTGCCGTAAAGCAGGTGAGCATCGTCGCCCAGCAGGGCGGCGATATGCTGTAAGTTGGGTTCATGTCCGCTGCTGCCGTCAAAATGCAGCGTGACCAGCTGCTGATTTCCGCTCAGCGGCGGACGCTCGTCCGGGCGGTCATGGTGCAGCGTGCCGAGCAGGCTTTGGGTGACTTCGTGCCGGGGATGGCCAAATACTCGCCACACCTCCCCCTGTTCGATAATTTCTCCGCGCTCAAGCACCGCGACCCGGTCGCAGAGGGTGCGAATGACGTCCATCTCATGGGTGATCAGTACGATGGTCAGACCGAGGCGCTGATTAATCTCTTTGAGCAGTTTCAGCACCGCAAGGGTATTTTCCGGGTCGAGGGCCGAGGTGGCTTCGTCGCACAGCAGGATCTCCGGCTGCGTAACCAGCGCGCGGGCGATGCCGGTACGCTGCTTTTGTCCCCCGGAAAGCTTAGCCGGCCAGCTGTCGCGCAGGGCGCTGAGGCCGACCAGCTCCAGGATCTCATCGACCCGTCGCCGCCGCTCCGCCCGCGGTACCCCGGCCATTTTCAGCGGCAGCTCAACGTTCTGTGCCACCGTTTTGGTGGCCATCAAATTAAAGTGCTGGAAGATCATCGCGACCCGGCGGCGCAGGTCGCGCAGCTGGCTGCGGGAGTAGTGCCGCGTATGCTCGCCGTGAATGATAATTTCACCGCTATCGGCATTTTCCAGGCGGTTGAACAGGCGCAGCAGGGTTGATTTTCCGGCGCCGCTGCGCCCGATAATGCCGAAGATTTCTCCCTGCGCGATCTGCAGATTAATATCCCGCAGCGCCTGCACGCCGTTGGGGTAGGCTTTACTTATCTGGCTTAGCTGAATATGCGTTGTGGCGTTGGGTTTTTGCGTCACGATAGCGGCTCTGTTAACGAAATTAAGCGGCAGCCCGCAGGCTGCCGATGAACATCCGGCGATTAAAAACCGGGCAAAATTTTGCCTTTATAGCGGGTGAGAATAAAGCTGCGCACGCGGTCTGAGTTCAGGGCTTTCGCCAGCTTCTGAATGCCGGGATCGTTGATGTTGTCGGGACGCGCCACCAGATACTCGACGTACAGATCGCTGCCTTTTTCCACCAGCAGCGCCTTGTCGGTATCAATTCCGGCCTCCAGCGCATAGTTGGCGAAGATAAACGCCAGATCGACCTGATTCACCGCCCGCGCCAGCATTGCGCCTTCCAGCTCGCGAATTTTAAAATGGTGCGGATTAGCGGTGATATCTTTGGTCGCCGACTGCGGATCCTGCGGGTTTTTCAGGGTAATCAGCCCGGCATTGCTGAGCATCACCAGCGCGCGACCGGTATTCACCGGATCGTTCGGAATGGCAACGGTGGCACCATCCGGTACCTCTTTGAGCGTTTTATATTTACTCGAATAAGCGCCAAAGGGTTCAATATGCACGCCGACCACCGGAAGCAGATGGGTATGGCGGGTCTGATTGTAGTTATCAAGGAAAGGGCGGTACTGGTAGTAGTTGGCGTCGAGATTTTTCTCCGCCAGCTGCTGGTTAGGCTGGATAAAGTCGTTAAAGACTTTAATTTTCAGATCGACCCCCTGTTTCGCCAGCTCGGGCTTCACGAACTCGAGAATTTCGGCATGGGGGACCGGCGTTGCGCCTACGGTCAGCGTCTCATTGGCGCTGGCGGACAGGGAGAAAAGGGCCAGAAGCCCCGCTGCGAGGATTGTTTTTTTCATTGTCTTATTCCTGAAGCTATTGTTATTTGCGGCTCATCGCCTTCACCAGACGATCGCCGCTCATTTGTACTATCTGCACCAGCGCAATCAGCAGCAGAACGGTAATCGCCATGATGTCCGTCTGGAAGCGCTGATAGCCAAAGCGGATGGCCAGGTCGCCCAGCCCGCCGCCGCCGATGACCCCGGCCATCGAGGTGTAATCCACCAGTAAAATCGCGGTCACGGTCACGGCGGCAATCAGCCCGGCGCGCGACTCCGGCAGTAGGGTGTGCCAGATAAGCTGCCAGGTGTTGCCGCCCATCGACCAGCTGGCCTCCACCAGGCCGTGCTCCACCTCGCGCAGCGCGGTCTCGACCAGCCGGGCAAAGAAGGGCGCGCAGCCGACAACCAGCGGCGGGATGGTGCCTTCAACGCCGAGCGAAGTGCCGGTAATCAGCGTCGTCACCGGGATCATCACGATCAATAAAATGATAAACGGCAGCGATCGCAGGATGTTGACCCCCAGCGACAGCAGGCGATAGAGGCGCGGCGCGTGAAGCAGGCGAGGCTGGCCGCTGAGATAGAGCACAATCCCCAGCGGCAGGCCAATCAGCACGGTAAAGCCCAGCGACCAGCCCAGCATGGTCAAGGTATCGACGCTGGCCTGCGCCACGTCGCCCCAGTCGATACTCGCGAAAAAAGCCAGCGCGCGGTTCATCTCAGTTCCAGTCATGGCGTTGCGGACGAATGCCGTTGAGCACCCAGTTGCCCAGCAGCTGATATTTCCAGCGCACCGGGTCGTGCAGGGTGTGGACGCGCCCGTTGCGCCAGTGGCGATCAAGATTGAGGGCGATGCTGGTCGAGCGAGTGCCGCTAAGCTCAAACAGGCGGCTGGCGGCTTCCAGCGCCGCTTCGGTGGTAAAGACCTTGGCGCGCGCCACGGCGATAGACGCCTGGGCGACGTTATCCTCGCTCAGATCGTATTTATACCGGTCGAGCACCTTCCCGGCCCGCTCCAGCAGCGCGTCGGCGGCCGCCAGGCGGCTGTCAAGCTGGCCTATCTGATAGATAGTCAGCGGATCTTCGCTGGCGCGCTCAACGCCGGCATCAATCCACGGCCGGGCGAATTCGCTGACAAAGCTTACCGTATCGCTAAGCGCCGCGCGGGCGATCCCCAGATCGATGGCGGCTGTGGTGAGCTGGGCAAACGGTCCGGCAAGGGTTGGCATCGCGTAGGATTTCCACGTCGGGAACAGGTGGAAAGGCTCGACGGCCAGATCCTCCGCCAGGACCGTCCCGCTGGCGGTGGTGCGCTGGCCGAGGCAGGCCCAATCGTCGATGACCGTCAGCCCTGCAGATTCGCGCGGAACAAACGCCAGCTGCGCGTTATTCTCCGCATCCAGCGCCAGAATGCCGATCCAGTGAGCGTAGAGAGATCCGGTGCAGTATCCTTTACGACCGGTGATGCGCAGACCGCGATCGCTGGCCTCCAGGCGGGTGCGGATATCAAGCACCGTCTTACCGCCGGTCTCAGAAAGGGCATTGGCGAAGCGATAGCCTTTCAGCACCTGAGCGAAGAAAAAGGCCTGCTGCGCTTCGCTGCCCTGCAGACGAATATCCTCCAGCAGGCAGTAGTGGTTCTGCGGGATTTGCCCCAGCGACGGGTCGGCGGCGGAAATAATCGCAATCACCTGAGCCAGCGTCGCGGCAGAAACCTCGGCGCCGCCCCACTGCCGCGGGACGGTAATCCCCCACAGGCCGCTGTTGGAGTAGGTATCGATAATCTCCGGCGGGACGCTGCCGCTGCGATCGCGTTGCGCCGCGTCGGGCTGCAGTACCGCCGCGATCTCATGGGCGATGGCGATCGCTTCGTCATCGCTGCGGATAACGTATGCCTTTGGCGTCTGGCGGGTATAGCGAAGGGGGGATTTTTCGTCGGGCATAGTCACATCTCACGGTTCAATAAACGGTATATGCAAAAAATAACTATCTAAATAGTTAATAATTCCTGTGGGTTATATGACAGCTAAAGCAAAGGCTATGCCAAAACGCATTTCATTTTTAATGTTTATTAATCAGTGAGATAGATTTTGTGAAAAGTGCGCGGGCTGCTGCAATTGCAACCTGAGGCAACCCGAGTGTTGGATTTGCAGCAGCGCAGGGAGGGGAAGCCGCCCCGGAAAAGGCCGGGGCAGGGGAATGACAGGGACGATATTTATTCTGCCTGCCAGAGGGTCTCCGGCTCGGCGAAACCCTCTTCGACTCGGGCAAAGAAGCGGCTGGCGTGCAGGCCGTCAACAAAGGCGTGATTGAATTTTCCCGCCACCGGGATGATGCCGTTTTTCAGCTTGCCCCAGGTGAGGGCGGGCACCGCCGCGCCGACGTAATACTCCGCGTGGGTGATGGCGCTGAAATGCAGCCACGGCAGGCAGCTGGCGCAGAAGAAATTCTCGCCGTTGACGATAAGCGGCGCCGGCGCGGTATGTTTCGCCGCTTCAATGTTCGGCGTGGCGGCATGGCTGAAGGCGGCAAAATCGGCGGCGTTGTCGCACCAGACCTGGCGAAAGCCTTCCTGGGCGGTCATCACCGGCGTCATTACCGCCAGCTGGCCATATTCGATAATATCGTCGCCCAGCAGCCGCTGTTTCAGCTGCGGCACCCCGTTCGCCGCGCGAACCAGGGCGTAGAGCGCCAGCTGGAAAAACGAGACGCCGCGATCTTTCGCGCACTCATATAGCCGCTGCGCCTCGACAGGAACGCAGAGATTAAAGCTGGGGTTGGCAAAACCGCGATAAAAATCAAAATGATCTTTTCGCGGCCAGTTTTGTTTGTCGATTACGCGATAGTTGGCCACGGGCGTCTCCTGTTGAGTCAGTGCCTGATACTATGCGACGATTTCAATCAGGTTGCCATCGGGGTCTTTAATCACCGCTTCATAATAGCCATCGCCGGTGGTCCGCGGCGGCGAGACCAGAATCCCCTGCGCGGCGGCGCGGTTTGCCAGCGTATCCACCTTTTCAGCGCCGCCAACGGTAATCGCCAGGTGTACCCAGCCGGTGTGGTTGTTATCCGCCGTCTGCGCGACAAGCCCCGGCTTGGTCATCAGCTCAATGGCAATGCCGTCGCCAATCTTGACAAAAAAGGACTCAAAGCCCGGGTTGGTTTGGCTGCAGTACTTCTCATTAATCTCGCCGTCGAAGAAGGCCACCCAAAAGCGGGCCTGTTGCTCAAGCTGGCGGGTCCATAGGGCGATGTGGGCAATTTTCATAGCAAACCTCTTTATAGGGTGTATTGACAGTCAGGGTCTGAATGCACGATCATGCACTTTGTTGCTCGATAAAGATTTTATCAGGAGTTATTTGTGCTCGATTATGCTGCTTTTCCTAAACAACGACAAGCGCTTATTTGCCAGATCCTGCAGGAGAACGGCAGGGTGGTTTGCGCCGAACTCGCCAGCCGCCTTAACGTCTCCGAGCATACTATTCGCCGTGATTTACATGAACTTAGCCGCGAAGGGTACTGTAAAAAGGTCTACGGCGGCGCGGTGATGACCCTGCCGGAGGCGGGGGACTATAGCGAGCGCAAAGAAAAAAATACGGCGACAAAAAGCAGGATCGCGCAGAAGTGCGCAAAGCTGGTGAAGCCCGGCGGCTGCATTTTTATCGATACCGGCACCACCAACCTGGCGATGGCGGAAGCGCTGCCGGCGGAGCTGGCGTTAACGGTGGTCACGAATTCTCCCGAGATCGCTGCCGTACTGCTCAAAAAACCGCTGTATGACGTGGTGATGCTTGGCGGTCAGATCCAGCGGGCCAGCGGCGGCTGCGTGGGCGCCTCCGCCGTGGCGCAGATTCAGGGCATGCTCTTCGATCAGGGATTTATCGGCGGCTGCGCCATGGCGCCTGAGTCCGGTCTGACGGGCTTTGACTACGCCGACTGTGAATTTAAAAAAGCGGTGATAAAACAGTGCAGCGAAATCATCGTCGGCCTGACCTCGGACAAAATCCCTGCGGTGGCGCGCTTTGTGGTGGTCGAAAGCAGCGCCATTGACGTGCTGGTGGTCGAGGAGAATATCAGTCGCGAATATCGCGACGCGTTTAGCGAACACGATATTCGTATTTATACCGTTTAAACGGTTTGCTGGCCTACTTTGACAGCGAAGTGGCAATCAGGCGCAGGCCGAGCGCGCCCAGCACGGTGGCGGTGACGATATCGATCTTACGCTTCATGCGCAGATAGACGCTGCGCGGTCGCGCGGAAGAGAGCGCCAGGGCCACCAGCGAATACCAGCTGACGTCAATCAGGAAGCTCATCAGCGGCACGATATAGTAAAAGGCCAGCGGGATGCGCTCCGGCAGCAGGGCGGTAAAAATAGAGGCGAACACCAGCGCCGTTTTTGGGTTGCTGAGCTGGGTATAGAGGCCATCGCGGAAGGTTTTCAGCAGGGAATGTTCCGCCGCCATGCCGCCTGCCGCAAAATCCATCGGCTGCGCCGCGCCGCGGTAGATTTTATACCCCAGCCAGAGCAGATAGAGGCCGCCCGCGACCTTCAGGCCAATAAACATTTCCGGCACCGCGGTCAGCACTTTTTGCAGCCCCATCATGGCCATAATCGAAAAGATAGCCGCCCCCGTCCCGGTTCCCAGCGCGGTGACCAGACCATGCATCCTTGAGCGCGCAACGGCGTTGCGGGCCACGTAAATAAAGCTTGGGCCGGGGCTGATCACGCCCATAATGAGTACGGCGGCAATGGCCATCAGGCTGGATAAAAACATAAACGCTCCTGGTTGATGTTGAGCGCTAAAGTCGCATCCGGCTCCCGCTCATGATTGTTTCACCGTCAAAAAATAAACAATCTTTAGCGTGCTGTCACCCGACTTTACGGCGCGATGTTTCATCGCCTGTTCGAATAACGATTCCCATTTCGCGCGTCGGTGATAAACTGGCTAAATGTGATCTTTGTCATATCGTCATTAAAACAGAGAAAAGAGACACTGCTATGCAACATATCATTGAGGGCTTCCTCAACTTCCAGAAAGAGATTTTCCCGCAACGTAAAGAGCTCTTCCGCAGCCTGGCCTCCAGCCAAAATCCTAAAGCGCTGTTTATCTCTTGTTCCGATAGCCGCCTGGTGCCGGAGCTGGTGACCCAGCAGGAGCCGGGCCAGCTGTTTGTGATCCGTAACGCCGGGAATATCGTGCCCTCTTTCGGTCCTGAGCCGGGCGGGGTTTCCGCGACGATCGAGTATGCCGTCGTGGCCCTGGGCGTGACCGATATCGTCATTTGCGGCCACTCCAACTGCGGCGCGATGAAAGCCATCGCCACCTGCCAGTGCCTGGACCCCATGCCTGCCGTGTCCCACTGGCTGCGCTACTCCGATGCGGCGAAAGCCGTCGTGGAGAAGAAAACCTGGGCCAACGAGACCGATAAAGTCAACGGTATGGTGCAGGAAAACGTTATCGCCCAGCTGAACAATATTAAAACCCACCCGTCGGTTGCCGTGGGTCTGCGGGATAGCACGTTGCGTCTGCACGGCTGGTTCTACGATATTGAAAGCGGTGACATTCGCGCGCTGGATAAAAACAGCAAAACCTTTGTGTCGCTGTCGGAAAACCCTGACGTTTATTTCGAATAAACTTCTCTTTCAGGGCACGGAAGCCCTGAGATGCTCACCTCCTGCCATAAATTTCCTGTCTGCCATACTCATTACGGCTTCCTGAATGATTTCTTAAGGAGAAGTGATGATTAAGCTGTGCGCAACCTGCGGGACGTCTTATGACGATCGCGGCAACACCCTGAACCATTGTCGTATCTGTGAGGATGAACGCCAGTACGTCCCGGCCAGCGGGCAGGTCTGGATCAAGCCAGACGATCTGACCGAGACGCATACGAATACGTGGCAGCAGCATAACGATCGGCTGTTGAGCGTCAGGACGGTACCGAAATTTGCAATCGATCAGCGCGCGTTTCTGCTGCTCACGCCGCAGGGGAATATTCTCTGGGACTGCATCGCCAATCTTGATGCCGCCAGCAAAACGCTGATTACCGCCCTGGGCGGGATAAACGCGATCGCCATCTCCCATCCTCATTACTACACCACGATGCAGGACTGGGCCGACGCCTTTAATGCGCGAATATATCTCCACGCCAGCGATCGCGAATGGATTATGCGCGATAGCCCGGCCATCACGCTATGGGAAGGAGATGTGCTGGAGATCCTCCCGGCGGTGCGGCTGCTGCGCCTGGGCGGCCATTTCGCCGGAGGAACCGTTCTGCACTGGGCGAAAGATGACGGTATTATGCTGGCGGGCGATATTATCCAGGTGACGCCGGGGGCGCGCGCCGTTTCGTTTATGTGGAGCTATCCCAATTTGCTGCCGTTGGCGGCCGCGAGCGTGGAGAAGATCGTTGAACGTCTGGGCGATACGCCTTTCGGGGCGCTGTACGGCGCCTTTAAGGGGCAGAACGTCCCCAAAAATGCCCGGCAGATCGTTCTGGACTCAGCGCAGAAATACCTCGCCTGTCTTAAGACGACGGCGCACCGCTGAGAGGCGCGCCGCCGCGCGGGATTTACAGCACGCCGTCGCCGCCGTCGGAGCACCATACCTGGCCGGAGGTGAAGGAGCAGGCATCAGAGGCAAGGGTAACGTACAGCGGCGCAATCTCTACCGGCTGCCCGGGACGCCCCAGCGGCGTATCGGCGCCGAACTGACGCACCTTCTCATCCGGCTGGCCGCCGCTTGACTGCAGCACCGTCCAGTAGGGACCGGGGGCGACCGCGTTTACCCGGATACCCTTCGGCCCCAGCTGTTTGGCCAGCGATTTCGTGAACGCCACCAGGCAGGCTTTGGTTTGCGCGTAGTCCAGCAGGATGGGGCTCGGCTTAAAGGCCTGGACGGATGAAGTATTAATAATCACGCTGTGTTCTTTAAGATGTCGCAGGGCGGCTTTGGTGATCCAGAAGGCCGCATAAACGTTGGTTTTGAAGGTGGCGTCAAAGTCGGCGGTAGTGAGTTCTTCCAGTGATTCGCAATATTGCTGGCGTCCGGCGTTATTGACCAGAATATCCAGCCCGCCGAGTTCGCTGGCGGCCTGTTCCACCAGGGTTTCGCAGAAGGATTCGTCGCGCACATCTCCCGGAATCGCGACGGCTGTACGTCCTTCGGCCTGAATCAGGGCAATCACGGTTTCCGCATCGGACTCCTCTTCCGGCAGATAGTTTATCGCCACATCGGCGCCTTCGCGGGCGAAGGCGATCGCGACCGCGCGCCCAATCCCGGAATCGCCGCCGGTAATCAGGGCGCGTTTACCGGCGAGCCGACCGGAACCGACATAGCTCAGCTCACCGTGATCCGGCTGCGGCTTCATCTCTTCGGCAAGACCCGGAGGCGATTGCGGCTGGTCAACAAAGGGGGGACGGGGATACTTCGCGGTATTGTTAGCGTTGTCGCTCATACTGACCTCCTCGTGTTAAAAGAGTAAGCGTAGTTGCCTGGTCAGCCTGCCGTGGAATATTGAAGAATAATTGAACGGCTTCGCTGTTATAATTTTGGCGCTTTGATTCCTCTCCCATCGGTAATTTACTGATTGCCGGGAAACTTTTCAAAATGAGAGGCACCAGCGGCGTTTGGCATTTTAGGATTATTCTATCGCAAGCCTGACGGTATATTTAGCGCCTTTTTAATGCTGTCCGGCGCGCATATTTACGCGGGCGGTGAAGTCGTTAAAAATATTTCCCGGGCGACTCATCAGGTACGGAACTTGTGAAAATGAACATCAGCAACCAGACTTATTAAGACAAGACAAAAATATGCCGGAGGTATGGTTGATGAAAAAATTACTGCCCGTTATTTTCTGTGCGCTGATGGCTCAGGGCGTTTATGCCGCGGACGACGGGGGATTTAAAAAAGATGCCGCTCCGCCGCCGCCGCATAAAATTGACGATGGCTACCGCGGGACGGAGGACGGACGAATTATGACCGTGCGCCAGGCCCTGGAAATGCACGATGGGGCAACCATCTCATTACGCGGCAATCTTATCGAGCAGCACGGTAACGACCGCTATAGCTTTCGCGATAAAACCGACACCATCGCAGTGATTATCCCCGCCGCGGTTTTTGATGGCCGCGAAGTGAAGCCCGATCAGATGATCAGCATCAACGGCAGCCTCGATAAAAAAATGACGCCGCCGGTAGTGCGGGTGGACCGGATCCAGAAATAACCGCTCAAGCAGGAGGAATTGATGTCCGTACAGCATCCAGCCGACCCGGATAAGCGGGGCCGTCATCCGTCGAAAGAGGACCCGCGCGAGCAGGGGGAAGTGCCGCGTAAAAGAGACGACAGCGAAGATCATAAAAAAGATCCCTGGCATCCCCAGCCTGAAAAGCGTTAAAAATAGCCGCCCGTCAACGGGCGGCTATTTTTCTTTCCTAAAGATCGAGCGGGGATAAACGCCTGCGCGAGCGGCTTGCCGGCTGGGATATCGCTTTCGCTATCGCCGCGCCGATCTCCGCGCAGGCGGTGATACCCTGAACGAAAGGCTGGTCGTGCATCAGCCAGGGAATGGCGGCGAACGCGATGCGCCCGCGTACTTCGGGCGGTTCCCGCAACGTATAGTCGTCTCCGACCTCAGGAATCTCTTCTCCGGTCGCCAGCAGCTGCTCCCTTAAATGCGGGAAGGGAAGATCTTTATTTTTCAGCGGCTTTTGCCCTCTGGCATCAATAAATACATCAAACGTATAGCGATTTTGTTCGCTGGTAATCACCGTTTTTTCCTGCTCTACCGCCATCTCATAGTCATGCCCTAAGGCGAGAATACTGATGACGCCCGCTTCGCGCAGCGCCAGCAGCCGGCGGATAGACTCTGAAGGAATGGCGGCATAGCAGTCGATAAAGACCCGCGCAAGACCATTTTTGAAACGCTCCCGGTCATGGTCATTTAGGTGAGGCACCATCGCCTGAACGGCTTCATGCAGCCGCAGGATCGCGTAGCGCCAGGGAACCGTATATCGCGCGCGTTTGTTGCGCTCAACCTCTTCAAGGTTATCCAGCGCCCAGTGGAACGGATTATGCTGCTGGCGTTTAGCAAACCACGCCTCGCTGAAGCTGTCGGCGTTAAGGCTGTGAAGGGCGATATTTTCGCTCCATAGGGGGTCGGCAAGCGTGATTTCCTGCGCCACCAGCTCAAAGACGCGATCGAGCAGACCGTCGCTGCCCGCGGCGATGGCTTGCTCCATCGCGCTTTCGCTGACGATGCTCAGCGGCTCCCAGGGAATAGGACAGTAAAAATCCGCTTCCGGCAGAATGCCGGAGCGCGACATCAGCGCGATGCTTAGCGCCTCGCTTGCCTCGTCCAGCCTGAAGGCGAGGGCGTCATCGTCGGACCCGATAAACCGACCGTGCTGGACGGCGACGGCCATCGCGGCGTCAATTCCGCTTAGCGAGGTGCCCATAATGCCCACCCGGCAAGGGGGAATGCTGGCCTCCATGAGGCCAGACCACGGGCTGGGAAACCAGGTGCGGGTCGACTCTTCTTCATCGGGCCAGACGTGTCCGGTGGCGATCACCGCGAGGTCAAAGGCTTCGGCGACCGGCTCATCCTCAACCCACAGTCTGACCCCTTCTTCGGTCGCCTGCAGGTCGCTGACCCGGCAGGACTCATTGACCCGGATGCGAAAACCCTGCTCCCTGGCCTCTCCGACCAGCGCAAGAAACTGGTCGCGAAAGTATTCACCCAGCAGGATGCGCGGTAAAAATTGACGATCGTGCAAAGCGTCGTAATCCACGCCATAGCGCGCAAGGCGGGTCCGGCTCTGGGCTTTCAGCCAGTCGAGATAGGTGCTCTGAATGGGGGGGATTTCAATGCTGGCGATATTGGCCAGCATCATGCGCGAATTCTCTTCATCGCTGTAGGGCATGCCCACGCCCGCTTCCTCGGCCTGCTCGTAAATTGAGACGTCCAGCGGCTCGCCCTGTTTGAGTAATGAGAACAGGGTATAAATTCCGGTTGGACCTGCGCCGATAATGGCAATTTTCTTCATAATGACTGACCCGCCGTTGTTGTTATCACATTTGTTGTCGGTGGCCTTCCGCCAGTTGAAAAGCTCCACGATAGATCATTTCCGGGTAACGGAAATCTGGCCCAATAATTGTGGTTCAAAATGAGGAAGAGGGCCAATTGCTGGCGCGCCTCTTCCTCGGGGTTAGTCAAAGAGGCAGGCTTTCAGAACCAGGTTTCGAGCTGGGCGCCGAAGAATAGCGTCCCCGCGCTATGGTATCCGGCACTGCCGAAGGTGTCCGTCGAGGAGTAGTCATCCAGCGATTTGTCCCAGCGCATCCAGGTGGCAAAAAAGCGGATTTCCGGGCGTTCAAAGAAGTCCGTCACGTTCTGCATCTTGAAAGTAGGAGCAAACGTCAGCTTGTAATAGCTGCCGCTGGCAGCTCTGTTGCCATTAAAGCCTTTCGGATCGATATCCATATACTGATAGCTGGTTTCGTACTGCAGGGCGAAGTTCTGATTAATCTGCTGAATTATTCTCGCGTTCAGGGTCACCCAGTCGTAATGGTCTGAATCGATATAGCGGCTATTGCTGCTTTGGGCGACGATCAGCGGCGCGAAGCTCAGCCTGTCGGTGAGGGACGTTGTCCCGTAAGAGGCAAACTTGACGGTCCATGCCGGGTTTATCAGATAGCCGTCGGAGCCCGGGCCGCGAACCTCCGCTCCCAGCGCGCGGCCATAAAGCAGGGCCGTTTTGGTACTGCCGGGACGTAGGCCGTAGAAGCTGTCGCCATGGTACGCCAGCATGGTGTTGAACCCCTGCGAGGCCGCTTTATCCGACGCCAGGCCATCGTTAATGCGTTTATCGTTGTCCTGCGAGTATAACCCGTTGAGCATCCACTGCCAGCTGTCCAGCCGGTTATTCAGCGAGAAGGTGTAGTTTTGAATATAGGTGTTATCCGCGCCGGTCATGTTGTTATAGTCAACGTTGTCCATCGTATCGATATCGTTGAAATTACGCCCGTATACGGCGAGATTGGTTTTGATATCGCCCCACAAGTTCACGTCATAAATACCGGCGCCGGTACCGATTAAATTCATCATATCGGAATCAAGCCAGTGAATATCAAAGTTATCCCGGTCTTCACGCTTGCCGGCCCACAGCGTGGCCTGTTTAAATGCGCCGCTAAACGAAGGCATATCGCTCATTTCGACAAACGCCTGCCGTACGTTCATCTGACCGTTGAATGAACTGTCGGTATTATACGTTTTATCCCACTCGGCGATTTTCATGTAATAACGCAGCTGGCTGTTATTATCATATTTTCGCCGGTAGTTGATATCGGCGGTTACGTAGGTATCTGATTCATTGCCCAGGCGCCCGACGCTGCCGCCGGTACTGCCCGCAGGCGTCAGAGAGGGGCCTACGGTGCTGGTGGTGCCTTTGCTGGTCAATATTCCGCTGCGCGCGTAGCCGCCGAATTTAATCTCCCGATCCTTCTCTTGTGCGATAAGAGGCTGCGACGGTTTACTTTTTATTCGCGCCAGGTCTTGCTCGGTTTGCTGTTCGACAAACTGTAATCTTTCTTGCGCGCGCGCCGCGTTTTTTTCGGCGCTGGCCGCTCTTTTTTCCGCAGCGTCTATTTTTCGCGTCGCATCCTGTAATTGGATGCGCGACTGTTTTAATTCGGCCTCAAGCCTTTCGAGTCGGGCGTTAATTTCATTCAGGGTCGTATCCGCCGCAGCGGCGGATGCTGGCAAAGCCAGCGCGCAGAGCGTAAGCATATAGGCTTTCATCATTAATACCTGTACAGGGGTAGCTGTGCTCTGGACGCGCGGGCGCAGAGCACAGGTTACTGTGCCATTAAAATGGGATGTTTATTGGGGTGTTAAATTAATAGTTGGGCTTTATTTTTTTCAGGCCTCTTTGGTCGCTTTATCGGTTTTGACAAAAATGAACGTGATAATAAAGGCAAAAATAAAGACCGCGAGTCCGACGGTAATATAGGTAACAAACTGATAGCGATCGTAGAGATACATCAGCGGCGACAGCAGGACCGCCAGACCGTATGAGTTCGCTTTTATCGACAATAGCGACAGCACCATGCCGCCCAGCGCCGAGCTGGTGAGCATCACCATTATCGCCCGTAGCCCGGATTGCATCACGATACCGAATAAAGCCGGTTCCGAAACGCCTAATAGCTGAGTAATGGTCGCGGAAATCCCGGCGGTTTTAAACGCGATATTTTTCGCCTTTAGTGAAATAGCCAGACATACGGCGGCGTTGGCAAAACCGTACATCGCGCACACCGTAATTAATGGATTAAACCCGGTACCGGCAATCAGCGAGGTTTCAATCATAATAAACATATGATGCATCCCGGTCATCACGGCAATGGGATAGATGAAGCCGATTAACAGACCGCCAATACCCGCAGGCAACGTCAGAAATTGCTGAATAGCCATCACGGCATAATGTTCAAATGCATGCACCAGCGGCCCTAAAACCAGTAAAGCGATGGCCACCGCAATCAGGATGACGATAAACGGCGTAAAAATCAGATCCATCGAGTTGGGCATCACCCGGCGGAAAAAAATTTCCAGCTTAGCGCCGATAATGCCGGTGACCAGGGCGGTCAGAATAGACCCCTGATAGCCGACCAGAGGAATAAAACCCAATACATAAATCGGGCTGCTGTTGCCGTACGCCACGTCATAGGCGTTCGGCAGCGCGGGGGAGACCAGCATCAGGCCGATTAAGAAGCCGATTATTGGCGTACCGCCAAATTTCTTAAACGCCGACCAGCAAATAAACGCCGCCAGAAAGGCGAAAGCGGTGTCGCAAAGCACCGTGGTCAGCGTTTGCAGCGCCACCGGAACCTGATGAACGCTGCCGCCAAACCACGCCTGGACGGTATCGTTAAAAATGACCCCCTTCAGGCCGAGAAACAGGCCGGTGGCCCCGAGTACCGGGACAATCGGCACAAACACGTCCGATAAATTGCGAATTCCCCGCTGTAACCGGCCCGTACTCTGCTTCGTCATTTCATCCTTGCTGATTTCGGCCACCTGGAATTCGTTAACAAACGCCTGGTAAACCTTATTGACGATCCCGGTTCCGAGGATTATCTGATACTGGCCAGCATTAAAAAATACGCCTTTGACTTCGCTAATATTGCGGATTTTATCGTCATCAATTTTCTGTCGATCTTTTACCTGCAAACGTAAACGGGTGGCGCAGTGGGTGGCTGAGGCAATATTTCCCTTGCCGATGATATTCACGATCTCAACGGCGATATTTTTATAGTTGTTCATATTTGACTCATTCCTTAACGAGAAGGGTTTGATAGGGTTTCAGGGGAGTCTCAGCGTTGGCATAATTATTGAGGACAATCTCACCCGCCGGGAGCGTAAAGGGCAGAGGCTGTGCGCTTAAATTGGTTATCGAGATAAAACGCGCGGTCGCCGTTCTCCGTTCGTAGGCAATGATGCGATCGTCAACGTCTTCTATGGCGGCGAATGAACCATAGATCAGCGTTTGCGGATAGTGCTTATTTCGCAAGGCGATCATCTTCTGGTAAAACGCGAATACTGAATCCGCATCGTTTATCTGGCTTTGCGCGTTGACGCTGAAGTCGGCTGCGGAAAACGCCAGCCAGGGCCGCGCGCCCCGGTTAAATCCGCCGTTGGCGCTATCTGACCACGGAAAGGGCGTTCGCGAATTGTCCCGCGAGCGCTGGTTGATAAAGCCTAACGCCTGCTGTTCAGAGAAACCTTCCGCCAGGGCGCGGTGGTAGTTATCAATACTGGAAATATCGTCAAATTCCGCGATCGATTGTCGGCGGAAATTTTTCATCCCCAGCTCCTGGCCCTGATAAATAAACGGCGTTCCGGCCATAAAGAAGTACATCGCGGCCAGCGCTTTGGCACCGATGTCATTTTGATAATCCGCGTCGCGGATAAGCTTGGACAGCGCGCGGGGCTGGTCGTGGTTTTCAATAAACGTCGTTCCCCAGCCGGCCTGGCAAAAGGTCCGTTGGCTGGCAAATAGCGCCTCCCTGAATTCGCGAACGTTCCAGTCGCGCTGCTTAAACCATTCAGAACCGTTTTCGACATCAATATCGGCGGCGTGAAAATCGAAAATCATATTAAAGTAGCCGTCTGGCCCAATATAGCTGTCGTACTCTTCCAGAGGCACGCCCGGCGCTTCGCCCACGGTTACGCAGCGGTGACGACGGAAAGTGCGCTCTTTTAGCTCATGGAGAAAGCGCTCGATGCCCGGACGGTTGCGCGATTTCGCTTTAATCGATGCCAGACCATCAATACCGTCTGCGGGCAGAGAGGCGTAGTCCTGATCTTTTTTAATAAAGGTAATTGCATCGATGCGAAAACCGGCGATGCCTTTATCCAGCCACCAGTTAATCATGGCGTAGATTTCCTCGCGCAACTGCGGGTTTTCCCAGTTGAGATCCGGCTGCTTTTTATGAAAAACGTGCAGATAGTAGCACTCCTCGCCAGCGACTTTTTCCCACGCGCTGCCGCCAAAAATCGATCGCCAGTTATTGGGCGCGCCGCCCGCCGCGGCGGGTTTAAAGATGTAATAATCACGATATTTCGATTGAGGGTCGGCCAGCGCGGCCTGAAACCAGGGGTGTTCATCGCTGGTATGGTTAACCACCAGGTCGACCATTACCTCAATGCCCAGCTCGCCAGCCTGTTTAATCAGGTTATCAACGTCCTGCATCTGGCCTAAATCGGGATTCACCGCATAGTAGTCCGCGATATCGTAGCCGTTATCTGCTCCCGGCGAGCGGTAGAACGGCGAGACCCAAATCAGGGTGATGCCCAGCGTTTTCAGATACGGCAGTTTAGCGATAATACCCGGGATATCGCCAACGCCATCGTTATTGCTGTCATAGAAGCTTTTTGGGTACACCTGATAAATAACCGATTCTTTCCACCATGCGCTTTGTTGTGATTGATTCATCATTTCTCCTGAGTATGAAATCGATACCATATTGAGTGAAAAAAAATTACGCCGAGGCTCTGATAACCAGTTCCGATTTCAGGTCTTCCTCGTCATAGCGATACTGCGTGTGGTTGATCAGGGACAGCAGGCGTTCTACAGAGATGCGGCCCAGCTGCTCAATGGGCTGGCTAACGGTAGTGAGCGGAATATGCACCATCTCCGCCACGGGAAGGTTATCAAAGCCCATGACCGCCAGTTCGCCGGGAACGCTGACGCCGTGGGCCGATAGCGCGGAAATCAGGCCGCAGGCGACCTCATCGCTGCCGGCGAAAATCGCATCGGGACGTTCGCTTTTCGTCATCTGCAGAATTTGCTCAGCCAGGCGCTGCCCGTCGCGCCAGGTGTGGACATGACGAAAAATAAACCGCTCGTTAACCGCCTGCTGTCCGTCTTGCATAGCGGCAATAAAGCCGCGGTTCCTTCTGCTGCCGTGGCCCTTTTGCTGGAATGCGCCACCGGTGGAGTAGGCGATTTTTTTATACCCTTTGTTAAGCAGCCAGCTGACGGCGTTATAGGTTGCCAGTTCATCGTTCATTCTGACGACGGGCAAAGTGGTATTATCTATGCTGGTGTTGCACAGCAGGATAGGGCCATATTTCTGATATTGCTCAATGACGTCTTTGTCACTCTCAACGGCGCATAAGATCAGCCCGTCGATGATTTTTTTCTTCAGCAGATCGAGACAGTTTTCTTCTTCGCCCGCGCTATTGTGGTTCTGGACGATCAGCACCGAATAGCCGTTTTTTCGTGCCGTAACTTCAAGGGCGTCGACCAGGCTGGCAAAAAAAGGGTTGGTTATCCTTGAGATAAGCACGCCAATCCGGTGGGTTTTCACCCCGCGCATCTGCTGTGCGACGGTGCTCGGCTCGTAATCCAGCTCTTTCATGGCCGCGAGGATTTTTTCCTTTTTATCTTCAGAGATATAAGGATGATTGTTCAGGAAGCGGGATACCGTCGTGACCGACAGGCCGGCTTTTACAGCGACGTCTTTTATGGTTGCCATGGTTTTTATGAAATCGATATCACATGGGCATAAAATATTTTCGCGCAGGAGCCGGGTCAACCTCATTTTTATAAAACATGACCTGACTCACAATAAAGTTAACGACACGCCTGCTGAGCGGTACGGATGTTGTCGCGGTCAACGGCCTAAGCTCGAGACAACATCCGTGCACCCGCCGCGCTAAATGGAAACATCTTCCTCCGGATGGATGCGGGGGAGATGCTCAACGAATAACAAGCGAGATGTCCCGTTTTGCTATTAATCCGGCTTGGCGCGTCGAACTTGACATATTAAGCCGGGTTGCTATTTCTTAAACTGGCGCCCCGATAATAAGCGCAACGGTGAGGTGAAAAATGGCAAGTGAAAAAGAGAGGCTGCCCGGGATTAAAGAGAACGAATTTTTTCTTAATTTTGAATGCGCTGCCCGCCAGATAGGCCTCGGAATATTATTGGCGATCATACTGGCAGCCCTTTTGGGACTCTTTTCTGGAGGATATTTTAGCACTGCCGAAAAAACAACTGCGCAGCGCAATTTGACGGTGGCCTATGACCGCTTCGGTCGTTTGCAAACTGAATTCAGGCTAAAGATTACCGCCCATCCGCGGGTCGCGGATAAATATATTTTTAGCCTTGGCGGTGATTTTACCTCTTCTTTTGAACCTGGCAGTATCTGGCCCCGGCCAGACAGGATGTACAGTCAGAACGACCGGCTCTTTCTGGTCTATAATGATCTGAAAAGCATGAATAATTTTTCTATATGGCTCTACGTTACGCCCACCCGCCCAGGTAAGTTGAACCACTCTTTGCAGCTAAACGGCGAAACCGAAATCCGCTTCTGGCAATTTATTTATCCTTAGGAGGATGCGATGGAGATGGTCTTGCGTGCGTTAGCGATATATTTAATTTTGCTGGTGGTGTTTAAAATCGCCGGCCGCCGGGCGCTATTACAAATGACCAGCTTTGATCTGATTTTATTACTTATTATCAGCGAGGCTACCCAGCAGGCGCTGCTGGGGAACGATTTTTCGGTGACCGGCGCAATGCTGACGATTATGACGCTGGTGGTCGTGGATATGCTTTTCGGATTAATGAAGAAATATTCCGCTGGCGCAGAGTCAGCGCTTGATGGTTGCCCGGTGATTTTAGTCGAAAATGGCGTGCCGTTAATTGACAAGCTGAAAAAAGTGGACGTCTCCTGTGATGATATTCTGGTCGCCGCGCGGCAGAATCAGGGTATTACGGAATTAAGTAAAATCAAATATGCCATACTGGAACGGAATGGCCACATTTCTATTATTCCTGCTGAGAGTTAAAAAGGTCTTTTTATGTCAAATAACCCTTATAACCAGGCGAAAACCACCGGTGAGCTGACTAAACAGGTCGCCAGCGCGCTGATTGACCGTCGTTTACGCTTAACCACCGCGGAATCCTGCACCGGCGGTAGCCTGGCGGCAGCGCTGTGCGCGGAAGCGGATACAGCCGCATTCTACGATATTGGTTTAATCACTTTTAGCGATCGGGCGAAACAGCAGCTTCTCGACGTCAACGCCTCAACGCTGGAAAAATATAGCGCCGTCAGTCGGCAGACCGTTGAAGAGATGTCCACCGGCGCGCTGGAGCGTTCCGGGGCGGATATCAGTATCGCCATTAGCGGATATGCGGGGCCGGACGGCGGCGATGACGGGACCCCTGCGGGGACCGTCTGGTTCGCGTGGAACTTTCGCGGCAGTATCGACGCGCATAAAACGCTGTTTTCCGGCGAGTGCCAGGATGTTGTGGAGAAAGCCGTACGCTATTCACTGGCGATGCTCATCGAGAAACTGCCCGGCTGGCAGAGCGCATAACGCTTTTATTGCGGAGGTTTATATGGCAGTCATGGCGATCACTGGCGGTACTGCGGGAGTCGGTAAAGCAACGGCCCTGCGCTTTGCGCGGGCAGGCTATGATGTCGGCATTATTGCCCGCGATGGCCGAAGCCTTGAGGCGACGAAGCAGGAGCTCCTTCGTTGCGGCGTTCGGGTGCATACCGTGCAGGCCGATGTGGCAAATGCCGATGCGCTCTTGACCGCCGCCGGCGAAATCGAAAATCGGCTCGGAGCTATCGAGGTATGGGTCAATAACGCGATGTGTGCGGTGCTGGCGCCTTTCAGAGCGATGACCCACGACGAATTTAGACGGGTAACCGAGGTCACCTACCTCGGCTACGTCAACGGGACTCGCGCCGCGCTGGCGCTGATGACGCCCCGCGATCGCGGAGTGATTATCCAGGTTGGCTCCGCGCTCGCCTATCGCTCCATTCCGCTACAGTCCGCCTACTGCGGGGCAAAGGCCGCGATTCGGGGTTTTACCGATGCGGTACGTACGGAGCTGATGCATGAGAATAGCGGCGTGAGTATTGCGATGGTACAGATGCCGGGGCTGAATACGCCGCAGTTCGAGTGGGCGCGCAATAAGTTTGCCTGGGCGATGCGCCCGGTGCCGCCCGTATTTCAGCCGGAAGTGGCCGCCCAGGCTATCTTCAACGTCGCGCGCCGGCCCGTACGCGAACTCTGGGTAGGGAGCAGCACGATTCAGTCCATTATTGGGCAATTTCTTTTCCCGGGCTTCCTTGACCGGCTGATGGTCAAAAAAGCGTGGGAAGGGCAAATGACCCGGCGCTTGAATGCCGACGACCGTCAGGACTATCTCGAACAGCCGGTCAGCGGATTGCATAAAACGCACGGGCGTTTTTCCTCTGAGGCGAAATATCGCGCAACCGCCATCACTTCCGGCGTGCCGGGAAAAGCGCTGCTGGGCGGCGCGGCAGCGGCGGGGGTACTTTTAGCAAAATGGTTCATCTCGCGTAAAAAACGCTAACGCAGCGCGCTACTGTTGGTCCAGAACCATCGATAGCCATATGCGCTAATCTCCAGCTTAGCGTGCTTACCGGGAGTGAGCGCGTCCGCGTAGGTTTTGTCGGCCAGGCAGGGCGTCCACACCGCCGCATAGATCCCTTTCGCGGTAAAACGCAGCGGTTTATCACTGAAATTAAGAAAGGCGATAACGCTGCGCTCGTGGTCATCGTAGCAGATCCCGAGAATCGCCTGCCGATCGGTGCTAATGATGCGGAAAGGCGCAACGGCGATTTCCGGAAATTCTGACCGCGTATTGGCGATATCAATAATACGGTGCAGGAGAGAATGGCGGTGCAGCAGGGAATCCGCGACGTTGACTTTCTGATAGCGAAACGGTCCCCGGTCGATCATGGGTGCCACAAACGTCTGCGGATCGGCTGCGGAGAAGCCGCCGCCCGCTGAACCGGCCCACTGCATCGGCGTACGCACCGCGTAGCGCTCTTCCAGCGCCAGGTCGTCACCCATGCCGATCTCATCCCCGTAGCGCATGATCGGTACGCCAGGCAGCGAAAAAAGCACGGCATGGCAGAACGCCAGCCGCCGCCGGTCGCCGTTCAGCATGGGCGCCAGCCGACGGCGAATACCGCGCTGATAAACGTTCATCTCCTTATCCGGCGCGAAGGCATCCAGCACGGTCCGCTTGTTCTTATTACCGATCCCTTCAAGATCCAGTTCATCGTGGTTGCGCAGCCAGTTTGCGAAGCAGCAGGCGTCAGGAGGCACCACCATTTTCTTGATGGCGTCGATCAGCGGGCGGGCGCTCTGGCTGGCGAGGCTGACGTAAAAATATTTGTTCAGCCAGAAGTTAAGTACCATATTAAGTCGGTTATTATCGCCAAAATAGTCGCGATACTGCGCCACCTCAACGTCGACTTCGCCGAGCAGTATGGCCTGCGGATTATGTCGTTCAACCAGCCGACGCAGATGTTCCAGGAGCCATAGCCCGCGTTTCTCCTCGCCGCGTCCGGCCTGTTTCGTCAAATGCGAGGCGGCATCCAGACGAAAGCCGGAAACCCCCAGCTTCAGCCAAAAGATAACGATGTTTTCGACCTCTTTGATCACCGCGGGAGAGGCCAGATTGAGATCGGGTTCATGGCGGTAAAACATATGGCGAAAATATTGCCCGGCTTCGTCATCCCACGACCAGATGCTCTCTTCGACGCCGGGAAACATGGGCGGCGTATCGTCATCATCGCTATCTGCCCACAGATAATAGTCGCGGAACGGCGAGCGACGGCTGCGCCGCGCTTGTTGAAACCAGGGGTGAGCGTCGGAGGTATGCTGGATCAGCAATTCAATAATAACCTGCATGCCTAATTCGCGGGCCTGCTCGATAAAAGCAATGATATCAGCCAGTTGACCAAATCGCGGATCGACCTGCAGATGGTCGCTGACATCGTAACCCTCATCCAGAAACGGCGTCAGGTAGAAGGGCGTTATCCAGATCACCGTCGCGCCCAGCCGGCGAATATAGCGCAGCTTCGCCGCGATCCCGGCGATATCGCCGCAGCCATCGCCGTTAAGATCGTAAAACAGCGCTGAATCAATCTGATAGATAATGGCCCGCGTATGCCAGTCAGCCATAGCCCACCTCAGTGATAGCCTTCATTTCCGGAAACTTTGCCGCGGAATACGTAGTAGCTCCATGCGGTGTAAACCAAAATCACCGGAATGATAAGCAGGGTTCCTACCAGCATAAATAGCTGGCTGGCCGGCGGCGCGGAGGCTTCCCACAGCGTGATATGCGGAGGGATGATATTGGGCCACAGACTGATGCCCAGGCCGCTGAAGCCGAGAAAAATAAGCCCAAGCGTCAGGAGGAAAGGGCGGGCGTGGCTCGCGGGATGAGCGCTCAGGCGCCAGATCCACAGGCTAAAGACGAGTACCAGAATGGGAACGGGCACAAACCAGTAGAAATTAGGCAGGGTAAACCAGCGTTGAGCAACGGACGGCCAGCCCAGCGGCGTCCAGACGCTGACCACGGCGATGACCGCCATCAGTGCCAGAAGCGTGTGGCGGGTCAGCTCACGCATGCGCTGCTGCAGCGCGCCTTCGCTTTTCATGATAAGCCAGGTGGTGCCGAGGAGCGTATAAGCCACCACCAGCCCTAAGCCGCAGAACAGGCTAAAGGGCGTCAGCCAGTCCAGCGCTGAGCCGATGAACCTGCGGTCGGCAACCTCAAAGCCGCTGATGACCGCGCCCACGACTATCCCCTGGCTAAAGGTGGCCAACAACGAGCCGCCCACAAATGAGTAATCCCAGAATTTTTGATGAGAGGGGGTGGCCTTAAAACGAAATTCGAAGGCGACGCCGCGAAAGATCAGTCCAATTAACATGGCGGTGAGCGGAATCGTTAGCGCATCGGTGATGACGGCGTACGCCAGCGGAAAGGCGCCGAATAGCCCCGCGCCGCCCAGCACAAGCCATGTCTCATTGCCGTCCCAAACCGGGGCGACGCTGTTCATCATCACGTCGCGCTCGTTGGCGTTGGGCACAAAGCTGAAGACGATTCCGATGCCGAGATCGAAGCCGTCCATAACGATATACATCAGCGTGGCAAACACTATGATGACAAACCAGATAACGGGGATATCGATGCCCATTAGCGAGTCTCCTCTTCAGGCACGGCCTCTGCGGCGGAAAGGGGGCGAGCCGGCGTACCGGAGGTTGTCGATGTCAATTCGCTGACGGGCTGAGGCCCTTTCTGAATCAGCCGGATAATGTAGTAATAACCTACGCCAAACACCGAACAGTACACCACGAAAAAGACCAGCAGGCTGACGATCATTTGCGCTGTGCTGTGGAGAGAGACCGCATCCCGGGTGCGTAATAAACCATAGATGACCCAGGGCTGGCGTCCCGCTTCGGTCGTGATCCAGCCGGCCAGCAGCGCCAGCAGCCCCGCCGGCCCCATCGCCAGCGCAAACCACTGAAAGGCGCGGGAGTGAAAAAGACGCTGCCGGTAGCGAAGCCACAGGCTCCATACGCCGAGGGTAATCATCAACACGCCCATGCCGACCATGATGCGGAAAGACCAGAAGACGATAAGGGAGTTTGGCCGATTCTGCGGCGGAAAATCTTTCAGCGCCGGGACCTGCTTGTTCAGGCTATGGGTGAGGATCAGGCTGCCAAGCGCAGGGATTTCCAGCCCGTATTTGGTGCGCTCTTCATCCATATCGGGCACGCCAAACAGCAGCAGCGGGGTGGCTTCTCCGGGTTTGTTCTCCCAGTGGCCTTCTATGGCAGCGATTTTTGCCGGCTGATGTTCAAGCGTGTTGAGCCCGTGCATATCGCCAACGATAGCCTGAACCGGCGCGACCAGCAGGGCCATCCACATCGCCATGGAAAACATTTTACGTATGGCCGGCGTATCATTGCCCCGCAGAAGATGCCAGGCGGCGGAGGCGCCGACGAACATCGCGCTGCTGAGAAAAGCGGCAATCGCCATATGGGACAGACGATAGGGGAAAGAAGGGTTAAAGATAATCGCCAGCCAGTCCTGGGGAATGACATGACCGTTTTCAATGGTAAAACCCTGCGGCGTCTGCATCCAGCTATTTGATGCGAGGATCCAGAAGGTTGACATCAGCGTGCCCAGCGCCACCATGCAGGTGGTGAAGAAGTGCAGACCGGGAGGAACTTTGTTCCAGCCAAAGAGCATAACGCCTAAGAAACCGGCTTCGAGAAAAAAGGCGGTGAGCACTTCGTAAAGCAGCAGGGGGCCGGTAATGCTACCGGCAAACTGTGAGAAACCGCTCCAGTTGGTGCCGAATTGATAAGCCATGACCAGGCCTGAAACCACGCCCATCCCGAAATTAACGGCAAAAATTTTCAGCCAGAAATTATACAATGAGCGCCAGACGTCATCTTTTGTCCGCAGCCACATCCCCTCCAGCACCACCAGATAGCTGGCCAGTCCGATGGTAATCGCCGGAAAAAGGATATGAAAAGAGACGGTAAATGCGAACTGCAGCCGAGCCAGATTAAACGCGTCGAGTTCAAACATATTCCGGACCCCATCACAGAACAACCCCCCGAATTGAGCAGGGGGAAGTGATTAACAGCAGGTTATTGAGGATTAGGGCTTCTTCTTGCCTGCGCCGAGCTCTGCGCCGGTAAGAGGATCGCCATCCGGGTCGGATTGGGTTCGTTCCGCCATGGCTTTAACCAGCGCCTGCTGCTCGGCACTTAGCTTGACGCTGACGCCTCCGTCTCCGCCGTCAACTGCAGGCTGGGGATTCGCCACATACTCAAAGTGCCGATCGCTATTCCAGCTACCGCGAATGTCGTCGCCCTCTGACATATTGTAGTAGGTGCTGGCGTATTCATTGACGGGCGGTAATTTCCCCGGCGGATAGTTGTTTCTGATGGACTGGAGCGCTTTTTCGAAAGAGAGCTGATGAGCGGCTTCCCGGGTCATCAGAAAGGCCAGCGCATCCTTGACTCCGGGATCATCAGTGACGTTGATCAGGCGCTCATAGATGATTTTGGCTCGCGCCTCGGCCGCTACGTTGGAGCGTAAATCCGCGGTTGGCTCACCAATCGTATCAATATAGGCGGCGGTCCAGGGCACCCCGGCGGAGTTGGTCAGCGGCGTGCCTGCGCCATATAGCAAAGAGGTGATATGGCTGTCGTTACCGTTAGCGGTAAGCGAGCGGTACAGGTCGGCTTCGTTTTCCACGCCTTCCGCCAGGGCGCCTTTGGCCCCTTTATTGAGCATGCCAACCAGCGAGCCGATAATTTCAAGGTGGCTCAGCTCTTCGGTGGCTATGTCCATCAGCATATCTTTACGGCCCGGATCGTCATCGCTCAGGCCCTGAGTAAAATACCGGCATGCGGCGGCCAGTTCGCCCTGGGGCCCGCCGAATTGTTCCAGAAGGAGGTTCGCCAGTCCCGGATTCGGCTCGGCGACCCTTACGGTATACTGAAGCTGCTTAACGTGTCGGAACATAGGCTCTTATCCTTATTGCTTATTTTTTCGCTTCAACGCCTTCGGCTTCAGAGCGCAGAAGGAACTCTTCCGTCGTTTGCGGAATATGTTTCAGCAGCCAGTCGGCCATGGCCCGCTCTTCTGCCAGAATCGATTCGATGGCGGGGATTGAGGCGGTGTCGCCGGCTTTATTCGCGGCGGCAAGCAGGGAGGTATAACAGGCAATTTCAAACTGCTCAAATACATAACCGCTAATTGACCCTTTAACGATTTCATCGGAAGGGAACATCCCGCCAATGGATTGGCCCAACGCGGCCATTTTGCTCATGGAATCCTTCAGCACCGAGCGTGATATATTATTACGATCCAGAATCTCCTCCAGTACCGTAATTTGGCGTTTGGTTTCAGTTACGTGCTGTTGAATTCTGCTGCGCAGGTCAGGATAATTATCGATGCGGCTCGCCATGGATTCCAGCATAGATTCTGCCTGTTTTTCCATTGCATGCGCATCGCGTAGCCAGTCGTGATAATGTTCAAGATAATTCATAATCAACTCCTTAATATTGGTTTACCATCTGGCTATTTATTTTGGGCGTCTTTATTAATATTGCCGACCGCCAGGTCAGTTAATTTAAGGTCGGTTGATTTTTCTTCTTCTAACGTTTCCGCTAAAAGTTTAACCGCTTTTTTATAGCCAAGCTGTTCTGCTAAAGTGGCGAGAGTGCCGTAGCTGGCAATTTCATAATGTTCAACCTTTTGCGCAGCGGCAATTAACGCCGCATCCCGCACTTCATTTTTCTCCGTGCTCTCAATAACTTCGTTAGCTTCTTCAATTAGCCCCTCCATCGCCACGCATTTCATCCGTTTGATTTTGATATCAGGCTCTTGTTCGACAATTTGATCGATACGTTCAATTTGCCCCTGAGTCTCCTCCAGGTGGGCTTTGAACGCGGCGCTAAGCTGTTCGCTGGACGCCGCTCTGGCGAGTTTCGCCAGGCCGCGGGTTAATTGTTTTTCTGCGCTATACGTATCCGATAAAAGATGAATAAAAACGTCTTCTATGCTCTTCATATTCATATTAATTACCTTTATACACGGAGAATAACTGCGAGTCCGCAGACTCGCAGGTTACTCTTTTAGTTACAAGAGAATGAGGCGATTAATATCAGGAATTATCAGATTTACGCCCGCCGCCATGGCTATTTTGGCCGCCTTTTTTACCGGCCTCAGATGCGCGCTGCGGATCGTTTTTAAAGTTACCACCGCTGTGCTGACCGCCTTTACGTCCTGCTTCAGATGCTTTATCACGGTCTTCAGCGAAATTACCGGAACCACCACGATGTTCTGCCATATTTTCATACCTCTGTTGTTGAGTTTATGTCAGGAAGATACGCTATAGGTACGTATCCGTTGTCGTTCAGAAATTAAATTTAGTCGTTATTTTTGAACAGTCAAACCGGTTTGTGGTGATATTTTTTGAAATACTCTGAATTGCACTGCCGTTACCGTTTCGCTTGTTTTTAATGAATGTCAGCATAACGGGTTATGATCTAACGAAAGATTTTTATTCGCGAGGGAATATCGGCGGGGCCGCTGCGTTAATAAATGCAGCGTAGACGCGGCGCAGGGCTTTACGTCAATTTACATAAGCGCGGGAAATAAGTTGTCGGAATGGTGAAAGATATTAAGGACACGACCGGGAAAAATCAGAAAATAGCGTATTGCCAGCGCTGAAAGTAATTTTCGGATATTTCAATGCGGGAGATAAAAGGCACCAGATCACGAGGCTGTGAAATGGTGCGTCCGAGTGGACTCGAACCACCGACCCCCACCATGTCAAGGTGGTGCTCTAACCAACTGAGCTACGGACGCATTATGGTGCGTTTAATTGGACTCGAACCAACGACCCCCACCATGTCAAGGTGGTGCTCTAACCAACTGAGCTATAAACGCATTATGGTGCGTTCAATTGGACTCGAACCAACGACCCCCACCATGTCAAGGTGGTGCTCTAACCAACTGAGCTATGAACGCAATGTTGCAGTGGCAACGGGGACGCATATTAGCGGGAGGGAGGGGTTGTGGCAAGAGGCAAACGTCACTTTTCTTCCAGATTTCTCACGATCGCAGAAGTTTTATCCATATTGGTTATATTTTACTGATGCAAAAGAATATTTCTTCACCAGCTTGAGAAAACGGCGCTGAATCAGCGCCGTTGGATAGCGACTTCGCTTCCGCGACGGGCTAGCGCGCCGCGCGTTGTAAAATGACGCTGGAAGGCTGACGCTGCAGGAAACGCATGCGCAGCATCATCATTACGGCGGCGGAGGTGAGGCCAATAATAAAGCCGCACCAGAACCCGGCGGGGCCCATGCGCGGTACCACGATATCGGTCAGCGCCAGCAGGTAGCCGCTCGGCAGTCCCAATACCCAGTAGGCGGTAAAGGTGATAAAGAAGATGGAACGCGTGTCTTTGTAGCCGCGCAGAATCCCGCTGCCGATCACCTGAATGGAGTCGGAAATCTGGTAGATCGCCGCCAGCAGCATCAGCTGGGACGCGAGGGTAACCACCTCGGGATTATCGTTATACAGCAGCGCGATTTGCTTGCGCATCAGGATGGTGAAAACCGCCGTGAAAACGGCCATGCACACCCCGACGCCGACGCCGGTTCTGGCCGAGGTCTGGGCCTCCAGCGTGGAACCCTGCCCGAGACGGAAACCGACGCGAATGGTCACCGCTGCCGCCAGCGAGAGCGGCAAGACGAACATCAGCGAGCTGAAGTTGAGGGCTATCTGATGCCCGGCGACGTCAACGATCCCCAACGGCGAAACCAGCAGCGCCACGACGGCGAAGAGGGTCACTTCGAAAAACAGCGCCAGCGCAATCGGCAGGCCCAGCTGTACCAGACGCTGGATGACGGCGAAATCAGGTTTACTGAAGCGCTCTGTGTAATGAATATCGCGCATCGAACGCGCGCGGCGCACCCAGAAGAGCATGCTGAAAAACATGACCCAGTAAACCGATGCCGTCGCCACGCCGCAGCCGATACCGCCGAGCTCCGGCATACCAAAGTGGCCGTAGATAAAAATGTAGTTCACCGGAATGTTGACCAGCAGACCGATAAATCCCATTACCATACCCGGCTTGGTTTTCGCCAGGCCTTCACACTGGTTGCGAGCGACCTGAAAGAACAGATAGCCGGGCGCGCCCCACAGCAGCGCCCGCAGGTAGCCGACCGCCTTCTCTGCCATCGCCGGGTCGATGTTATGCATTGAGCTGATAATGTAACCGGCGTTCCACAGCACGACCATCACCAGGAGGGAGACGAAGCCAGCCAGCCAGAACCCCTGGCGTACCTGGTGAGCAATACGCTCGCGACGGCCGGAACCATTCAGTTGGGCAATAACGGGCGTCAGGGCCAGCAGCAGGCCGTGGCCAAAGAGGATCGCCGGTAGCCAGATAGAGGTACCGATGGCGACGGCCGCCATGTCGGTGGCGCTATAGCCACCCGCCATAACGGTATCGACAAAGCCCATGGCGGTTTGCGCCACCTGGGCGAGTATAACGGGTATAGCCAGTGATAATAACTGACGCGCTTCAATAAAATACTTCTGCACGTAAACACCTTTATATTGTTGTTATTGGAGGACTAAAAAAGCCGCCATATGTGGCAGCAAGAAGAAAAGCAGAGGGATTTGCCAGACTATTGTAGCGAGGATTAGCCATTTAGCCAGTGAAAAAATTCCACTGCACGTTGTGCGCTGGCAACCTGTTTTGCCACCTGTTATTGTTCGTCATAGCCTAAAACGGTACTGATACCGTCACGAATTTATACAGGAGCAAAATATGTTTACCGGTATTGTGCAGGGGACCGCCAAAGTGGTGGCGATCGATGAAAAACCTAACTTTCGCACCCACGTCGTGGAGCTGCCTGAGCATATGCTGGCGGGGCTCGAAACCGGGGCTTCCGTAGCGCACAACGGCTGCTGCTTGACCGTCACCCATATAGACGGCGCGCGAGTGAGTTTTGACCTGATGAAAGAGACCCTGCGTATAACTAATCTGGGCGAGGTTGGCGAGGGCGACAGCGTTAACGTTGAGCGCGCGGCGAAATTCAGCGATGAAATTGGCGGTCACCTGATGTCCGGCCATATTATGACCACCGCGGAAGTAGTGAAAATTCTCACCTCGGAAAATAACCGCCAGATCTGGTTTAAGGTTCAGGACCCGACGTTGATGAAATATATCCTCTATAAAGGCTATATCGGCGTAGATGGGATTAGCCTCACCGTCGGTGAAGTGACGCCAACCCGCTTTTGCGTTCATTTAATTCCGGAAACGCTGCAGCGCACCACGCTTGGGGTGAAAAAGCTGGGCGATCGGGTGAATATTGAAATCGATCCGCAGACTCAGGCGGTCATCGATACCGTCGAGCGCGTGCTGGCGGCGAAAGAGGCGGCACTGAAAACGGCGGCCGAGTAAAAAATACCCCCGCCGATGCGGGGGATATTTTTAGCGGGCCACGCGCAGGCCGTGTTCGGCCCCGCGAGAAAAAACCACCTGCCAGAGCTGAATATCGCGCGCGCGGAAAGCGCCAGCGCAGGCATTCAGATAATAGCTAAACATACGTTTGAAGCGTTCCGAGTAGTTGTCGGCGATTTCCGGCCAGCTGGCGAGGAAGCGCTCATACCAGGCCATCAGCGTCGTGTCGTAGTCGGCACCAAAATTATGCCAGTCTTCCATAACGAAATGCGATTCGCTGGCTTCGGCAATATGGCGCACCGACGGCAGGCAGCCGTTAGGGAAGATATATTTGTTAATCCACGGGTCAACGCTATGATCGGTTTTTTTCGAACCGATGGTATGCAGCAGGAAACGACCGTCGGGTTTCAGATTACGATCGACCACATCAAAATAGGTGGCGTAATTTTTAGGCCCGACATGTTCGAACATGCCGACGGAAACAATACGATCGAAGCTTTCGTGCAGGTCGCGATAGTCCTGGAGCAGAATGGTGACGTCGAGGTCCGCGCAGCGCTGCTGCGCCATTTTCTGCTGCTCTGCCGAGATGGTCACGCCAACCACGCTGACCTGGTAATGTTTGGCCATGTAGTAAGCCAGCCCGCCCCAGCCGCAGCCGATATCCAGCACCCGCATCCCTGGCTCAAGCTCAAGTTTACGGCAGATCAGATCTAATTTTGCCTGCTGCGCGTCATCGAGAGTCTGCGCGTCTTTCCAGTAAGCGCAAGAGTACTGCATATAAGGGTCAAGCATGCGGCTGAAGAGATCGTTACCTAAATCGTAATGCTCTTTACCGACAATCCAGGACCGCTTTTTGCTTTGCAGATTGAATAAGCGTGCGCTGGCGATACGCAAGGTATCTTTGAAATGATGGGGAAGCTGATTTTCCAGACCGGCGCGTAAAACTTTATGGAAAAATATATCCAGCCGCTCACAATCCCACCAGCCGTCCATATAGCTCTCGCCTAACCCCAGCGACCCTTCCTGTAAAACGCGCTTAAAAAAGAGAGGGTTTTTAATTCGCAGGTCGGAGGGAGCAGGACCATTAATTTCAATGCCCGCACGGCCTAATAATTCAGCTGCAATTCGGTACCAGTCATCATTTGGTACACTTACTTCTTCTATACACGATGAACTCATAGCTTCTCCATCACGCCCAAGTGATCAGAACCTTAAAACAGCGTAGACGCTTTTTTGGCTTTGTGAGAAATCTCACGGATAATCCGTGAGGCTGCTATCCGACGTAGAACAGAGGAAGGGAGATAACCCTTGCCGAAAGGCCTTCCATGGTGAAACGGGATGCATCCTGCTCCCGTTAAAATCAATTAGTTTTCTATTTATGTGACGCCGGATCCAGTATAGGCCGCTAAAAACAGGCTTTCAACAAAAATATCTTAGCAAGCTAATTACTGGATCTTATCACTATCAGTACATTACCTTAAGCATGTGACGATTTTGTTGCCAGATGCGCGGCTTTGTGCTGCATGCGGTAGCCCATCCCGGCCAGCACGATGGAGACCAGCATCACGCTGGTGGTCGTTTGCAGCGGGGTGGCAATCAGCGTCGAGACCAGCAGGCTGGTAAGGAAACAGAGGCCAAGCTGCAGGGTGTTTTGCAGCGCAGCGGCGCGGCCGGTCGCCTGCGGGAATGGCTTCAGGGCCTGCGCGACGACGATAGGGTAAATACCGCCATTCACCACCGCCATGGCGCAGAACGGAATCATCAAACCAACGAGCGTGGCGTTTTCCCGCAGGCCTACCAGCCAGGTGGCGGCGACGCTGAGGGCGAAAATCGCCAACAGCCAGGGCAGAATTTGCTGGCCCTGCCATTTTTGCAGCGCCGCGCGGCAGCCATAACCGCCCACCAGAAACGCGATAGTTTGCGGAACGTAGCTCAGGCCGATAACGGTCGGGCCATAGCCCATCTCATGAAGAATAAACGGCGACCCCGTCAGCCAGGCAAAAAAGCTGGCGGAACAGGCGGCGTAGATGAGCACGTTACCGCTATATTCGCGCGAGCGCAGCAGGGTGAGAAACGTGAGCTTCTGCTGGGCGCTGGCAACCGGTTTATTCGCTGGCTTCAGGCGCAGGGCGGGCAGCATCAGCAGCAGGGTAATCGCGAACAGCACGGCAAAAATAGCCTGCCATTCAAAATGGACCAGCAGCCAGCTGCCGAGCAGCGGCGCCAGCGCGGGCGATAAACCGACCAGCGGCATAATGGCGGCGAAAATCCGGTTGGTTCTTTGCGCTGGATAATAATCGGTGACCATCGCCTGCCAGGTCACCGCGGCGGCGCAAACCCCCAGGGCCTGAATAAATCGCAGCGCGAGCATCAGGTTGGCATCGCGAACCCACAGCATCCCCAGACAGCCGATAGCAAAAATCGCCAGCCCGCTCAACAGCACCGGCTTGCGGCCATAGCGATCGGAAAGGGGCCCCCAGAAAAGCTGGCCCAGCGCAAAGCCTGCCAGGAACAGGCTCAGGCTGGCGCTGACGGAGGCCGCAGAAGTGTTCAAATCTTGTTGCATGGCGGCGAAAGCCGGAAGATACATATCGGTCGCCAGAAAGCCCAGTACGCTGAGTCCTGCCAGCCAGACTAAAAATCCTTTCCCAGGTTGTTGCATCATCTTCTCTTTTTATTGTTGCAGGTACGATGGCGCAGAGTGTAGGGAGTGCATTAAGGCTTGTGAAACGCTAATATTTGTCAGGTGAATTCAAAAATTTTGCAGGCAGAAAATGTGGTCCGAATACTCGCTTGAAGTTGTCGATGCTGTCGCCCGTAACGGCAGCTTTAGCGCCGCAGCGCAGGAACTGCACCGCGTACCCTCGGCCGTCAGCTATACCGTGCGTCAGCTGGAGGAGTGGCTGGCGGTACCGCTGTTCGAACGCCGTCATCGTGATGTGGAATTAACGCCGGCCGGCGTCTGGTTTTTACAGGAGGGGCGCTCTGTTATCAAAAAAATGCAGATCACCCGCCAGCAGTGCCAGCAGATAGCCAACGGCTGGCGCGGGCAGCTCTCTATTGCGGTGGATAATATCGTTAAACCCACGCGCATGCGGCAGATGATCGTTGATTTCTATCGTCATTTTGATGACGTCGAACTGATTGTTTTTCAGGAGGTGTTCAACGGCGTCTGGGATGCGCTCGCCGACGGTCGCGTGGAGCTGGCCATCGGCGCGACGCGCTCAATTCCGGTAGGGGGCCGCTACGCCTTTCGCGATATGGGAATGCTGAGCTGGGACTGCGTCGTCGCGAGCCACCATCCGCTGGCCAAAATGGCCGGGCCTCTGAGCGATGACGTCCTGCGCAACTGGCCGTCGCTGGTCAGGGAGGATACCTCGCGCTCGCTGCCGAAGCGGACCACCTGGCTGCTGGATAACCAGAAGAGGGTGGTGGTGCCGGACTGGGATGCCTCAGAAACCTGTCTCTCCGCCGGACTGTGCGTCGGTATGGTACCCGGGCATTTAGCGCGCCCGTGGCTTGATAGCGGCGCATGGACGGCGCTGGAGCTGGAGAACCCCTTCCCGGACGCCGCATGCTGCCTGACGTGGCAGCAAAGCGATGCCTCGCCGGCGCTGCTATGGCTGCTGGATTACCTTGGCGATAGCGAAACGCTAAACCGGGAGTGGCTGCGGGCGCCGGAATGACCGACGCCGCGGGAAAGGTTAACGGCGATAATCAACAAACGGGCCATCGGCCACGGAACGGCGCTCGACCAGGCGAGGGTGGACTTCAATCGACTGCGAGATTTCACGCTTATTAACGATGCGGTCCAGCAGCATGTTAAACGCCGCTTCGCCAAGAGAGTCTTTAGGCTGATGAATGGTGGTCAGCGCCGGGCTAAAGTAGCGGGCGTTGCGCACGTTATCATAACCGATCAGCGAAATATCCTGCGGCACGCGCAGACCCATTTCATCCGCCGCGCAGATGGCGCCCATCGCCATAATATCCCCGCCGCAGAAGATGGCCGTTGGGCGAGGGTGCTGGCCGAGAATCTGCTGCATGGCGCGGTAGCCGGATTCCGGCTCAAAATCGCCCTGCACAATCCAGTTTTCCGGAACGCTAATCTGCGCCTCTTCCATCGCTTTCATAAAACCTGCCAGCCGGCCTGCGCCGGTGTTACGCTCCAGCGGGCCGGGGATCACGCCGATATCGCGATGCCCGCGTTCAATAAGGTAGCGCCCGGCGATATAGCCGCCTTCAAAGGCGTTATCGACAACCGAGTCGGTGAAGTCGGCTTTTGCCTCGCCCCAGTCCATCACTACCATCGGAATATGACGATACTCTTCCAGCATGCTTAACACCGACTCCGGATACTCGGAGCACATCACCAGCAGGCCGTCTACGCGTTTCTGCGCCATCATTGACAGATAGGCGCGCTGTTTCTCAGGGTCGTTCCACGCGTTGCCGAGGATCAGGGTGTAGCCCTTCTGGAAGCAGCTCTTCTCGACGGCTTCGATAATCTCAGCGAAATAGGCCGCTTCGCTGCTGGTTGCCAGCAGACCAATAGATTTGGTGTGATTGACCTTCAGGCTGCGGGCAACGGCGCTGGGGGAGTAATGCAGTTCTTTTATTGCCGCCCACACCGCATTGCGCGTCTCTTCCGCAACGAATCGGGTTTTGTTAATCACATGTGACACTGTTGTAGTGGAAACGTTTGCGCGCTTCGCTACATCTTTAATAGTTGCCATTACTTCTCACTCCAGACCTTGACCTGATCGTCTGTTTATCGGTACGTAAACGTTTGCCTGTACACACCCTGGCGCCAAAATTGAGCATGGCATCACGTCGGGAAAACGACACAGAACGACAGGAAGGGGTCAATGGCCGATACGCTTTCAAATTAGCGTGGGATTTTGTCCGATCTTGGGGCAAAGGGGAAGAGCAAAAATGTGCATCACTCTAAATCTCGGAAGATTTTTACGCTATTCTGTGTAAAAATGAGCAAGCTCACTTTTCATGTGGGGATAATCAGGGGGAAAATTGATGGATACAAATTTAAAGTTTTCGCTGACGACGACGATTATTGTTCTTGGTTTGATTGTTGCCGCAGGTTTGACTGCAGTACTGCACTAATTATGCGATAAGGGAGGGGCCGCTCTCCCTTTCTCTCCGCCATTATTATCATTTTCGCAAAAATCTTTTGCCATTTCGTTCACTTTTGTTTTTCTGTGATTGATGTCATGCTTTTGACTTCTGATGAGATGCCGTCGCGGAAGGCGGCCTGATGGAGTCCCTGCATGAAAATCAATTTTCCCCTGCTCGCGCTGGCGATCGGTGCCTTTGGTATCGGCACAACCGAGTTCTCCCCGATGGGGCTATTACCGGTTATCGCTAAAGGCGTGGACGTTTCGATTCCGGCGGCGGGAATGCTGATTAGCGCCTATGCCATCGGCGTGATGGTCGGCGCGCCGCTGATGACTCTGCTGCTCTCCCACCGCGCGCGCAGAAATGCGCTGATCTTTCTGATGGCGATTTTTACCCTCGGTAACGTACTCTCTTCCATTGCTCCGGATTACACCACGCTGCTGCTGTCGCGCATTATTACCAGCCTTAACCACGGCGCCTTCTTCGGCCTGGGTTCAGTGGTGGCGGCGAGCGTTGTGCCAAAACACAAACAGGCCAGCGCCGTGGCGACGATGTTTATGGGGCTGACGATAGCGAATATCGGCGGCGTTCCCGCGGCGACCTGGCTGGGCGAAACCATCGGCTGGCGGATGTCGTTTCTTGCCACGGCGGGGCTGGGCGTGATTGCGATTATCGGTCTGTGGTTTTCTCTACCGAAGGGCAGCGCCGGCGAGCGCCCTGACGTCAAGCAGGAGCTTTCCGTGCTGATGCGTCCGCAGGTGCTGTCGGCGCTGCTGACGACGGTACTGGGGGCAGGGGCGATGTTCACGCTTTATACCTATATTTCTCCCGTTTTGCATACCATCACCCACGCCTCTCCGCTGTTTGTGACCGCCATGCTGGTGCTGATTGGCGTCGGCTTCTCGCTGGGTAACTACCTTGGCGGTAAGTTTGCCGACCGTTCCGTTAGCGGGACGCTGAAGGGCTTTCTGCTGCTGCTGATGGTTATCATGCTGGCGATCCCGCTGCTGGCGCAATCGCAGATGGGCGCGGCAATCAGTATGGTGGTCTGGGGCGCGGCGACCTTTGCGGTGGTGCCGCCTTTGCAGATGCGCGTGATGCGCGTCGCCCACGAAGCGCCGGGGCTGTCATCATCGGTCAATATTGGGGCTTTTAACCTCGGAAACGCGCTGGGCGCGGCGGCGGGCGGCGCGGTCATCTCTGGCGGCCTGGGCTATGCCTTTGTCCCGGTGATGGGGGCGATTATCGCAGGCGTGGCGCTACTGCTGGTGCTGTTCAGCGGCCGGGCGCAGCCGGAAGAGGCGTTCGCCAACCGTTAATATTGCGTGAAGTCATACAATAACCGCAGAAGCTGCAAGGCTTCTGCGGTTTGCTTTTATGCAGCCAGATTAGCAGCAACAAACTTCCAGTTTACCAGCGCCCAGAAGTGCTCCAGATAGTTCGGACGGGCGTTACGGTAGTCGATGTAATAAGCGTGTTCCCAGACATCCACGGTCAGCAGCGGAGTCGCGTCGCTGGTCAGCGGCGTACCGGCGTTGCTGGTGGAGACAATAGCCAGGCTACCGTCGGCGTTTTTCACCAGCCAGGTCCAGCCTGCGCCGAAGTTTTTTACCGCTGCGTCGGTGAATTTGGCTTTGAAATCAGCGAAGCTGCCGAAGGACTTAGCGATAGCCGCCGCCAGTTCGCCTTGCGGTTCGCCGCCGGCGTTCGGCGCGAGGCAGTTCCAGTAGAAGGTGTGGTTCCAGACCTGAGCGGCGTTGTTAAAAACGCCGCCATCGGAAGAACGCACGATCTCTTCCAGGGTTTTGCCTTCAAACGGGGTGCCTTTGATCAGGTTATTCAGGTTGGTGACGTAGGCCTGGTGGTGTTTACCGTAGTGGTATTCCAGGGTTTCTGCGGAAATGTGCGGCGCCAGGGCGTCTTTTGCATATGGTAATGCAGGTAATTCGAACGACATTGCTACTCTCCTTTTTATAGTTTGCCTGCGTAATAACCATGTATTACGCAGGGTAATAATAGTAGCAAATTAAAAGATGTGGCAAAAGAGAGAGTTACCCTGCCGCCGCAGCGACAAGGCACAATTAGCGAATGGTTTTCGGCGTCATGACGCGACGCGCGCCCACGTAGTGGCGTACCCAGTAATCGTCGCTTAATGAGGTGATCTGAATGTCGCGGCCGGTACGCGGAGACTGGATAAATTTGCCGTTGCCAACGTAAACCCCGACGTGATCGGCAGTGCCGCGCCCGCGGGTGCGGAAGAAGACGAGATCCCCGCTTTGCAGCTCACCGCGATCCACAGGACGGGCGTCGCGCAGGTGATACATCTCATTGGCGGTGCGCGGAATGTGAATTTTAACCAGGTCCTTATAGGCATAATAGACCAGACCGCTACAATCAAACCCGGTACGCGGAGAGGTGCCGCCCCAGCGATAGGGTTTGCCAATCTGATCCATCAGCTTGGACATGGCGGTGCTTTGCGCCTTTTGTACCCGAGCTTTATGCGCGTCGGCGATGGTCAGCTGCGGCTCGTCGGCAACCGGTTTGCAGCGGGTTTTATAGCCTTTACGCACCACGCACTTTTTCTGCACGCTTGCGGTTGCCATCTTGCTTTCCGCTATCGACCTTGTCGAACTGGCGCACAGTTTTTTATAGCCTTTGCGCAGAACGCATTTTTTTGTGGCGCTGGCAGTCTGGCGTGACGCGGTTGATTTGCTGCGGCTGGCGGTCGACGTTTTCTTGCTGGGGGTTTTGGCGGTGGTTTTACTTTTAGAACTGGCTGCTTTTTTCTTACGCTCTGCGGTCGTGCCCTTGGCCGGATGCGCTTTTGGCGTGGCCGAAGCGTGCGTATGCCCGGAAGCATGCGCCAGCGGCGTAAGTGAAATAGATGTGAAAAGTAATGCACAGAGCGAAATCGCGATTTTGTTAAGACGCGCCACTGAGCAATCCCCTGATTAAATTACAGACATATACAGATGCCTGACGATGAATGACAAACCGCATCGATTCTAAAGCATAAAATCGTGGAGAGTTACTACTCTTTTGTATCTAACGTCTCGTTTGGTTAACATTTGCAAAAAAATGCTTCCGTCAGCGGTACCCGCGCATGAAAAACGCGCAATGCGTTGCCGCGTATAGCAATAAAATGATATTTTTAAGGCAACTTATGCCGACAGAAGATAAAATGTGGCAAGTGAAAAAAATGTTATTATCGGTCCTGCGCCCAGGGCGCTACAATGACAAATTACTGCCGTAAAGAAGTTTAAGGAAGCACGACAATGAGCACGACTTTAGAAAAAATCCAACGTCAAATCGCTGAAAACCCGATCCTGCTGTACATGAAAGGGTCGCCGAAGCTGCCAAGCTGCGGTTTCTCCGCTCAGGCCGTTCAGGCGCTCTCCGCCTGTGGCGAACGTTTTGCCTACGTCGATATCCTGCAAAATCCGGACATCCGCGCAGAGCTGCCGAAATACGCTAACTGGCCGACCTTCCCGCAGCTGTGGGTTGACGGTGAACTGGTCGGCGGCTGTGACATCGTGATTGAAATGTATCAGCGCGGTGAACTGCAGCAGCTGATCAAAGAAACGGCCGCGAAGTACAAGACTGACGAACCGAAAGCAGAGTAATTCGGCTGCCAATAAAAAAGCGACTTCCGGTGAAGTCGCTTTTTTTATCGCTTACTCTTCGGCCATGGGTAATGGCCAGCCGCCAAGGCGCTTCCAGCGGTTGACGATTTCGCAGAACAGCTGGGCGGTTTGCTGGGTATCATAAAGCGCCGAGTGTGCCTGCGTACCATCAAATGCCATTCCCGCGGCAATACAGGCTTTCGACAGCACCGTTTGACCCAGCGCCAGGCCGCTCAGAGCCGCGGTATCGAAGGTCACGAACGGATGGAAGGGGTTACGTTTCAGGCCAGCCCGCTCTGCCGCCGCCATGGTAAAGCTGTGATCGAACGTGGCATTATGCGCGACCATAATCGCGCGGCTGCAGTCGCTCTCTTTCATTCCCTTGCGGACCATTTTAAAAATCGCGTGCAGCGCATCATATTCGCTCACCGCGCCGCGCTCGGGATCGTTAGGGTTAATACCGTTAAAAGCCAGCGCTTCGGGCTGCAGGTTGGCGCCTTCAAAAGGCTCAACATGAAAATGCAGCGTTTCGTCCGGCATCAGCCAGCCTTCCTCATCCATTTTCAACGTAATAGCGGCGATCTCCAGCAGGGCGTCGGTTTTGGCATTAAACCCGGCGGTTTCAACATCGATTACCACAGGATAAAAACCGCGAAAACGGTCGCACAGACCATTAAGTTGAACGTTCTCGGACATCAGATTCTCTTAGCTGGAAAAAAGTAGCGCGCATTATGGCAAATTTTGCCGCGGCTTGCAGCAGGAAGGGGATAAAACAGCAGGCACCGCGGGTGCCCGCAGCCGATTAGTTGCCGAGGCCTTTTCCGGCGTCTTTCTCTTCAATCAGTTCAATTTTATAGCCATCCGGATCTTCGACGAAGGCGATGACGGTGGTGCCGCCTTTGACCGGGCCGGCTTCACGCGTCACGTTGCCGCCGTTCTGGCGGATACGCTCGCAGGCTTCTGCCGCGTTTTCAACGCTGAGCGCGATATGGCCATAAGCGCTGCCGAGATCGTACTTATCAACGCCCCAGTTATAGGTCAGCTCAATCACGGCGGTATCGCTCTCTTCGCCGTAACCCACGAATGCCAGCGAGTATTTATACTCAGTGTTTTCGCTGGTGCGCAGCAGTTTCATGCCCAGCACGTTGGTGTAAAACTCAATAGAACGTTGCAGGTCGCTAACGCGCAGCATGGTGTGAAGTAAGCGCATAATGTCCCCTATGCAGTTTATTTTGATACATCAGAGTGTTGAGTATAGCGGCGATAACCCGCCGCTATCAATGGAGGGATTACAGGGTAGGGTAATCGGTATAACCTTCCGCGCCGCCGCCGTAGAAGCTTTCCGGACGCTGCGGGTTCAGCGCGGCCTTCTTCTGCAGGCGCGCGACCAGATCCGGGTTGGCAATATAGTCGCGACCGAAGGCCACGGCATCGATCAGGCCTTTACCGATCAGATCGTTTGCCTTTTCCACCGTGTAGGCGCCAGCGCCGATAATAGCGCCCGGGAAGCGGTCGCGGACTTTCTGACGGAATTCATCGCTGTACGGTTGGCCGCCAGCCCAGTCCGGCTCTGACATATGCAGGTAAGCAATACCGCGTTTGGCCAGCGCTTCGATGAGATAGAGCGCGTCGGCTTCTTCATTCGGGCCATTATCGACGTTCTGGAAGCTGCCGATAGGCGAGACGCGAATCCCGATACGGTCGGCGCTCCACTCTTTACTCGCCGCATCAACCACTTCCAGCACCAGGCGAGCGCGATTTTCCACGCTGCCGCCGTACTGGTCAGTACGATGGTTGGAAGAAGGGGAAAGGAACTGGTGCAGCAGGTAGCCATGCGCGGAGTGCAGTTCGACAAGGTCAAAGCCGGCATCGCGGGCGTTGCCTACCGCCTGGCGGAAATCATCAACGATCCCCGGGATCTCGGCGGTTTCGAGCGCGCGCGGCATCGAGGTGTCTACGCGAATAGCGTGGCCGTTTTCATCACGCAGCGAGGTACGGGTGCCCGCGCTAATGGCCGATGGCGCAACCGGCGCGGCGCCACCCGGCTGGATGCTGCTGTGCGAAATGCGCCCGGTGTGCCACAGCTGAACGGCAATACGCCCGTTTTCCGCGTGTACGCCGGCGGTGATTTTTTTCCATGCGGCAATCTGCTCCGGGCTGTGCAGGCCCGGTGCGCCCGCGTAGCCTTTAGCCTGAGCGGAGATCTGTGTAGCTTCGGAAATAATCAGGCCTGAGCTGGCGCGCTGGCGGTAGTATTCGCCCATCAGCGGGGTAGGAATATCGCCCGGTTCAATGCTGCGCAGACGCGTCAGCGGAGCCATAAACACGCGATTCGGTACGGTTACCGCACCCACTTTCAACGGGGTAAACAACTTTGATTCTGACATAATGACTCCTGAGTAGACCGGTCGTCTTGAAACGGGGTAAATAAAAACGCCTGTTAAACGGCAGGCGCAGCAATAATACGTTTGGCGTGGGCAAGGGCGCTTTCCAGCGGCGTTGCGCTACGCGTAATTTTAGCCTGCAGATTCGCCCCCAGCCACAGGGAGTAAAGCACCTGCGAAAGCGTTAAGGCGTCGCCGTCAAACGCAAGGCTGCCCTCCTGACGGCCTTTCTCCAGCGCATCGCCGAGGAGAACGATGATCTGGCTGGCGCCTTTATCCATCGCGGTGCGCATATCTTCCGACAGATCGCAGACTTCTGCCGACAGCTTCACCGTCAGACAGCCGCTGATGATGCCCTGCTGGCAAAACTGCGTCAGCGTATGCTGATAGTAGGCCAGGAGGCGATCGCGATAGTTCCCCTCGCCGTGGTCAAAATGATCGACCAGGCGCTGAAGATATCCGGCGTAGTGATGGTCGAGCAGCGCAACGCCAAAGGCTTCTTTAGAGCGAAAGTAGTGATAGAAAGAGCCTTTCGGCACCTCCGCTGTTTTCAGCAGTTCGCTCAGACCCATACCGGTAAACCCCCGATGCATGCAGAGCTGCTCGCCGGTGGCCAGGATATGTTCGCGGGTGTTACATTCACTGTGCTTGTTCATGGCGCTCACTGTAATAGACCGATTGGTCTAATGCAAGTCATAATTAAAAATGCCGCCTGGCGCAGAGGCTGATGAACAAAATTTGCGTACAGCGGATGAAACGTCTTCAATAAAGAAAGAGATGAGCGGCAGGAGAGGCGAAGTGGCTGAACAACTGGAATTCTTCCCGGTACAGAGTCCGTGCCGGGGGATTTGTCAGTCTGATGAACGCGGCTACTGTCGGGGGTGTATGCGTAGCCGCGACGAGCGTTTCAACTGGCAGAAAATGAGCGATGCGCAAAAGCAGGATGTTTTGCGTCTGTGCCGTCAGCGGCTACTGCGCAAATTACGCGCAGCTAAGCAGGATAGTGCGGAAGAACCGCAGCAACCCTCACTGTTTTAAGCCTAAAATTGCGTATACTCAGGGCACTTTTTTATTGAGGAAGCTGTTATGGTTCAGCGTATTGCTATGGCTCCGCAGGGGCCGGAATTCTCTCGTTTTGTGATGGGCTACTGGCGTCTGATGGACTGGAATATGTCCGCTCAGGCGCTGGTGGGCTTTGTTGAGCAACACCTGGATCTGGGCATTACCACCATCGATCATGCCGATATTTACGGTGACTATCGCTGCGAGGCGGCGTTTGGCGAAGCGCTAAAGCTGGCGCCGCATCTGCGCAGCAGGATGGAAATTGTCACCAAGTGCGGGATTGCCACGAAAGCGCGGGCGGAAAACACCATCGGCCACTATATTACCGACCGCGACCATATTGTTCTCAGCGCGGAGCAGTCGCTGCGTAACCTTGCCACCGACCATATTGACCTGCTGCTGATTCATCGTCCGGACCCGCTGATGGATGCGGATGAAGTGGCGGAAGCCTTCCTGGCCCTTCACCATAGCGGCAAGGTTCGTCACTTCGGCGTATCGAACTTTACCCCCGCCCAGTTTACCCTGCTGCAGTCGCGCCTGCCGTTTACCCTGGCGACCAACCAGGTGGAAATTTCTCCGGTTCATCAGCCGCTGCTGCTTGACGGTACGCTGGATCAGCTTCAGCAGCTGCGTATTCGCCCGATGGCCTGGTCCTGCCTCGGCGGCGGTCGTTTGTTTAACGACGACAGCTTCCAGCCGCTGCGCGATGAGCTGGCGCGCGTTGCTCAGGAGCTGAATGCGGAGAGCATTGAGCAGGTGGTGTATGCCTGGATCCTGCGCCTGCCGTCGCAGCCGTTGCCGATTATTGGCTCAGGGAAAATAGAGCGCGTGCGTTCCGCGGTGGTGGCCGAAAAGCTGAAGATGTCCCGCCAGCAGTGGTTCCGTATCCGCAAAGCGGCGTTAGGTTACGACGTTCCGTAAACCCCATCACCTCCGCAATGGCCTACACTTAGTAGCGACAGAGCCATTAAGGAGGTGTTATGCAACGATGTATTCTCGCCATACTTACCCTGGCCGCGTGCGCAGGCGCGCAGGCGGCCAGTGAAAGCGTCGATATCAATCTTGTCACCAGCCAGAGCGTCGGTCAGGCTATCGGTAGCGTTAAAATCAGCGAAACCGCGAAAGGCCTGGAATTTACGCCAGACCTGAAGGCGCTGCCTCCCGGCGAGCACGGCTTCCATATCCACGCCAACGGCAGCTGCCAGCCCGCGATTAAAGAGGGTAAAGCCGTCGCCGCTGGCGCAGCAGGCGGGCACTACGATCCGCAAAAAACCGGTAAGCATGAAGGTCCCGACGGCGCCGGTCACCTCGGCGATCTGCCGTTCCTGGTGGTCAATAACGACGGTAAAGCAACCCAGCCGGTGGTCGCGCCGCGCTTAAAAACGCTGGATGAGGTTAAAGGGAAGGCGCTGATGATTCACGTGGGGGGCGACAATATGTCCGATAGCCCGCAGCCCCTTGGCGGCGGCGGCGAGCGGTTCGCCTGCGGCGTGATTAAGTAGTTCTTTCCGTTAAGGTGCCGGCAATGGGCGCCTGTTCCAGCTGCGACAGCGCGCACCACAGTCGCCAGATAACCGCCGCCAGCTCTTTGGCTGCCGGCTGGTGGTGGTGATTAAGCGCGTCGCAGATGCGCTGCAGCTCCTGCAGCGTCGAGGCGAGTGGCCGCTGCTGTACCCCGCGCTCGCTCATCACATCCCGCAGCAGGCTGATGCATAAATCGCGCACCTGCGATAGCGGGTCGGAACGGGTTTCCCACTCGCGAAGCTGCCACACCACGTGGGAACAGTTGAGCAAAACCACGCCCCAGCGCAGCAGCCAGCGGCGCGCCAGCGCATCCTGGCTATTGCTGAGCTGGCTGATGTGGTGATAAACCAGCGATTCAAATTCATGCTCGCTATGCTGCGGGCGGCGGCTTAGCTGGTCGACAAAGTGACGCCGTAACGCACGGATATGACGGCGGCTTTTACGCGCGTCTGAACCCGGGCTGATGATGGCGAACGCCAGCCAGGCAAGGCCGACGCCGATGATTTTGCCCAGATTATCGTTAAGAAACGATGCGTAGTCGTAGACCGGCGGGTTGGTCACCGAAATAAACGACCCCATAAATACAATCAGCTGCCCCCACAGTCCGGCGAGCTTAGGCATCTGGAGTTTCAGCAGCTGCATGGTGGTCAGCAGGGGAAACAGAAACAGCAAGAACTGCCATAAATCGGTTATCTGCACCATCAGGCCAAACTTCACCACAAAGCTAAAGAGTGAAAGCAGGATCAGGGTACGCATCAGCAGCGTTAGTGACTTAAACGGCGAAGGAGAGACCGAATAGAGCACGCAGCAGATCGCCGCCAGGGTCAGGGCTGCGGCGCAGGCCTGCCATTGGGTGCTAATTCCCCAGGCGCCGACCATCACCAGCGCGCAAAAGGTGCGTACGCCGTTCCATAAGGCTTCGGCCTGATCGGTATGGCGAGCCAGCGCTGGCGCGGAAGGTACGTTAAATTCGGTTATCGCGCTGGCGTTTTCGATGCGCCTGAGCCAGCGGCTGCTCTCCAGATAAAGACGACAGAAGTAGCGCAGACGCTTCCAGAAGGCGATATGCCGGTAGTCAGCGTCCGCGGGGGGCGCCAGCGGAGCGATGATGCGGGCAACGCTCAGGGCGTCGGCGTTGGCATGAGATAACTCGTTGAGCAACGACTCCAGTATCTCGCGGGTGCGGGCGGGCGCGGTGGGCCAGTTGAGCAGCATTCGCCGCAGGCTCGAAATCACGCTGGTCATTCGCAGCTGTTGATGCAGCAGGTAGTTCAGCAGCGGGTTTTGCCGACGAAAGCGATAGTGGCTCCAGAAAGCCTGAATGCGCAGCAGATTCATGGTCAGGATTTGCCCGATCACGCTCTCGTGCGCGGTGCGAATGGCATCGGTCGTTTCCGGCACCCACAGCAGGCTGGCGTGTTCCAGCAGGCGCGCATGCATGTTTTTCAGCGCCGTCAGCAGCGTAGCGCCATCGGAGGTGCTCGGTAAGATCATCATCATCAGCCCGCCGCACAAAATACCGACGATGACTTCGCAGACGCGCGACTGGGCGATGGTCCACAGTTCGTTCGCGTCGGTGATATTGATAACCGGGAAGGCGATAATCGCGCAGGTGTAGCCCGCAAGCTGGAAAGCGTAGGCGACGTTATTGGTAAACATCGCGCAGGCCCACGTGCAGAGGGCTATCCACGCCGAAATGCTGAACAGAAACAGCCACGGATCGTTGAGGGTATGCCCGGCCAGCAGCAGCGCCGCGCAGGCGCCGAGCAGGCTGCCGGCAATACGCCCGAAGCTTTTGCTGATCACCCCGCCGACGGTGGGAAAGCTGACCACCGCGGCGGAGGTCATCGCCCAGTAGGGTTCGTCAAGATTCAGCCAGTAGGCGACGCTCAGCGCCAGGCACATGGCAATCCCGTTACGCAAGGCATAGCGCCACTGCGGACGGCTGGCCTTAATCCACGGGAGCGAGCGCCACGTCAGAGCCTGCAGCTTCATTATTGCGCGCCGATGGCTACGGTGCAGGTGGTACCGGAGACCAGGATGGTATCCGGCGGCAAATGATCAAACTCAATACGCACCGGTACGCGCTGGGCAAGTCGGACCCACGGAATATTCGGTTTAATGTTCGCCACCAGATCGCCGCCGCTCTCCACGCTCTGGTCGACGATGGCGCGTCCGATGCTGCTTACGTGACCCTGTAACTTCTGCTTGCTGCTATAAAGAATGATCTGCGCGCTGTCGCCGGGACGGATATTGCGCAGTTTCGTTTCTTCAAAATAACCCACCACGTAGAAGGAGCGGCTATCCACGAGGGCGAAAACCGGGTGGCCAACGGCGGCGTAGTCGCCAACCCGGGTTGAGAGATTGGTGACCCAACCGTCGACCGGCGCTTTTATTTCCGTCTGCGTGAGCTGCCATTGGGCGTGATCGAGGGTGGCCTGAGCCACGCCAACCACGGCCTTAGCGGCTTCGAGGTTGGTCGTGGCGGTATTCAGCGCGGTATTGGCGTTTTCTAAATCTTCTGCCGAGATAAAGTTCTGTGATAGATGACGCCGACGGCTGGCATCGCTGGCGGCTTTTTTCTGTTCTGCCTGCGCGCGGGCGACTTCCGCTTTGGCTTTAGCAAGCTGCGCCCGGGCGTTGAGCAGGGCGATTTTATAAGGCGTGTCATCGATTCTGAACAGCACGTCTCCCGCTTTAACCAGCTGGTTGTCGCGCACGTTGAGCTGCAGGATGCTGCCGGAAACCTGGGGTGTGACGCCAACCTGCTCGGCGCGGACCTTGCCGTCGCGGGTCCACGGGGATTGCGTGTAGTAATTCCAGACCAGCCAGGCGGCAATAATAGCCAGCGCGGCGACCAGCAGCGTGGATAAGTATTTTAGTTTCTTCATGTAATGAACATTACCAGATAGTCAGTAAAACCAGCGCCAGACAGACGGAGAGCGCAAAGAAGGAGAGGTCCATTAGCAGGGGATGCCAAATCTCGCCTGCATACATCCAGTCCCGCAGCTGGCGGTGGATAATCAACCAGATAAAAAAGCCCAGCAAAACGGCTTTAAACACGGGAGGGAAATAGACAGAAGCGCCGAACACCAGGTCCTGGAGCGACAATCCGGCAGTGTTAAGACTCAGTTTCACAAGCAAAAATCCTTTGCCGTTGCAGGAAGAATGTTCAGGTTATGCGATTATTCACATTGTAAATCATTGTTCTGATTTTAGTGAATCGGGTAATTCATTTGTTTTGGTAATTTAAATGCTGCACACTATTCTAAAATCAGTATAATAACTTAGCAAGCTAATTATAAGGAGATGAAATTGGAATCGCCACTTGGTTCTGATCTGGCACGTTTGGTGCGCGTCTGGCGCGCGCTAATCGACCATCGCCTGAAACCTCTGGAGTTAACGCAGACGCACTGGGTCACGCTGCATAACATTCACCAGCTGCCGCCTGAACAGTCGCAGATTCAGCTGGCGAAAGCCATTGGTATTGAGCAGCCGTCGCTGGTTCGCACACTCGACCAGCTGGAGGAGAAAGGGCTTATTTCTCGCCAGACCTGTGCTAACGATCGGCGGGCAAAACGTATCAAGCTTACCGAAAAAGCCGAGCCTCTGATCAACGAAATGGAAGAGGTTATCGGCAAAACGCGTGATGAGATTCTGGCCGGCGTATCTAAGGAAGAGGTGGAAACGCTGCTTAATTTGATTCGTAAACTTGAACACAATATTCTCGATCTCCAGGCAAAAGATTGACCTTAGCGAGGCCTTGAGGACTCTCAAGGCCTCTTTTTTATTTATTCACGCCAGACCACTACGCGGTTACGCCCGCTGTTTTTCGCTTCATACATCGCGGTATCCGCGCGCTTAACGCACTCTTCTGCCGAAACGTGCGCATCCTGCGTGGTGAACACGCCCATACTGATGGTCATTCTCTCCGGTAATCCCTCCTGCTTCTCGCTGACCGACAGGCGGATACGTTCGGCGATTGCCAGCGCTTCGTTGGCGCCGATATTCACCAGCAGCACGGCAAACTCTTCCCCGCCGATACGCGCGGCAATGTCCTCCTGGCGCACGTTGTTCTGCAACACGCTGGCAGCAAACTGAATCACCTTATCTCCCTGCACGTGACCGTAGGTGTCGTTGATGCGCTTAAAGCGATCGAGGTCGCAGACGATGACCGACAGCGGCTGTGAAGCGGAAGCCTTCGACAACCGCTGGGTCAGGGTGTCATAGAAATAGCTGCGGTTATACAGCCGGGTCAGGGGATCGCGAATCGAGTTCTGGTAAGAGCGGACGTATCTTTCGTTTGATTCACGATAGAGTATAAAAACGTCACCAAGCAGAATTAAAATCAGAAACAGGGTGCTCAGCGTTTCAAAAAGTCGCGCCTGATTCCACGAGTGAGCGTTACCGCTAACCGTGGAGAGCAGCACCAGCAGCGTAAAGATATAGGCTGTACAAAAAAAAGCGCCGCTGTACCAGAATATATTACGCAGCCGAGTCAGGCCGATCAGTAAAATCAGCGTTAATGACCATATGATAATTAATAGCCAGCCAATTCGATTATGCCATAGTGGCGTAAAGGTGTAGGTTAGATTGTCAATGAATTCAATGCTTAGCAACGGCGAGTTGCTTGAATGAACCCACGATAATATGAGCGTTGCGGTGATAAAAATAAAACAACTACTGAGCACCGCACCGTGAATTTTTCTTGAGTGGCCGGTAATATGTCGGATGCGATATAAAATAATTGAGGTTATAAATAAAACAGCCATCATCACGTTGCGGAAAAAATAAAAAATCAGCGCGTCATTTTGATTGATCTCGCGCCCCTGAGCACAGACCAGCCAGTCGGGATAGCTGCCTATCGTTCCCAGCATCAGCAGGGCCGAGCAGGTAAACGCGAAGGCTATCGGGGCCAGGTACAGCTGATTTTTATCACACAGATATTTCATGCCCATAAAGCAGGCAATCATAATATGAAAGCCCATCAGTGAAATAGTCAGTACGGGGAAAAGCATGGATGATGTTGTAGAGATACGATGAATTAATGAGGTGGTAATAAAATTAACCACAGCAATAGAAAGACTGCACGCGATAGCGTAAATAAATATCCGATAGGGTAAGCTTTTTATATTAACGCGCATAGTCAACATCCCTGAAAAATGCGAAGGTAAAACGACAAGATAGTCGTGAATGCTTTTAAATAATACTGACTGGAGAATACGTGATGGTGGCGGGCAGAATATTGCGCGGGCGCAAATTAGTGTGTGTATAATAGAAAAATATAAATATATATTAATTATTTATTTACGCTGGGAAAATAATACGTATTTTATATCAATAAGCGGCCCGTCCGGGCCGCAGAGAGAAGATTTAGCGCGGGGAGACCGTCACCTGGCTGCCGCTGCCGGCAATGGCTACGCGCTGGCCGACGGAGAACGGCGTGCTGCCTTGCTTTTGCACTACCATGATGGTGTTACCGTCATCTTTGCGGATTTCCAGCTCAACGCCCTGGGTTTTGTTCATCGCGCCCTGTACGCCCTGTCCGGCTACGCCGCCGGCGACAGCGCCTGCCGCCGTTGCCAGGGAGCGACCCGTGCCGCCGCCAATGGTGTTACCGAGGAAGCCGCCGAGCACCGCGCCGCCGATGGCGCCGATGGCGTTGCTGTCATCTCCGCCCTGAATCTGCACCGCGCGGGTATGCACAATGGTGCCGTAGGTCACGCTCTGGACCTGTTTGGCTTCGGATGCGGAGTAAACATCGCCGGACAGGCCGCTGCTGCTGACGCAGCCTGCAAGCGTAAAACCAATCATCGAGACAGCCAAAACACGTAAAATCATTTATGAATCTCCTGTTCACCAAGAAGCGTTCTGTTGAACTTCCTTGTAGCCAATTATATGGCATTTAAGCGTCTGCTGGCATAGCAGATGCAACGACTATACAAAAAATAATAATCAGAGTCGTCTCAACCTAAACTAAACACAAGTTCTTTACCCTAAGAACCGGCAGCGCTGCTTGTATTGTTAAAAAGTATTATAGCAGCGTAGCTTTGCCCCCTCGTTTATGATGGAGTGTGGGGATATACGAGAGTCATGGAATGAAGGAAAGCGTATGAAATCAGGCCGCTTTATCGGCGTTATGTCCGGCACCAGCCTTGATGGTGTTGATGTTGTTCTCGCAGCAATTAATGAAAATCTGGTTGCCCAGCAGGCCAGCCTGACCTATCCCATCCCCATCGCGATTAAAGAAGATATCCTGGCCATCTGCCAGGGGCAGCAGCTGACTCTTTCGCAGCTGGGGCGTCTCGATACGCGCCTGGGACGGCTATTTGCCGATGCGGTTCTGGCATTGATGGCTCAGGAAAAGCTTAAGGCGGCGGACATCATCGCTATCGGCTGCCATGGCCAAACGGTTTGGCATGAGCCTACGGGCGACGCGCCGCATACTCTGCAGATTGGCGACAATAACCAGATTGCCGCGCATACCGGCGTGACGGTGGTCGGGGATTTTCGCCGTCGCGATATGGCGCTCGGCGGGCAGGGCGCGCCGCTGGTCCCGGCGTTCCATCACGCGCTGCTGGCGCACCCGGTTGAGCGTCGAATGGTTCTCAATATTGGCGGGATCGCCAACCTATCTTTGCTGGCGCCAGGTCTGCCGGTGCGCGGCTACGATACCGGCCCGGGCAACATGCTGATGGATGCGTGGGTCTGGCGTCAGTGTGGTAAACCCTTCGATAAAGATGCGCAGTGGGCCAGCGAGGGTAAAATTGTGCTGCCGTTGCTGCAGGATATGCTAAGCGATCCGTGGTTTGCGCTGCCGGCGCCAAAGAGCACCGGTCGTGAATACTTTAACTACGGCTGGCTGTCGCAGCATCTGGCGCGTTATCCGGGGCTTCGCGCCCAGGACGTTCAGGCGACCCTTGCGGAGCTGACCGCCGTCAGCATCAGTGAACAGGTGCTGCTCAGCGGGGGATGTGAACGTCTGCTGGTATGCGGCGGCGGGGCGCGCAATCCGCTTCTGATGGCCCGTCTGGCGGCGCTGCTGCCGGGAACCGAGGTATCGACGACCGATGAGGCGGGGATCAGCGGTGATGATATGGAGGCGCTGGCTTTCGCATGGCTGGCGTGGCGGACGCTTGCCGGACTACCCGGCAATCTCCCTTCCGTGACCGGCGCGTCGCAAGCTTCCGTGCTTGGCGCGATTTTTCCGGCCAATCCGCCGCAAAATCAGAGTTAACTGAAATCACCCGCGCCGGTTTCTTCGTAAACTGGACAGCGTTGAGGGAGGGCGTTATGCCTTCCCGGACCGGGAAAGTCGAAGGCAAATTGATGAAAAAAATTCTTATTCTTGCTGTACCTTTTATGCTGGCGGGCTGTAGCTACTACAACCAGTTTGTCGAGCGGATGAATACGGACACCCTCGAGTATCAGTGTGACCAGAAACCGTTGACCGTCCATCTCAATCATACTCGCCAGCAGGTCAGCTTTATTTACGATAATCAGCAGCTCAATTTACAGCAGGGGCTCTCCGCCTCTGGCGCGCGCTATACCGATGGCGTTTACGTTTTCTGGTCGAAGGGCGATAGCGCCACCGTCTATAAACGGGACCGTATCGTGCTGGAAAACTGTCAGCTGCAAACCGCCAAACGTTGAGATTTCAGCCATGGGGGCGCACAATAACGCTACCCTTTGATTATTTTCTCAATTGCCATGTCTGATAACGACGAATTGCAGCAAATCGCGCACCTGCGCCGTGAGTATACCCGTGGTGGCCTGCGCCGCCACGATCTTCCCGCCGAACCTCTGGCACTCTTTGAGCGCTGGCTGCGTCAGGCCTGTGACGCAAAGCTCGCTGACCCAACGGCGATGGTTGTCGCGACCGTCGATGAAAACTCGCAGCCTTACCAGCGCATCGTGTTGCTCAAGCACTACGATGAGAAAGGCCTGGTGTTCTATACCAACCTCGGCAGCCGCAAAGCCCATCAGATTGAAAAAAATCCCCGCATCAGCCTGCTTTTCCCATGGCATATGCTGGAGCGTCAGGTGATGGTTATCGGTAAAGCGGAACGTCTTTCAACGCTGGAAGTGGTGAAATATTTCCATAGCCGTCCGCGCGATAGTCAGATTGGCGCATGGGTGTCGCAGCAGTCAAGCCGTATCTCGGCGCGCGGCATCCTTGAGAGTAAGTTCCTGGAGCTTAAGCAAAAATTCCAGCAGGGCGAAGTGCCGCTGCCGAGCTTCTGGGGCGGATTCCGCGTCAGTATCGAACAGATGGAGTTCTGGCAGGGCGGCGAGCATCGTCTGCACGATCGTTTTCTCTACCAGCGGCAAAACGGCGGCTGGCAAATCGACCGACTGGCGCCATAAAGGACGCAAAAATGTTGTGTTAAGCGCTGGTGCATCGTGGCCCGGCGCTTTATTCTATACGCTTCATTTTTCAAGCTGCATCTTTGTTAGCTGCGCCTGCCTGGCTCTGTCGCTTACCTGAGTAAGTTCCCTGGGCTTTCACATGCTTGCCGCGGCGACGCAGCTTGAATAATTTTGCGTAGATATTTTTTTCGCGTCTGGCGAAAAGTCGTGTACCGGCAGAGGTGCAGTCGTTTTATAGATGGAGAATTTGATGGCAAGCAGTAACTTGATTAAACAATTGCAGGAGCGGGGGCTGATAGCCCAGGTGACGGACGAAGAAGCGTTAGCAGAGCGACTGGCGCAAGGCCCGATCGCGCTCTATTGCGGCTTCGATCCCACCGCTGACAGCTTGCATTTGGGGCATCTTGTTCCATTGTTATGCCTGAAACGCTTCCAGATGGCCGGCCATAAACCGGTTGCCCTGGTGGGCGGCGCGACCGGTCTGATTGGCGACCCGAGCTTTAAAGCCGCGGAGCGTAAACTGAACACTGAAGATACCGTGCAGGAGTGGGTAGATAAAATTCGTAAACAGGTCGCGCCTTTCCTCGACTTTGATTGCGGTGAAAATTCTGCCATTGCCGCCAACAACTACGACTGGTTTGGCAGCATGAACGTGCTGACTTTCCTGCGTGATATCGGCAAGCACTTCTCGGTAAACCAGATGATTAACAAAGAAGCGGTGAAGCAGCGTCTGAACCGCGACGACCAGGGCATCTCTTTTACCGAGTTCTCCTACAACCTGCTGCAGGGTTACGACTTTGCCTGCCTGAACAAGCTGCACGGCGTGGCGCTGCAAATCGGCGGTTCTGACCAGTGGGGCAACATTACCTCCGGTATCGACCTGACCCGTCGTCTGCACCAGAACCAGGTCTTTGGCCTGACCGTTCCGCTGATCACCAAGGCGGACGGCACGAAATTCGGTAAAACCGAAGGCGGCGCAGTGTGGCTGGATCCGAAGAAAACCAGTCCGTACAAGTTCTACCAGTTCTGGATCAACACCGCGGATGCCGACGTTTATCGCTTCCTGAAGTTCTTCACTTTTATGGACATGGCTGAAATCAATGCCCTGGAAGAAGAAGACAAAAACAGCGGTAAAGCACCGCGCGCCCAGTATGTGCTGGCCGAACAGGTGACCCGCCTGGTGCACGGTGAAGAAGGTCTGGTGGCGGCAAAACGCATTACCGAGAGCCTGTTCAACGGTAACCTGAGCGATTTGAGCGAAGCCGATTTCGAACAGCTGGCGCAGGATGGCGTGCCGATGATCGAAATGGATAAAGGCGCCGATCTGATGCAGGCGCTGGTGGATTCTGAACTGCAGCCGTCCCGCGGTCAGGCGCGTAAAACCATCGCATCCAATGCGGTGACCATCAACGGCGAAAAACAGTCCGACCCGGAATACGTATTTGTTGATGCCGACCGTCTCTTTGGTCGCTACACCTTACTGCGTCGCGGTAAGAAAAATTACTGTCTGGTCTGCTGGAAGTAATTGCGTAAAGGCAGGGGCGTGGGAAACCGCGCCCCTTATTTTTTGCTCTCAGGTAATCAAGATGAAGAATATCCTCGCCATCCAGTCCCACGTTGTGTTTGGCCATGCGGGCAACAGCGCCGCTGAATTTCCGATGCGCCGCCTTGGCGCCAACGTCTGGCCGCTTAATACCGTACAATTCTCCAACCATACCCAATACGGAAAGTGGACCGGCTGCGTGATGCCGCCAGCGCATCTGACGGAAATTGTTCAGGGGATTGCCGATATTAACCAGCTGCAGCGCTGTGACGCGGTATTAAGCGGATACCTGGGATCGGCGGAACAGGGCGAACATATTCTTGGCATCGTGCGTCAGGTGAAAAGCGCCAATCCGGCCGCGAAATATTTCTGCGATCCGGTCATGGGGCACCCTGAAAAGGGCTGTATCGTAGCGCCCGGCGTCGCGGAGTTTCATGTACGCTATGCGCTGCCGGCGAGCGATATTATTGCGCCAAACCTGGTTGAGCTGGAGATCCTCTGCGGGCATCCGGTGGCGAACGTTAACGAAGCGGTGCTGGCCGCGCGCGAGCTGATTGCACAGGGGCCGGAAGTGGTGCTGGTGAAGCATCTTTCGCGGGCCGGGCTGAGTATGGATCGTTTTGAAATGCTGCTGGTCACCGCGCAGGAAGCCTGGCATATCAGCCGTCCGCTGGTGGATTTTGGCATGCGCCAGCCGGTGGGCGTCGGCGATGTCACCAGCGGGCTGCTGCTGGTTAAGCTGCTGCAGGGCGCGGGACTGCGCGATGCGCTGGAGCACGTGACCGCCGCGGTGTATGAAATCATGCTGGCGACAAAAAATATGCAGGAGTATGAGCTACAGGTTGTGGCGGCTCAGGATCGCATCGCGCAGCCGGAGCACTACTTCAGCGCCACGCAGCTTTAAGAGGCGTGAGAACAACTTGCCCGACCTGCATCGGGCAAGCATCGGCTTCACTTCAGCCCTTCAGCCTCGAGGGCGGCGGCTACCGCAGGCCGCGCGGCAACGCGCTTCATCCAGGCTGCAATATTGCTATAGCCTTCCATATCCAGCTTCACGGCGTACGCCCAGCGCAGCACGGTAAACAGGTAGCCATCGGCGATAGTGAAACGGTGCCCGTTAATCCACTCTTTATCTTCCAGGCATTCGTTCACGTACTGCATTTTTTTGTCCAGCAGCGCGCGAGCGACAGGTTTGTAATCCTCCGGCGTATCCGGGCGAAACAGCGGGGTAAAACCTTTATGCAGCTCCGTCGCCACGTAGTTTAGCCACTCCAGCGTCTGATAGCGGGCAATGCTTCCCACCGGCGCCAGCAGCTGGCGGTCCGGCACGCGATCGGCGATATATTGCATAATGGCCACGCCTTCCGTCAGCAGCACATCATCGTCCAGCAGCAGCGCCGGTACCTGACCCTTCGGGTTGATCTGCAGATAATCATCCCCGTTTTCGAGACGTTTTTTCATCACGTCAACGCCCTGCAGGGTGAAGTCCAGCCCGCTTTCGCGTAGCGCGATATGCGAAGCAAGAGAACAAGCGCCGGATTTGTAGAACAGTTTCATCGGTAACTCCTCGTGGCTGCGGTTTCCTGTATGTTAGTCCGCCCAGGGGTAAAAAAAAACCGCTAACAGCGCGTTAGCGGTTTAAATTTATGGGTTTTCCCGGGGAGCTTAAGCCGTAGCGGTATCGCTGGCTTTTGCCGTTTTATCGTCGTCCTGGGTCATACGGTTCAGCTTCGGCGCCGTCATGAGCATCAGGATGGCGATAATGCCGGTGGCGACACCGATATGCAGGAACACGCGACCGTAAACTTCCAGCGACATCAGCGGGTCAGTCACGTTATCCGGCACCGCCATCATGTTCGCCACGTAGCCGCCGATCAGGTTGGCGCCAGCGGTAGTCAGGAACCAGCTACCCATAATGAAGCCCATCAGGCGCTGCGGAACCAGCTGTGCCACCATCGCCAGACCCAGACCGGAAATCATCAGTTCACCGATACTCTGCAGGCCGTAGCTGATCACCAGCCAGCTGACGTTTACGATGCCCGCATCGCTGGCGAACTTAGCGCCCAGCGGCAGGACAAGGAAGGCGCCGGAGCACAGGACCATACCAATAGCAAACTTCATCGGCATCGGCAGGGTATCGCCCATCTTGTTATAAATGGCGGCCAGAATCGGGCTACCGATAATGATCCAGAAAGGGTTCAGCGCCTGGTACTGCTCAGGCTCGAAAGCGATGCCCAGCAGAGAGTGTTCAACGTTGCGAATCGCAAAGAAGTTGAGGGAGGTTGGCATCTGGCTGTACAGAACGAAGAAGATAATCGCCTGCAGCATCAGGATGAAAGCGACGATCATTTTGCGACGGGCCGCGCCCTGCATCGCGAAGGCTTCTTTAGCGAAAATAACGATGATGCCCAGCGCAACCACGCCCAGCGCCATACGTGCAATACCCTGGTTGTGCAGCAGCCAGGTTGCAATCGCGATGAGAACCACCACGCCAACGATAGTCGCCAGCAGCTTACCTACCTGCAGCGGGGCGAAGTCAGGCTTCGAGCCGTACTGTTTAACCCAGCGCTGGCAGAAAGCGAAATTGACGATGGTGATCACCAGACCGACAAAGCTCAGGGCGAAAGCGACGCTCCAGCCAAACTTCGCCGCCAGCCACGGCGTGGCCAGCATAGAGAAGAAGGAACCGATGTTGACGGACATATAGTACATGGTAAATGCACCGTCCAGACGCGGGTCGTTCTTTTCATAGCAGGTTGAGAGCAGGGAAGAGGGGTTAGCCTTAAACAGGCCGTTACCGACGGCAATCGTCGCCATACCCATATACACGATGCTCGCATCGTGCCCGGACCACGCTACCAGGCCGTAGCCGATAGCCAGAACGATTGCGCCGAGCATGATGACGCGCTTAGTGCCAAGCACCTTGTCGCCCAGCCAGCCGCCAATCGCCACCAGACCGTAGACCAGCGCGCTAAAGGAGGAGAACAGAGTAATAGAGTCCGCTTCTGACATACCCAGCTGTTTAACCAGGTAAACGGCCATGATCCCTTGCAGGCCGTAGAAACCAAAACGTTCCCACAGCTCAATAGAGAAGATGAGATAGAACGAACGTGGTTGTTTGAAAGCGTTTAAACTTACGCTTTCTGTTGGTTTATTGTTTGCAGTCGACACAAATACCTCTTTTTTTACATCCCATATTAACGGGGGGTGTTCGGGGCGCAATCTTCTCAGACCGCCGCCTTTATAGTTATTCTGGAGGGAAAACGGCAGGTAATGTTCACTATCCTGCCCCTTCAGGCAATAGCTTTGCAATAATCTGTTACACATATTCCATGTGGCATAATACACCGTCTACTCAAATGTTATTCAGAGTTAAATTTCAAGGTTTAGCCAAAGGGAGAGTTTTTATCTGTTGGGATCCGAAGTTTTTCGCATAATGGCGATATGTTCGGCTGTATGCGCTTGTATCCAGTGATATAGCCCATAATCCTAAAAATTGATGGGTTATTGTGTTGGTATTTAACTTAAGGGTATTTGAATCAGCAGGTTTGCACGCAAAAGCGTTAACATTAAATCAACAATAAATTGACCAGGTGATCTCGATCACAAATGCATAGAAATTTTGCCTCTAAAAAAAATGAATAAGCTGGCCGATGATTATATAACCGCATAATCACCCGCAACAGCGCGAAAATGATGGCGTGAATGTCGATGAAGGCGGGGGAAAAGCAGCGTCATCACCCTGATGGATAATGACGCGATGCGTGTTCAGAGATCGACCTTCTCTTTGTACTCGCAAAGGTCTTCTATCAGGCAGGAGCCGCAGCGCGGTTTGCGGGCAATACAGGTATAACGGCCGTGCAGGATTAACCAGTGATGGCAGTCGACTTTAAATTCCGCTGGAACCACCTTTAACAGCTTTTCTTCGACCTGTTCAACGTTCTTACCGGGCGCGAATTGTGTCCGATTGCAAACGCGGAAGATATGCGTATCGACGGCGATTGTCGGCCAGCCGAAGGCGGTATTCAGCACCACGTTTGCCGTTTTGCGTCCCACGCCGGGAAGCGCCTCAAGGGCCGCCCGATCTTCCGGCACTTCACCATTGTGCTGCTCAAGCAGGATACGACAGGTCTTGATGACGTTTTCTGCTTTGCTGTTAAACAGGCCAATAGTCTTGATATACGACTTCACGCCCTCAACGCCCAGCGCCAGCATGGCCGCCGGCGTGTTGGCGACCGGGTAGAGTTTTGCCGTCGCTTTGTTGACGCTGACGTCGGTGGCCTGCGCCGAGAGCAGGACGGCGATCAATAATTCAAACGGCGAGTGAAAATTCAGCTCCGTGGTGGGGTGCGGGTTGTTATCCCTGAGCCTGGTGAGGATCTCCAGGCGTTTACTCTTATTCATTCCAGGCTTTTCCCGTCACATCAGACGGCGCAACGACATCGGCTTGTACCGCTTTAGCTTTGCGCTGTTTGCTACGTTCATCGATAAGGTATTTTACCGCCAACATCATGCCGAGGCCAATAAATGCCCCCGGCGGCAGCATCGCCAGCAGAAACGGCGTATCGGTATGAAATACTTCAATGCGCAGAACTTTAGCCCAGCTGCCGAGCAGGCTATCGGCACCGTCAAACAGGGTACCGTTGCCGAGAATTTCCCGCATTGAGCCGAGCACAAACATCGCACAGGTGGCCCCCATGCCGATGGAAAAACCATCCAGCGCCGACAGCGCCGGGCCTTTTTTCGCGGCAAAGGCCTCAGCGCGCCCAACCACGATACAGTTGGTGACAATCAGCGGGATAAAGATCCCCAGAGACTGATAGAGGCCGAACGCGTAGGCGTTGATCAGCATCTGCACGACGCTCACCACCGAAGCGATGATCATGACGTAAATCGGAATACGGATTTCCGCCGGCGTCCAGCGGCGCAGGCTGGAAATGGTCAGGTTCGTCAGGGTGAGCACCAGCGTCGTCGCCAGCCCAAGGCCAAGGGCGTTGGTGGCGGTCGAGGTCACGGCGAGTAGGGGACACATCCCCAGCAGTTGAACCAGCGCGGAGTTGTTTTTCCACAACCCCTGAACAATAACGTCTTTTACTTCGCTCATGATTTAGTCTCCACAGGGAGTGAATGCGGAAATCTGCGCGGGCAGCGTTTGTGCGTACAGGCCGGCGCGCTTCACGGCATTGACCACCGCGCGCGGGGTAATGGTGGCCCCGGTAAACTGGTCGAACTCGCCGCCGTCTTTTTTCACGGCCCAGTGGCTGTCGTTTTGCCCATGAATCACTTTACCGGCAAAGAGGGTGATCCAGTCGGAAATTCTGAGTTCGATTTTATCGCCCAGCCCCGGCGTCTCATGATGTTCGGTGACGCGGGTACCCAGCACGGTACCTTTAAAATCGGCGGCCACCAGCAGCTGAATGGCCCCGGAATAGCCGTCCGGAGCGGTGGCTTCCATCACCGCAGCCACCGGTTTTTCGCCATCCTGAGCGATCCAAACCTTGTGCTGGCCTTTTCCCAGCGCCGGGGCGGTAACTTGATAACAGCTTTTCAGCAAGTCGTTGTTATAAAGATTAGCCGGCATAACCTGGTCAAATAAGGCTTTTTGCTGCTGGGCAGCCTGGTCTTCAATGGTGCTTTTGGTCAGCTCGTTAATCGCGGCCGTCAGCCCGGTAGACCCCGCCGCAAAGAGGGCCAGCGTGATGCCGTGTTTACGCATGCTTTGTAACATGTTCGGGTCCTCAGCGGTGGCCGTACGCGCGCGGGCGCGTATAGTAATCGATCAAGGGAACGGTAATATTGGCCAGCAGAACGGCAAAGGCCACGCCATCCGGATAGCCGCCAAAGCTGCGAATTAGCCATACCAGTAACCCCGCCAGCGCGCCGAAGATCAGGCGTCCGCGATTGGTGGTGGAGGCGGTTACCGGATCCGTCAGAATAAAGAACGCGCCCAGCATGGTGGCGCCGGACAGCAGATGAATCTGCGGCGAGGCGAGGCTTTCCGGGGAGAACAGCCATCCGAGGGTAGCGCAAACGGCAAGGCTCAGCAGAAAACTGACCGGAATATGCCAGCGAATAGCTTTCTGCCATAACAGGAACAGACCACCCGCCAGATACGCCACGTTAACCCACTGCCAGCCGAGGCCGGCGAGCGCGCCGCCGTAGACAGGATACTGGAGAATCTCTTCAACCGCGTGACCGGCATGAAGCGAGGTTTTGAAGGTATCCAGCGGCGTGGCCTGGCTGATACCGTCAATGCCCATTCGCAGGCTGTTCATGTCTCCACCGCTCGCCGTATGGCCAGTGAAAATCATCCGCAGCGCGTCGCTAAATCCGGGAACATTGGCGGCTATCTCATGCGGCGGGAGCCACGAAGTCATCTGGACCGGGAAGGAGATGAGCAGTACGACATAGCCGATCATCGCCGGGTTAAAAGGATTATGACCCAGACCACCGTAGAGCTGTTTAGCGATGATCACCGCGAACGCGGTCCCCAGCACCACCATCCACCAGGGAGCAAAAGGCGGAATACTAATGGCCAGCAGCAGGCCGGTCAGCAGCGCGGAGTTATCGGCGAGGATCGCGGGAATATTTTGTTTGCGCAGTTTAAGGATGGCCGCTTCGGCTCCCCACGCCGTGATGGCGGCAAGGATAATTTGCAGCACGGTACCCCAGCCGAAAAACCAGGTCTGAACCGCGATGCCGGGCACGGCGGCGAGCAGCACCAGCAGCATAATCCGCGAAGTCTGGCGCTGATTGTGGGTATAAGGGGAACTTGCGATTCTGAAAACCATTTAATCCTCGTTAACTGCCTGCCGGGATGCTTTCCGGGCCTGAACGCGGGCGATTGCTTCAGCGACTGCCGCTTTGCGGGCGTCATCATTGGCTGCCGACGGGGGAACTGCTTGTTGCTGTTGTTCTGCTTTACGCGCTTTAGCCCGGGCGATGGCGGCCTCGACGGCGGCCTTGCGCGGGTCAACGGCGGCGGGCTGCTCCGCTGGGGCGTCTTCTGCCGGAGTGGCCTGCTGTTCGACTTTGCGCGCTTTGGCTCGGGCGATGGCGGCCTCAACGGCGGCTTTGCGCGGGTCAACAGCGGCAGGCTGCTCCGCTGCGGCGTCTTCCGCCGGAGCGGCCTGCTGTTGGGCTTTACGCGCTTTGGCCCGGGCGATGGCGGCCTCGACGGCGGCTTTGCGCGGGTCAACAGCGGCAGGCTGCTCTACTGCGGCGTCTTCCGCAGGAACCGCCTGCTGTTCGACTTTGCGCGCTTTGGCTCGGGCGATGGCGGCCTCGACGGCGGCCTTGCGCGGGTCAACGGCGGCGTCGGATGACGGCCCGGCGACGTTGCTTTGTGCCTGTTGCTGCGCTTTGCGCGCCCGGGCCTCGGCCTTGCGGGCTTCGCGGGCGGCAATGGCTTCGCTGTTATCCGGTTTGGCGCCGGAGAGCACGATAATTGGCTGCGCCGCGTCACGCTGCTTTTCCCGTACCCGGGCAAGGGCGGCGTTAATCGCGTCCTGATCTTTCGCCGCGGGCTGGACCGCGGCCTGCTTATGCCGTTCCAGACGCGCGGCTTTATCGCGCTCAAGACGCGCCTGACGGGCCTCAAAGCGTAATTTCGCCTCCGCCGCGCGTTTCTCTTCCTGAGCAAGCGCGTAAATCTCCGCTTTTTCCTGGCGGAAGTACTGCACCAGCGGGATATTGCTTGGGCAGACCCAGGCGCAGGCGCCGCACTCAATGCAATCCGCCAGGTTATGGCTGGTGGCTTTGTCGTGCTGCTGGCCTTTGCTGAACCAATAAAGCTGCTGCGGCAGAAGATCGGCCGGGCAGGCGTCCGCGCAGGCGCTGCAGCGGATGCAGCCTTTTTCCTCTTCCGGCTCGCCCATTTCGCTCGCCGACGGCGCCAGCAGGCAGTTGGTGATTTTCACGACCGGCACGTCGAGCCACGGCAGGGTGAAGCCCATCAGCGGCCCGCCCATAATTACCATAGGATCGCCGCTCGGACAGAAACCGGCATCGTTGAGCAGATGGCTGACCGGAGTGCCGAGGCGCGCCCAGACGTTGCCCGGACGCGAGATCGCTTCCCCGGTCAGGGTGACGACGCGCTCAGTCAGCGGCTCGCCGTCGATTACCGCGCGTTTCACCGCATAGGCGGTGCCGACGTTCTGCATCAGCACGCCGATGTCAGAGGAGCGTCCGCCGTGAGGCACCTGCTTGCCGGTGAGGATCTGCGTCAGCTGTTTCGCGCCGCCGGAGGGATATTTCGTGGGGATCACGCGCAGGGAAATACCGTGCGTGTCGGCTAATACCGCGCGCAGCATCGAAATCGCCTGCGGTTTATTATCCTCGATGCCGATCAGTACCTGAGCTGGCTGCAGAATATGGGCAAGGATGCGAATACCCTCGACGATCTGCGCCGCGCAATCCTGCATCAGACGGTCGTCGGCGGTAATATAGGGTTCGCACTCGGCAGCGTTGATAATCAGTGTGTCGATTTTGTCGCCGCCGCCGCGCAGCTTGGTGCCGGTCGGGAAACCCGCGCCGCCCAGTCCGGCCACGCCAAACTGGTGAATACGCTCAATCAGCGCTTCGCGGGATTTATTCTGGTAATCGTTCCAGCCATCGCGTTCAATCCAGCGGTCTTCGCCATCGGCATCAATAATGACGCTCATTTCCGCCAGCGCGGAAGGGTGGGCTGTAGAGTGGGGGGCAATGGCCGCCACCGTACCGGACGTCGGGGCGTGCACCGGCAGCATTCTGCCCCAGCCGCGCGTTAACGGCTGGCCGCGCAGGACGCGATCGCCCGGCTGAACGCAGAGTTCACCTTCCGCGCCAATATGCTGTTTTAGCGGAATGACAAAACGCTGCGGCAGTGAAACCTGACGCAGCGGGGTACCGTTGGACTGGGTTTTCATTTCTGGCGGATGGATGCCGCCGTTGAAGTCCCAGACTTTATCTTTGCGAAAAGCGGAAAATAACTTAAACATGTTGTTCCACGGGAATAATGCGTACCGGGATGGTCTGAAGATCCCATTTCCAGGTTTCTGTCGTCGGCGCCACCGGGCGCAGTTCAATACATTGCGTCGGACAGGGCGCGACGCAAAGATTACAGCCGGTACAGAGATCGCTCATCACCGTATGCATGGCGCGCGTGGCGCCGACGATGGCATCGACGGGACAGGCCTGAATGCATTTTGTGCAGCCGATGCAGTTCGCCTCGTCGATCACCGCCAGCATTCGCGCCGGTTCGGCTTCCTGCGCATCGCCGTCTGTCGGCTGCGGATCGACGTTCAATAGCTCGGCGATTTTCAGCATCACCGCTTCGCCGCCGGGGGCGCAGCAGTTGATTTTCTCGCCCTGGGTCCCCACCGCTTCAGCGTAGGGACGACAGCCAGGGTAGCCGCACTGGCCGCACTGGCTCTGCGGAAGCAGGGCATCAATTTTTTCCACCACCGGGTCATCTTCCACCTCAAAGCGGCGGGAGGCGTACCCCAGAATTAAGCCGAAAATTAGCCCCAGCAGGCTAATGGCGACCACGGCTATCCAGACAGCGTTCATTACAACTTCACCAAACCACTAAAGCCCATAAAAGCAAGGGACATTAAACCTGCGGTGACCAGCGCAATCGCGTTACCGCGAAACGGCGCGGGAACATCCGCTACCACCAGTCGCTCGCGAATGGAGGCGAAAAGCACCATAACCAGCGAAAAACCGACCGCGGCGGCAAAACCGTACAGCGCCGATTGCAGGAAATTATGCCCAAGGTTAATGTTGAGCAGCGCCACGCCGAGCACCGCGCAGTTGGTGGTGATCAGCGGCAGGAAGATGCCCAGCAGGCGATACAGCGCCGGGCTGGTTTTACGCACGACCATTTCGGTAAACTGCACCACCACGGCGATGACCAGGATAAAGGCCAGCGTACGTAAATAGACCAGATCCAGCGGGATAAGGATCCAGGTATCAATTAACCAGGCGCAAATAGAGGCCAGCGTCATCACAAACGTGGTGGCGAGCCCCATCCCCATAGCGGCTTCCAGCTTTTTGGAAACCCCCATAAACGGGCACAGTCCAAGAAACTTCACCAGCACGAAGTTGTTAACCAGGACAGTGCCAACAAAGAGCAGTAAATAATCAGCCATCATTCGACCTGAAATAGAAAAAGCCGTCTATTATCGAATAAATCGATACCGGCGACAACAGGTTAACTGTGTGGTTATTACGGATTCACAAAGGTCCGCTTAACCCGTTGAGAACGCCTGAAATAGGGCGCAAGCAGCGCTGCGGCGAGGAGAGGGAAAAGCAGCTGGCGCAGCGCGAGCGCGTCGGAAATCGGGGAAAAGGCAAAGGCTTTTACCGCCAGTAGAAGCGTGATCAGCAGCCAGATAATGTAGTGCTTCGGTACCCCTTTCCGCCGTTTAAAGAAGGCGATGGTCAACCACAGCGTGTAGTACCACATGGCGATCGCAAACGCTAAGGAGGCGATCCACAGGGCGAGATGTTCGATACTCATCGCGCTCAGCAATGTGTAAGTCTGGGAAGACATCAGAGCATCAGCAAAAAACAGCAGCGACAATGAGGCGCTAAGCAGGGCTACCAGGAGCCATGCCAGCGGTGCCAGAAGCCATCCGCCAATACGTTCCACAGAGTCAGAAGACATTATTACTCCAAAATTCAACGCCAGTTATAAATAAAAGCAGGGCGGAAGTATAAGCAACTGGCGTGAATGATGACAGTCTTTATTGCACGTAGCGCCAGACGGACTTGGGCACTTCGCCGATGTTGAACAATTTGCCGCCAGAAACCAGCTCCGCCCGGCGATGGTCGGCCGCGCGATACATGTTGACGATCTCTTCGTTATCGGTCAGGGAATAGTTAAGGTGATCAAAAAGTTTTTCCAGACTTTCCAGCGAACTGATTTTACGAAATTTTAATAAGTAGTCCTGAACGGTCATTTGCGTATCCATTTTATAATCGGAATAAATTAAGTTGAATATACCCATACTGAGTAAACCTGTTCTCAACCGGCAGTTCCTTTCTAAGATAAACTGTATGCAATTATTTCGGTTGTAAATACCGGTGACAAGAACAGATGATGTTTCCGGCCTGGTAAAAAGAAATTTAAGAGTATTCCAGAACTGAATCAGGCGCCGGAAGGCGCCTGGGAGAGAAGATTAACGCTGTTCGCCTCGGCTGGCAATAACGTTTTGGTACCAGAAAAAACTCTTTTTCCGTTTACGCGCCAGATTTTGCTGGTGATCGACATAAACGAATCCGTATTGTTTTTTATAACCGTTCAGCCAGCTCAAAAGATCAATAAAGGACCAGGGGTAGTAGCCGCGCACGTCGGCGCCCTGTTCCAGCGCTTTTTCCAGCGCGGTAATATGGCTACTGAGATAGTCAATCCGCGGGTCGTCGACGATTTCGCCATTGATAATCGGGTCTATTGCCCCCAGGCCGTTTTCGGTGATGTAGATCGGAATATCACCGTAGCGCGCTTTAATCATCATGATCCCGTCGGTTAAGCCCTGAGGCCAAATTTCCCAGCCCCATTCGGTATAGGTGCTTTGCGGGTTGCGCACGAAGTGGAAGAGCCCATCCACGCCCGGCTCGCCGCCGGTCGGTACTTCAGGAGGCTGCGCCGACACGGTTTCACGGCGATAGTAGTTCAGGCCGATAAAGTCACAGCGGTTGTCACGCAGCAGCGCGTCGTCTCCCGGTTCAAAGACCGGAACCCCCCACAGCGCCCGGGTCTGCTGCAGTAGCTCTTCGGGATAGCCGCCTTTTAATACCGGATCGTAGAGCCAGTGGGTATGGATGGCGTCCGCCATCTCTGTCGCCCGCTTATCTTCCTCACTGTCGGTTAATGCGGTGTGCGGCTGCAGCACGTTGACAAACCCTATCTCCCCCGCCACGCCCATTTCACGAAACGCTTTCACGGCCAGCGCATGGGCGATAAAGACGTGATGGCAGGCCTGAATGGCGCGCGCCGGATCGTGCACCGCAGGAGGATGGAGGCCGTTAATGTAACCGTGGCCGATAAAGACGATAGTCTCGTTAAAGGTTGCCCACAGTTTGACCCGGGAGCCAAAACGTTGATAGCACAGGCGAGCGTACTCAGCGAAGGCTTCCGCGGTACTGCGCGCCTCCCAGCCGCCTTCATCCTGCAGCGCCTGGGGAAGATCCCAGTGGTACAGGGTAATCATCGGTTCAATGTTATGCGCCAGCAGTTCGTCAATCAGGTCGCTGTAGAATTGGACACCAGCCTCGTTCACTTCACCGCGGCCGCCAGGCAGCAGGCGGGGCCAGGAAATAGAAAAGCGATAGCTTTGCAAACCCATTTCCGCCATCAGCGCTACGTCTTCGCGAAAACGATGGTAGTGGTCAACGGCGACGTCACCGGTCGTCCCCTGATAGGTGGTGCCCGGAAGGTGGGAATAAATATCCCAGATAGAAGGGCCTTTGCCGTCGGCATCGTGACCGCCTTCAACCTGCCAGGCCGCGGTCGCGGCGCCCCATAAAAAGTGTTGCGGGAATTTGGACATGAAGAAACTCCTTATCGATTGATAAAGAGAGTGTAATAAAGGCGTATGCAACTATGCAACCGGTTTCAGAAACCGGTTGCATAGTTGCGAAGCGGGTCACTGTTTATTTCGACAGCGGCTTCGTCTGAACAGCATCAACGGCAGGCGGGGACTGGTAGTTATCAATATGATGAGCGATAACTAAAAGCAGGGCCGAAACGCCCAAAACAATCCAGCCAATAAGTTCTACAATACGGTTAAAAACGTTTTCCATAACTCTACGGCAAATGGTGAAACCAGACTGAAATGGTACTCAACGACTGAAGTAACGCAAGTGTTACATGATCTTAGCTGCGCAAATGGCGTAAAGCTGAGCAACCGTGCAGGGGCAAACGCGTCGAAGATGCGTTCAGAATCGCGGTGTTAGTGCGGCTGCGACATTTCGTTAAGGGGGCAGAAAAATGAGTGACCCTATCCGGGTAGGTTTAATCGGGTACGGCTATGCGAGCAAAACCTTTCATGCGCCGCTGGTCAGCGGTACGCCGGGGATGACGCTGGCCGCGGTCTCGAGCAGCGATGAAACGAAAGTGCTGGCCGACTGGCCTGCGGTGAAGGTGGTGACCGCGCCGCAGGCGCTCTTTAGCGACCCCGATATCGATCTGGTGGTGATCCCCACGCCCAACGATACCCATTTCCCGCTGGCGAAAGCCGCGCTGGAAGCGGGCAAGCATGTGGTGGTGGATAAACCGTTTACCGTGACACTGTCACAGGCGCGCGAGCTTGAGGCCATTGCCAAAAGCGAGGGCCGACTGCTGTCCGTGTTCCATAACCGCCGCTGGGACAGCGATTTTCTGACGGTGAAGTCGCTGATTAACGAAGGCCTGTTAGGTGAAGTCGGCTATTTTGAGTCGCATTTCGACCGCTATCGACCGCAGGTACGGCAACGCTGGCGCGAGCAAGGTGGGTCGGGCAGCGGCATCTGGTACGATCTTGCCCCGCATCTGCTGGACCAGGTGGTAAATCTCTTCGGTCTGCCGGTGAGTATGCAGGTCGACCTGGCTCAGCTACGGCCTGGCTCCCAGTCCACAGACTATTTTCATGCGGTGTTGGCCTGGCCGCAGCGTCGCGTGGTGCTGCACGGAACCCTGGTGGCCGCGGCGGAAACGGCGCGCTTTATCATCCACGGTTCGCGGGGAAGCTATGTGAAATACGGCCTTGATCCGCAGGAAGAACGGCTGAAAAGCGGCGAGCGCCTGCCGCAGGAGGATTGGGGGTACGATATGCGCGACGGGCTGCTGACGCGTGCCGAAGGCGAGGAAATCACCGAGGAGTCGTGGCTGACGCTACCGGGCAACTATCCGGCCTATTACGCCGCCATTCGCGATGCGCTTAATGGCATCGGCGTTAACCCGGTTCCGGCAAGCCAGGCGATTCAGATTATGGAGCTGATTGAGCTTGGGCTGGAGTCGGCCAGGCATCGGGCGACGCTGTGCCTGAATTAGGCCGACCTGACGAAACGCGCTGGCCAGGCGCTGATTGAGCTTCCCCCCGTGCTGGCACGGGGGAGAAACATCAAGCATGCTGCACGCGCTGGATCAGCGCCGCTTTTTCCTGGGCGCTTAAAAAGGCGAGCTCCAGACCGTTTCTCTGCGCCTGGCGAATTTGCTCGCGGCTTAAACCGGCAGCCGGGGCGGCGACGGTGTATTCGTGGATAATATCGACGCCCTGAACGGCAGGGTCGTCGGTATTGATGCAGGCCAGCACGCCGTGTTCAAGGAATGTTTTCAGCGGATGCTCGGCCAGGGATGGCACGGTGCTGGTCTGAATATTAGAGGTCAGGCAGGACTCAATCCCGATTCGCTGCGCGGCGAGATAATCCATCAGCGCCGGATCCTGCACCGCCTTCACGCCGTGGCCGATACGCTCGGCGCCCAGTTCGCGAATCGCCTGCCAGATGCTTTCCGGGCCAGCGGCTTCGCCCGCATGTACGGTGATGCGCCAGCCCGCATCGCGCGCGCGGCTGAAGTGATCCATAAACAGATTTCCCGGGAAGCCGAGCTCATCCCCGGCGAGGTCGAGGGCGGTGATGCCATCGCGATGGGCGAGCAGGGCCGCAAGCTCCTCTTCGCAGGCCGCTTCGCCAAAGGTGCGGCTCAGAATGCCGATCAGGCGGGCCTCAACGTTAAAGTCGCGGCTGCCTTCTTTAACGCCGGCGATCACCGCTTCGACCACGCCCGCGACCGGCAGCTGGTGGGTCATCGCCATATAGCGCGGAGAGAAACGCAGTTCAACGTAGTGCAGGCCGTTGCGAGCGGCATCTTCGAGGTTTTCATAAGCGACGCGGCGGCAGGCTTCCAGCGAGACCAGCACCTTTACGCCCCAGTCAAGCTTAGCGAGGAAGCTGACCAGGTCAGGCTCATTGCTGGTGACCTGTACATGAGGACGTAATGTGTCGAGGGTGTCTGCCGGAAGGGCGAGGTTGTACTGGCGGCCAAGATCGAGAATGGTTTGGGCCCGGATATTACCATCAAGGTGGCGATGGATGTCGGTTAATGGCAAAGTTAAATCAATCATGGTCGCACTCTTTTTTTAGTTAAAGTGCGCGTCATTGTACATCAGAACGATAAATGGTTAAAAGCGGAGAAAATTACCGAACAATACAAGGAAAAACGGTGAGGGAAGGAAAGATTGCCCTCTCAAAGGGAGCAATGACGAAATCGCTCATAGCAAAACGCTATTAATCATAGTCAATCAGTATTTAATTTCGCGCCCGAGATTTTCTATAGTCTCAGGCGCTGGTTTTCCTGCAATGAATGGCAGGCAATTTTAAAAAGGACTCTGGGAATATGATCTTCACGTTAAAAAAAGTCGCGGTACCGCTGGTTGTCGCAGGCTCGCTGCTGCTGGCCGCCTGCAAACCTGGCGAGCAGGACCCCAACCACATCAAAGTGGGCATAAGCGCAGGCGTTGACCAGGAAGTCTGGGCGGTGGCGCAAAAAGTGGCGAAAGAGAAGTACAATCTCGACGTTGAGGTGGTGACGTTTAATGATTTCGTCCTGCCCAACGAGGCGCTGAACAACGGCGATCTTGATGCTAACGCTTTCCAGCATAAGCCCTATCTGGACAAACAGATCCAGGAGCGCGGCTATAAGCTGGTTCAGGTTGGCACCACGTTCGTTTATCCGATAGCGGCCTATTCGAAGAAAATCACGTCGATCGCTCAGCTGCCCGATGGCGCGCAGGTGGCGGTCCCCAACGATCCAACTAACCTCGGCCGCTCTCTGCTGCTGCTAGAAAAGCAGGGGCTGATTACGCTGAAGGACGGCGTGGGTCTGCTGCCCACCTCGCTGGATATTATTAACAACCCGAAAAAGCTGAAAATCGTCGAAATTGAAGCGCCGCAGCTCACCCGCGCGCTGGACGACCAGCAGATAACCATGGCGATTATCAATACCACCTTCTCAAGCCAGGTCGGGCTGTCGCCGTCGCGCAACGGCCTGTTCGTGGAAAGCAAAGATTCTCCTTACGTGAATATTTTCGCCAGTCGTATCGAAAATAAAGACAGCGAAAAGGTGAAAAACCTTGTGAAGGCCTACCAGAGCGATGAGGTGGCCGCGGCAGCAGAGCAGCTTTACAAAGGCGATGCGGTTAAGGGCTGGTAATCGTTGACGTTTTCAGGCCCGTGACGCGCGGGCTAGCGCATGTGATGCGGAAGACAGCCGGTAGCCCACTACCGGCTTTTTTCTGGCTATTTTTGAATCAAATAGCGGATGGTTGGCCCATCCTGCTGAATGTCGAGCACGGTATAGCCGTGGTTTTTGGCATCCAGCGGGATGTTGTTAATCGACTGCGGACAGTCGCTGACCACTTCCAGAATCTCGCCTTTCTTCAGCGAAGGCATGGCTTCGAGCGTGGCGATGGCCGGATAGGGGCAGGGTTCGCCAACCATATCGAGGCGATAATCGGGGACCAGAGTTTTCATGCGCTTTCCTTAACGGTCGAGGGGGCGAGAGACTGGCGGCGGAAAAACCGTTTTTCCCAGCCAATCACCAGAATCAGCGCGATCAGCAGCAGGAGATAGGTCACCAGCAGGCCACCGAATGGCCCGAAGGTCGCCAGCAGGTTGATTTTATCCCAGCTTGTGGCCAGCGCCGGAGAGAGCCCGTCCCAGTAGTAGGCGAGGATCGTTGAACCGATAACGTTGCCCAGCCCGACCCACCAGTAGTGCACCTGACCTTCCACCGCGCGGTACATCCAGCCGGTTTCGCAGCCGCCCGCCAGGACGATGCCAAAGCCAAACAGCAGGCCGCCGATAACCGCGTTGGGCCCCGCCCACATGATTTTCGGCTCCATACCCAGCTGCACGTAGCTGAAGATCCCAATAGCGCTGGCGGCCATGCCGAAAATAATCGCCTTCGCCATATTGGTACGTCCGGTGATCCACATATCGCGAAAGGCGGAGGTGAAGCAGATCTGCGCCCGTTCGATGAGCAGGCCAAATCCGACGCCAAACAGCAGCGCCAGGCCGAGCTTCGGCCGATCGGCCGCGGTGAGCAGGCCCCAGGCGATCATGGCGAAAAAGACCACCATGCCGAGACGGAACCGGCGCCGCGCCTGGTCAGGTTTTTGCGTCAGCGGCGAGGCCTGGGACACTTTCTGCATTTTTACCGGAATACGGAAGATGGGCAGTAAGGTAAAGCGCGCGCCGAACCAGGTTCCGATAGCGGTAGCGATGGCAAAGAACCAGGCGTGCAGGGAAAACTGTGGGATACCGGTAAAAAATGCGGCCAGATTGCAGCCCATAGCCAGACGGGCGCCGAAACCGGCGATGATTCCCCCTGCGACGGCCTGCAGAATGCGGATCCGGCTGCGGGGGAAGCGCAGCTTGACGTTATTCGCCCACAGCGCGGCGGCGAAACAGCCGCCAAACATGCCGATGATCATCATGCCGTCGATACGGGTGAGCGGGGTGCCCTCGAGATGAATGAGCTTATAGTAGCCCCACTCTTCGCTGTGCACGCCGACGAGCTGCAGCAATTGCCCACCCCAGCGGGTGAATTCGCCGGTGACGGCCCAGAAGGTGCCGGTAATGCCGAAGTAGTAGGTTGAGAGAATACCCGCGGCGATAACGGCGGGGACGGGGGACCAGAATTTAATCAGCCACGCCTGTTTGAACTGTTGCCATGTCATGAAGATGCCTCTGAACTCAGAAGGTATATTACCCGTAGCGGGTAGAAGAGGGGCGATAATACGCTGCTTATTAATGTAAAACGCTCGATGGGATCAAATTGAACGATAAAGAGAATATCAAAGGCCACGCCTGGGTGGCCTTTTACGCCTGCGGATCCGCGGTCAGATATTGATGACGGGTATTGCGATTAATTAAAGCCCAGGCGAATAAGGTTTAGCGGGCAATATAACCCCTGATGTCCGTCTATTTCCACGCAGTCCGCCCGGCGGAGCTGCTCCGCCGTTTTACCCTCGGCGTGGATGGCTTTGATGACGCCCGTCGCGCCGCTGTCGGCCACCATAACCATGCTGCCGGTAGCGATAGCGTTACGGTTACGATCGTAGGTGTTCATATTTTTTCCTCCTGGTGAATATTTTGACGGGAATTAAAAACGGCATTTAAATACACCTTTGTGAAATAGCGTTTTTTGAGTCTCGTCAAAATATCGTTTTATTGTGCCGGGAGGACGGATGAGTGAGCGGAGAGTCAGCGGTAGCGGACAGGCCGCTACCGCGTTGGTGGCCAGCGAAAACAGTTAGCGCAGCGAGCCCAGGGCGGCAATTAATCCCTGCACGCCTTTTTCCAGCTTTTCACGTGGGCAGCCGGCATTCAGACGGACAAAACCCTTACCCTCATCGCCGTAGGTGTCCCCTGGCATAATGGCGACCTTCTGTTCCTCAATAAGTGCTTTTTGCAGGGCGCGATCGTCCACCGCCAGCGGGCGCAGGTCAATCCACGCCAGGTAAGTCGCCTGCGGCGGCTGCCAGTTTAGCTCGGGAAACGCCTGATTCAGTTCGCGCGCGATGTAGCGCATATTCTCCTGCAGATAGCCGCGCAGGGCATCCAGCCAGGCGGCGCCCTCGCGATAGGCGGCGATATGCGCCACCAGCGCCGGTACGGAAGGGGAAGAGAGGCCATCGCGGGCCTTAAGCGCGTGCAAATAGCTTTCGCGCGCCGCGGGATCGTCAATCAGCCCGTATGCGCCGGTAAACGCCGGAATGTTGAAGCTTTTCGATCCGGAGGTGAACAATGCCCAGGGGCTGCGCGCCACCTCGCACCACGGGGTGTGCTGGTGTTCGTCCCACACCATGTCCATGTGGATCTCGTCGCTAATTACCTTTACGCCGTGCTTCTCGCACAGCCGCGCCATGGTTTCCAGCTCTTCGCGGGTCCATACCTTGCCGGTGGGGTTATGCGGACTGCACAGCAGCAGCACGGTATTACGCGGCTCGGCCAGTACCCGTTCCAGCTGCGCCATATCGCAGCGCCACTGATGGTTATCGAGGGAGAGCGGAACCGCCGCAACGCGCCGCTGGTTGCCTTCAATGGTTTTATAAAAGGCATCGTAGGCCGGAGTGTGCACCACAATACCGTCACCCACAGCCGACCACTGACGAATCATCTCCGCCACCATATAGATAACCGACGGCCCGTAAACAATTGCTTCGCGGTCGATTGGGCTATGAAAACGGCTGGCGAACCAGTGGCTCACCGCGCCGAGGAATTCATCGTTTTTCCAGCGGCTGTAGCCAAAAACGCCGTGCGCCAGGCGTTTGCTGACGGCATCGATGATGCAGGGAGCGGTGGCGAAATCCATGTCGGAGATCGTAAAGGGCAGCAGGTCGGCCGCGCCAAAACGGTCGGCGACGTAATCCCACTGGGTACACCAGGTGCCGTGACGGTCGACTGGCGTTGAAAAATCAAACATCTGCACTTCCTTCATCATGTCCCCTCCTGCACGGAGGGGGCGGAGCCTATGCCTCGACGGTATTCATCAGGACAGCCATTTCATCTTTCACCGACTGCACCTGCGGGCCAATCACCACCTGCAGGTTGTGCTGATTGAGCTGCACCACGCCGATGGCGCGATTCGCTTTCAGCGCGGCGCTGTCGACTTTGCTCATGTCGTTAACCGACAGACGCAGGCGGGTAATGCAGTTATCGAGCGAAACGATATTTTCCGCGCCGCCGAGCGCCGCCAGAATCGCCGGGACGTTGTAGCCTGATTTTCCGGTCACGCCGGTGACGGCCTTTTCGAAGGCACTATTGGTTTCAATATCGCGTCCCGGGGTTTTCAGGTTAAAGCGGGTGATAGCGAAACGGAAGATACCGTAGTAAACCGCAAACCAGATGGCCGCGACCACCGGTACCAGATACCACTTGGTTGACAGACCGTGCAGAATGCCGAACACCACAAAGTCGATAACGTTGCCGTCGGTGTTGCCGATAGTCACGCCCAGAATGGCCATCATGGTAAAACCCAGTCCGGTGAGGAGCGCGTGGATAACGTACAGCACCGGGGCGACGAACAGGAATAAAAATTCCAGCGGCTCGGTCGTGCCGCCTACCACGCAGGCGATAACGCCGGAAATCAGCAGCCCCTTAATTTTATGGCGGTTTTCCGGGCGAGCGCAGTGGTACATCGCCAGCGCCGCTCCCGGCAGGCCGCCGAGGAAGGCCGGCATTTTGCCTTGCGAGAGGAAGCGGGTCGCGCTTTCGGAGAAGCCGTGGGTGGTTGGGCAACTGAGCTGGGCCTGGAAAATCGTCAGCGCGCCGCTGACGCTATGGCCGCAAACGTCCATGGTTCCCCCCGCCTCGGTAAAGCGGATCAGCGCCACCAGAATATGGTGCAGGCCGAAAGGCAGCAGCAGGCGCTCTCCGGTACCGAAAATCATCGGTCCGAAATCTCCCGCGCTATTGATGACGTGGCCGAGGGCATTAATCCCCATGGCGAAGACGGGCCAGATCAGCGGAATGACCAGACCGACCAGGCCGAGAACCACGGTCGTGATAATCGGTACAAAGCGGGTGCCGCCAAAAAAGGCCAGCGCGTCGGGCAGGCGGATATTGTGAAAACGCTCATGCAGCATCCAGACGATGATCCCGGCGATCACCGCGCCGAGGATCCCGGTGTCGATCGATTGAATGCCGATAATATTCTGGATGTTGTTCGCTTTGAGGACGGCGGCATCGGTGGTCGGCAGAATGCCTTTGGCCGTCAGCCAGAAGTTAACCGCCAGATTCATCACAGCATAGCCGACAAAACCGGCAAACGCGGCGACGCCTTTGTTTTCCCGGGCCAGTCCTAGCGGAATGGCGATACAGAACATCACCGGCAGAAAGCTGAAGGCGAAGGAGCCGACTTTGCCCATCCAGATGAATACGGCCTGCAGCAGCGGCACGTCCAGCCACGGCAGGAGCGTCAGGACATCATGGCTGCTCAGAGAGCTGCCGATCCCCAGCATGATCCCGCAAAAGGAGAGCAACGCCACGGGTAACATGAAGGTTTTCCCTAACTGCTGGAAAAACTCCCACAGGGTAATTTTGGTTGCTGTTTTCGCCGTCATAACACGAATCCTGGTTCTTTAAGTTATCGGTAGGATGTAACGCCACGGAAAGATAAAACGTTTTACCAAATTTTAGTGCGATAAAAATCACATATTCTGGCGATAATAACGTTTATAAAGAGAGTATCTTGATAAAACGTTTTATCGACAGCCAAAGGGAGTCGGCCTGCAGTTATGGCTATCGCGAAAAAAATCACCATTAATGATGTCGCCCAGGCGGCGGGCGTGTCGGTCAGTACGGTATCGCTGGTGCTGAGCGGCAAGGGGCGTATTTCGTCGGCCACCGGCGAGCGCGTCAATCATGCCATTGAACAGCTGGGCTTCGTGCGCAACCGCCAGGCGGCGTCGCTGCGCGGCGGCCAGAGCGGCGTTATTGGCCTGATCGTCAGCGACTTATCGAAGCCTTTCTACGCGGAAATGACCGCCGGATTGACCGACGCGCTTGAGTCGCAGGGTAGAATGGTGTTTCTCACCCAGGGGGGGCACAGCGGTGAAAAAATGCTCCAGCGTTTTGATACGCTAGTTGCGCAAGGGGTCGATGGCGTGGTGATTGCCGGGGCGATCGACCAGGGGGCGGAGCTGCGCGACCGCGCGGCGCAAGCTGGAATGCCGCTGGTGTTTGCTTCTCGCGCCAGCTATCTCGACGATGTCGACCTTATCCGCCCGGATAATATGCAGGCGGCGCAGATTGTCACCGAGCACCTGATCCGCCGCGGCCATCAGCGCATTGCCTGGCTGGGAGGGCAGAGCTCGTCCCTGACGCGCGCTGAACGGGTAGGCGGCTACTGCGCCACCCTGCTGAAGTATGGCCTGCCGTTTCATAGCGAGTGGGTGTTGGAGTGCGAGTCGAGCCAGAAGCAGGCGGCAGAGGCGATGGCGGCGCTGCTGCGGCAAAACCCAACGATTAGCGCGGTGCTGTGCTACAACAGCGTGATTGCCACCGGGGCGTGGTTTGGGCTGATGCGCGCCGGGCGCCAGAGCGGCGAAGCTGGCGTCGAAAGCTATTTTGAACAGCGGGTCGCGCTGGCGGCCTTTGCGGAGTTACCCGAGGAGGCGCTGGACGATCTGCCGCTGACCTGGGTGACGACGCCCGCCCGGGAGCTGGGACAAAGCCTCGCGGAGTGTATTTTACGGCGTATGGAAGAGGGGCAGGGCGCGGCGAGAAACCAGATTATTTCTCCCCGGCTGATTACCCGAAAATAGCCCCTGGGCAGGGGCTATTTGCCGTTTATTGCTGCGGCGCGGCGGGTGGCACCACGTCTTGCGGCGCGTCATCTTGCGGCTGAGTTTCCTGCGGCGCTGCGGGTTCAGAGACGGCGGGAAGCGCTAAACCGAACATTCCGGCAAACTCATCCAGCGGCATTTTCTGTCCGTTCAGCGTAACCTGGCCGTCAGCGTACTGCAGACTTGAGGTAATGGCGTTATCTTCCATGGTGGTGATGCGGAACATCTGCCCCATCGCCGCCAGGCCTTTCACCTGCTGATCCGCAAGCTTAGCGGCGTCGGCGGGCTGATAGCCTTCCAGCCCGGCAATCTGGGTCATAAACGCCGTCGCCATATCCACCGGGATCACCAGCTTGCCGTCGAGCGATTTAACGCTACGATCCACTTCATCCGCCAGCGTCTGCGGCGGGGTGGTGGTCAGCGACGGGTCTTTGAGCAGAATCGAAAGATTCAGGGTGGTTTCCCCCTTCGCATTGCGCCAGCTCAGCGGCGAAATGGTCAGAGACGGGCTGCCTTTCAGCATCATCGGCAGCGCGCTAAAGAAGGTCTGCGTCAGCGCCTGCTGATAGAGCTCAGGATTCTGCGCCAGCTGCGGATCCGCCATCAGCGCCTGCGCTTCAGCGTTGTATTTTTGGCTGAACTGATGGAAGGCTTCGCCATCAATATTGTCCAGCTTCAGCGTCAGCCGGCCGCTACCGATATCCTGATTTTGCAGCTTGAGGCTGTTGACCGTGTAGTCCAGCTGGCTGTTAATACCTTTACCGTCGGCAGTCAGCGACGAATTGCCGTCAATTTTCATCCCTTCGAACAGCGCCAGCTCTTTGCCTTCAACGCCAATCGCCAGCTTGTCCAGCGAGATAGCCTGTTTACCGATACGCTCGTTGAAGCTGGCCATTTCGGTAGAGCCGTCGGTTTTCAGGTTATTAAAGGTGAGCTGAACTTTCTGGTTGTACTCGTTAACCGCGTTAATCTGCCCGCTACCGGCTTCGCCGCTCAGGCTGAGGGTTTTCCCTTCGCGGTCAGCGTCCAGCTGGAACTGTCCGCCGCTGAAGGTCACCTTCTCATCGCCTTTCGCGTAATCAAGCGGGTTGAGCACAATAGCGGATGTGTTGTCGCCGCTATAAGCGATACGGGTATCAATGGTGAACGGCGTTTCGCCTTTAGCGATGTCGAACAGCGCCTTGCTGGCGTCGTTATTGGTCAGGGTGGTTTTGACGGACGCCATCGCCGGGGCGAGGTTAAAGGATTTGAGCGAAGCCAGCGGGAAAGGGCCGTGATCGACGACTTCATCAAACACCAGCGACTGTCCGGCGGCAAGCCAGCGGGGCGCTTTGCCGGCAGCAGGCTTCAGCACCAGCTGTAAATGGCTGCGGAACAGTCCGCGCTGATAGCCCTGATACGTCAGCTCCACGCCAGCCTGCGGCGCGCTGCTTTGCAGCTGAGCATTAGCCTGCTGCACCATGTCGGCAATGCGGCTTTCCAGCTGCTTCCCCGTATACCACGCGCCGCCCGTCCAGACGACGCCCAGCGCAATGATAACTCCTGCTGCGACCAGCGATTTTTTCATAGCATTTGTCCATAAATGAAACCAGGCGGATTGGGCCGCCTGGTTGTGTTGTCATGATGGGTGAAAGTCTAGCAACTGTGGCTAAAAAGTTCAGTAACTTACTGGAGCTTATTAAACACGCGCGCCACGCGGCCGCGGCCGCTGACCTGCACCGGTGATTCATTACAGCCGATAAACGCGGATTCACCCGGCTTCAGCGTCAGGCGCTGTTCGCCTTTGGCAATCGTCGCCTCACCCTCGACGCAGAACAAGATCGCCGCGCTCTGCTGGGCGATGGTTGACGCCTGCGCTGACAGGTCGTGCAGCGAGAAGGCAAAATCGTCAACCGGGATGGGGAAGTCCAGCTCCGCGCCGTGAATTACCGGCTGGGTCAGCAGTTGGCCCGCGGGTTTTGGCTCAAATTTGACGTTCGCCACCAGTTCCGGAATATCGATATATTTCGGCGTCAGGCCCGCGCGAAGCACGTTGTCAGAGTTGGCCATCACTTCCAGCGCCACGCCCTGCAGGTAGGCGTGCGGGGTTTCCGCAAACAGGAACATCGCCTCGCCGGGATTCAGTTTGACCACGTTGAGCAGCAGCGGAGAGAAGAGGCCGCTATCGTCCGGGTAGAACTCGGCGATCAGGCGGATAGTCTGCCAGGGCTCACCCTGCTCGCTGTCCAGCGCCGCCTGCAGCGCCCGTAAGGCGTGCGCTTTTTCATCGCCTTTCATATTCAGCAGGCTGGCGAACAGCTGGCTCAGATGCCCGGCGTCAGGCTGCGCAAGGAACTGGGCAATCGCCGGATGCGCATCGGCAACCGGCTGCAGCAGGGTGACGATTTCGGCAAACTCGCGGAAGGCGTTCATGGCGAGGAACGGCGTTAAGGCGAAAACCAGCTCCGGCTTGTGGTTCGGATCTTTGTAGTTACGTTCGGCGGCATCAAGCGGGATCCCGGCAGCGTTCTCTTTGGCAAAACCGATTTCCGAGGCCTGCTTGTTGGGGTGCACCTGGATAGAGAGCGGCTGCGCGGCGCACAGGACTTTGAACAGGAACGGCAGTTCGCCAAAACGCTCGGCGACTTTCGCGCCAAGCAGGGTTGCTTTATCGCTTTCGATCGCGTCGCGCAGAGAGCGCGGCGTCCCGCTATTATCCACAATCTGCGAGCTGCTTTTGGGATGCGCGCCCATCCACAGCTCCGCCATCGGCAGGTTGTCCGGGTTAGCAATCCCATAAAGTTCGGTTAAGGCGGTATGGCTTCCCCAGGCGTAGTTTTGCACTGAGTTAATGAGCTTTTGCATTCTCAATCCCTGTTTCCACTTAATAGTCATGGCACTATTAAACCAGCAATCGACCGATAAGCAACCGGCGCGAAGAAAAAGTCGTCCTTGTCTCAGTTTTTGTTAAAAAATTGTGTAAAATCGATCGACTCGCTTTTCCACGGGCAAATGGAGTGTCTGCCTGAAATATAATCAGCTAAGCAGTAAGTGAGAGCACAATGTCGAATAAACCGTTTGTATATCAGGATCCTTTTCCACTGAAAAAGGACGATACCGAGTACTACCTCCTCAGCAGTGATTACGTCTCCGTCGCCGAATTCGCCGGCCAGGAAGTTCTGAAAGTTGAACCTCAGGCGCTAACTTTACTGGCACAACACGCTTTCCACGACGCCTCCTTTATGCTTCGCCCGGCGCACCAGCAGCAGGTGGCCGATATTCTCAACGACCCGGAAGCCAGCGAAAACGATAAGTACGTGGCGCTGCAGTTTCTGCGCAACTCGGATATCGCCGCCAAAGGGGTGCTGCCGACCTGCCAGGATACCGGTACCGCGATTATTACCGGCAAAAAAGGCCAGCGCGTGTGGACCGGCGGCGGCGATGAAGCCGCGCTGGCGCAGGGCGTTTATAACACCTATATCCAGGATAACCTGCGCTATTCGCAGAACGCGCCGCTGGATATGTATAAAGAGGTCAACACCGGCACTAACCTGCCTGCGCAGATCGATCTTTACGCCACCGACGGCGAGGAGTACAAATTCCTCTGCATCGCCAAAGGCGGCGGCTCGGCGAATAAAACCTACCTGTACCAGGAAACCAAAGCGTTAATTACTCCGGCGAAGCTGAAAAACTATCTCGTCGAAAAGATGCGCACTCTGGGAACCGCCGCCTGCCCGCCGTACCATATTGCTTTCGTCATTGGCGGCACCTCGGCGGAGTCCACCCTGAAAACCGTTAAGCTGGCCTCAACCAAGTACTACGACGGCCTGCCGACCGAAGGCAACGAACACGGTCAGGCCTTCCGCGATATTCAGCTGGAACAGGAACTGCTGGTGGAGGCGCAAAACCTCGGTCTCGGCGCGCAGTTCGGCGGCAAATACTTCGCCCACGATATTCGCGTCGTGCGCCTGCCGCGCCACGGCGCCTCCTGCCCGGTGGGCATGGGCGTCTCCTGCTCGGCGGATCGCAATATCAAAGCCAAGATCAACCGCCAGGGGATCTGGATTGAGAAACTGGAGAGCAATCCGGGCAAATATATTCCCGAGCATCTTCGTCAGGCCGGCGAGGGCGAGGCGGTCAAGGTCAACCTCAACCAGCCGATGAGCGATATTCTGGCGCTGCTGTCGCAGTACCCGGTGTCGACCCGCCTGTCGCTGAGCGGGACGATTATCGTCGCCCGCGATATCGCCCACGCGAAGCTGAAAGAGCTTATCGACAGCGGTGAGGCGTTGCCGCAGTACGTCAAAGACCACCCGATCTACTACGCGGGCCCGGCAAAAACGCCCGACGGCTACGCGTCCGGCTCCCTTGGCCCGACGACCGCTGGCCGCATGGACTCCTACGTCGACCTGCTGCAGGCGCACGGGGCGAGTAAAATCATGTTAGCCAAAGGCAACCGCAGCCAGCAGGTGACCGACGCCTGTCATAAACACGGCGGTTTCTACCTCGGCAGCATCGGCGGCCCGGCGGCGGTACTGGCGCAGCAGAGTATCCGCAGCCTCGAGTGCGTGGCCTATCCTGAACTGGGGATGGAAGCCATCTGGAAAATTGAAGTCGAAGACTTCCCGGCGTTTATCCTCGTGGATGACAAAGGCAACGACTTCTTCCAGCAAATCCAGAGCTCGCAGTGCGCCCGCTGCGTGAAATGATTTCAGCCGCCCTTCGGGGCGGTTTTTTTATGCCGCTTAGCGGCACGAACCACCAAAACAACTTATAAATCTGACCCATACTTTACCCTTTGAGCAGGTGAGCTTTGTCGCTATTAAGCACGTTGAATCCAAGGAGAAAGTCATGACAACGCATCGCAGTGAAAAAGACTCAATGGGCGCCATCGATGTGCCTGCCGACAAGCTATGGGGCGCGCAAACCCAGCGCTCGCTGGAACATTTTCGTATTTCGACGGAAAAAATGCCAGCCGAGCTTATTTATGCGCTGGCGCTGACCAAGCGCGCAGCGGCGAAGGTGAATAACGATCTCGGCCTTCTGGCCGCGGAGAAAGCGCAAGCGATTATTCAGGCCGCGGACGAAGTGCTGGCAGGCAAACATCCGGACGAGTTTCCGCTGGCTATCTGGCAAACCGGCTCCGGCACGCAAAGCAACATGAATATGAATGAGGTACTGGCCAATCGCGCGAGTGAACTGCTGGGCGGGCCGCGCGGGATGGAGCGTAAGATTCACCCCAACGATGATGTCAACAAGAGCCAGAGCTCTAACGACGTCTTCCCGACGGCGATGCACGTGGCGGCGATGATTGCCCTGCGGGAGAAGCTGATCCCGCAGCTCAACGTGCTGAAGCAGACCCTGAACAATAAAGCCGTTGCCTTCAGCGATATTGTCAAAATTGGCCGCACCCATCTGCAGGATGCGACGCCGCTGACCCTCGGTCAGGAGATCTCCGGCTGGGTAGCCATGCTGGAGCACAATTTAAAACATCTCGACCATAGCCTGCCGCATCTGGCCGAGCTGGCGCTGGGCGGGACGGCGGTGGGAACCGGGCTCAATACCCATCCGGAATATGCGGTTCGCGTCGCCGCCGAGCTGGCGGCCTTAAGCGGCCAGCCGTTTGTCACCGCGCCGAACAAGTTTGAAGCGCTGGCGACCGTTGATGCGCTGGTGCACGCGCACGGGGCGCTGAAAGGGCTGGCCGCTTCGCTGATGAAAATTGCCAACGATGTGCGCTGGCTGGCCTCCGGCCCGCGCTGCGGGATTGGCGAAATTGCGATCCCGGAAAATGAACCGGGTTCGTCGATTATGCCGGGTAAGGTGAACCCGACCCAGTGCGAAGCTCTGACCATGCTGTGCTGTCAGGTGATGGGCAACGATGTCGCGGTGAATATCGGCGGCGCATCGGGCAACTTTGAGCTCAACGTCTATCGCCCGATGGTGATCCACAACTTCCTGCAATCGGTGCGGCTGCTGGCTGACGGGATGGCGAGCTTTAACGAGCACTGCGCGGAAGGCATTGAGCCGAACCGTGAACGCATCAGCCAACTGTTGAATGAGTCGCTGATGCTGGTGACCGCGCTGAATACCCATATCGGCTATGACAAAGCGGCGGAAATTGCCAAAAAGGCCCATAAAGAGGGGTTAACCCTGAAAGCGTCGGCGCTGGCGCTCGGCTACCTGACGGAAGCCGAGTTTGACCGCTGGGTGCGCCCGGAAGAGATGGTGGGCAGTATGTCTACTCGCTAGCCAGCCACAGGTGCAGCCGCGGAATCAGTAGCCTGAGCGACTGCGCCTGCGGTTTGTAGCGATACTGCACGTTATCGGCGTCATAGTTCAGGAGTTCACCGAGGTCCGGCACGCTGACGCCCTTCGTGCCGGATATCAGCGCAATCATCGGTCCCGGACAGGCGTATTGCACCTGTTTTTGTTCCCCGCTGTACCAGACCCTGGCGATGGGCTGCACCTTCACCGGCCGCTTTATTTTCAGCTTTGCCCGCTGCGGCAGGGCGGCAATATCCTGATACTCTCGCTCCAGCTTGCTTTGCCACTGCTCGCGGGTCCACGGCGGAACCGCCCGGGGCGACTGAAGGCTTTTTTCCAGCTGCATGAGTACCCGATCGCGGGTGAGATTTTTAATCACGTGCTTATTGGCCCAGCCGAAGCGGATGGTGCTCGGATCGAGGAGGGGAGTTAGCGTGCGATAGGCGCTCAGCGTAATCAGCCCCGGCAGGTGGCGATGGACCCACTCAAACCGCGCGGCGGCAGGCAGGCCGGAATCCACGGTGATAATCTTCTCGAAGCGCGCTTTGAGGGCGTTGATATGGGTGATTTTGTCTAAGAGTTCAGCCTGTTCCCGGGCGTCAGTTTGCAGACAAATCGCGCCGGGTAAACGCACGGCGGCTTTGCTGCTGCGGGTTTCCGACTGCTGCTGGATAAACAGATGACTATAGTGCCTGAGCGCCATCTCCAGCGCGGTTTTGCCGGTGTGCTGAACCACGTTGATGCTCTCCAGCGGCTGGTGTTCAGCGTCTTTACTCACCGGCGGCAGCTCAAAGACGCGGGCGGCCAGCAGGCGGCACTGGCTCAGGGCGTGTTTTAGCGCCTGTAGTTCATGCTCGAGCTGGCGAAAGGTGTCGTTCAGACGTTCAACAAGGTCATAGCTGGCCATATTCCCTCACCTTAGTTACAACATACTTAGCGATTTTTTAACTATAGCAGGCCTCAGCATTTGCGCAAAGGCGTATCAGGCGGAGGTAAAATCCGGCAACTGATGATAGACCGGCCAGCTAAAGCAAAAACAGGCCCCGCCCAGCGAACTCGCTTCGCAATGCACTTCTCCGGCCATTGCCTGGGCGATGCTGTGGACGATAGCTAAACCGAGGCCACAGCCGCCGGTCGCGCGATCGCGGCTCGGGTCGAGGCGTACGAAAGGCTCGAACACTCGCTCACGTTCATCAGGCGCAATTCCGGGGCCATCATCTTCGACCCGCAGCGTCGCGCGCGAAGCCTGCAGCGTCAGGCTGATCTGAATACGCTGGTTACTGTAGCGCAGGGCATTATTCACCAGATTATCCAGCACCCGTTCCATTAAGCGCATATCCAGCGCGCCGTAACTCCCGGCCACGACGTCGGTTAGCGCAATCTCGCGCTGGGGATTAACCGTCTGAATATCTTCAACGTGATCGCGGATCCACGCCGGGAAATTGGGGGTCGTTAGCTTCAGTTCGTTCTGCGGGCGGTCAAGCCGGGCGTAGGTCAGAAGTTCTTCAATCAGCGCCTCAAGCTGGCCGATATCGCGGTTCAACGACTGCGATTCGGCTTCGGTGAGGTTCTCGCTCATTTCCAGGCGATAGCGCAGGCGCACCAGCGGGGTCCGCAGCTCATGGGCGATGCCATCAATCAGCTGTTTTTTGCTGGCGATAAGCGCGTTGATGTTATCGGCCATCTGATTAAACGCCACCCCTAGCCGCGCGAAGCTGGACATGCTGTCGAAATGAATGCGTTCAGTAAGATGTCCGTCGCCGAAGCGCTGGGCGGCGGTCTCAATACGCAGCATCTCCTGCCAGTGAGGACGCATCCAGATAAAGACCGGAAAGGCCAGCGAGATGGCGATAAAAGCCATCAGGGCCAGATCGAGCAGGCGCATCTCATGCAAAAAATAGAGATACGGCACAGGACCGACGGAGAGCACGTAGTGGCTGCGCGGGATCCGCTGGATAAAGGTGTACTGATCGTCGAGGGCGACGATATCCCCGGCGCGCAGATGCTGCATCGAGTTTTCCGAGAGCTTGAATTTGCTGATGGGCTCGATATGCAGATCGAAAGAGAGATTGAGGTCCAGCTCTTTGAGCGTTTTGCTCCAGTCGCGCGGCGGGATCTCCCGCAGCTCGCTGCGCATCAGATACAGCGAACTTTTCATCAGGTCGTCCAGCGACTGACGCCCTGCGCGTTCGGCGGTGAATTTGTACACCAGGCCCACCATCATGGTCATGACCAGGAAGCAGACGAACAGCAGGAGGTAAAACTGCACAAACAGCTTTTTCATTAAATCTCACTCAAAATCAAAAGGTTAAATTCCTGCTTTTACCTGCAGGGGCACTGCGGGGGCATTTATCCAGGCGCAATCTACGTGAAAAACCCTTGTTGCGTTTTATGCCCATTTGATTTGCTATGAAAGCAGGGTTCGCTGCGGCTGACAACATCCGGCACGCATAAGTATGATGGTGTGGGTTGAAGCCAAATCAGAGAAGAATGTAATGTACCGCGGTCGGCGCCGATGTGCGAAGCGTTCTCTGTTTTAATCCGTTTTATTCCACCCTCATCCCGCCAGGCTGAACAGGCGTACTTAAAGGAGAATAAAAGCATGCATCTTGAACGACACAGCATTGAACGCGTCGGATGGTTGAGGGCTGCTGTACTCGGGGCTAACGATGGTATTGTTTCGACAGCAAGTCTTGTTCTTGGCGTTGCTTCTGCTAATACGGGCTCTTCCGGGGTTTTACTTGCGGGCATTGCCGGGCTGGTCGCGGGGGCGATGTCGATGGCAGCGGGGGAATATGTTTCCGTCTCATCTCAGGCCGACACGGAAAACGCGGCTCTCGCTCAGGAAAAGAGGGAACTGGAAACAGATTATCAGGGAGAGGTACGCGAGCTGACTTTACTTTATGTGCAACGCGGACTCGAGCCAGAGCTTGCCCAAAAGGTTGCCGAACAACTCATGGTGAAAGATGCTCTGGACACGCATGCCCGCGAGGAACTGGGACTGACGGAGACCAATTCTGCGCGCCCCCTGCAGGCTGCCGTTTTCTCGGCGCTGAGTTTTTCCGCTGGCGCAACGTTGCCTTTAGTCGTTGCATGGCTTTCTCCAGCAACGCTGGTTTTTCTCTTTGTTATTCTCTCCTCCCTTTTTTCACTGGCCGCTCTTGGCTATATATCTTCAATTGTCAGCAGAGCCTCTCCTGTCAGGGCGATCGGCAGAATTACTTTCTGGAGCACCCTGGCGATGCTTTCGTCGATGGGAATAGGTCATCTTGCCGGGCAGGTATTGTTTTAATGGATGGCTTAACTCGCAGAAAAGAGAAATATCTGGCGTGTGGTGGGCTGAAAAAATGAGTGATTTGTATCGCGTGCGCGGGACTTATTTATAACCCATCGTCATTTTTCAGGTGCACTTCCGGCGCGGAGCGAACATTCACTCGCGCACAGGCAGCGGTCAGGGAGGCAAAAGATTTAAATCTTTAGTGCGGCAAGGATGGCGGCCTCCATTTTCTCCGGGGTAGTGAACGGCGCGAAACGCGTGAGAGGGGTGCCGTCGCGACCGATCAAGAACTTCGTGAAGTTCCATTTGATCCGCCCGCCCAGTACGCCGGGTAACTCATCTTTCAGGTAACGAAACAGCGGGTGCGCGCCGGCGCCGTTGACCTCCACTTTCTCGAACATCGGGAAGCTCACACCGTAATTGACCCTACAGGTCTGCTCGATGTCATCGACGCCGCCGGGCTCCTGCTTACCAAACTGGTTGCAGGGGAAACCAAGCACTATCAGCCCCTGAGCAGCGTATTTCGCGTAGAGCGCTTCCAGCCCTGCATATTGTGGCGTGAAGCCACAGTGGCTGGCGGTATTGACTACCAGAACGAGCTTGCCAGCATAGTCAGCCATTGAGATGGGCTGGCCGTGCAGGCTGGTGGCAGTCAATTGGTAAAAGATAGTCATATCGTGTTCCTCAGTGCAGCGCCCGTTGCGCGTCTTTATCGCTGGATTGGTTCATATACTGAAAGAACATTGTAAAGAGTCGTTCGTCTCAGGATTGCTTTCCCAGGTCTGCCTTTCTGGCGCGATACCATGCGGCAAAATCAACGGAGACCATCGGCCGGGCAAAAAAATATCCCTGAACCTCATCGCAGCCCAGGCTGCGTAAAATCTCAACCGTTTCGAGATCCTCGACGCCTTCGGCAAGGACGACGTAATCGAGCTGCTTGAGGAGCCTGATAACGTTGTGCACAATAATGCGGCTGGCTTTCTCATGGACTATATGCCTCACAATAGACCGGTCGAGTTTGATGATGTCCAGCGGGATTTGCCGCAGGTAATTAATGTTGCTGTATCCCGAGCCAAAGTCATCCAGAGAAATTTTAAACCCGCGGTTTTTGAGCATGTCCAGTCCGTTCAGCGCGGCCGGACTTTCAAGCATCTTCTCAGTCTCCAGACACTCCACCCCCAGCAGGGCTGGGTCAAGACACGCCTCCCGCAGTTTCTGCTCAAGCTCCCGAGCGAAATCGGGTCGAGAAAAATCGCTGGCGGCGAGATTAATTGAGACGGGAAGAGAAAGCCCCCGATCCCGCCAGTCACTCAGCTGCGCGATAGTATGATCGATAACCCAGGCCGAGAGTTCGCGCATCAGGCTAGTCTTTTCGACCAGCGGAATAAATTCACCCGGCAGCACTTCGCCATTGACAGGATGCTTCCATCTTATCAAGGCTTCAGCGCCCGTCACGTCTCCCGTCGTCAGCGAAATTTTTGGCTGAAAGACCAGATATAACCCCTGGTTTCCCTGCAGCGTTTGCCTGAGTTCGGTCAGCAGGCTGAAATCTCGCTTCTTGCGGATGTCCAGTGCGTCATTATAGGTCGTAAAACGGTGCCCCTGGCTTATCGCTTCATGCAGTGCGCTCACCGCGCGCCGCAGAATTTCATTTGGCGTCAGGGAGCTATCGCAAATACCGGAATCACCCATGTGAATATTCAAATCCAGGGGAACGTCCGGGCCGATCCTGGCCTGGGTTCCCTGAAGACGTAGTGCGATACCCTCCAATGACAGCGCCATGGGTTCCGGGGTGAAAAAGGCAAAGCGTCCCACCGCTACGGCGTAAAGTTTGCTCGCCATGGGCAGGCGTGCCTGCAGCGCGACGGTCATGTCACGAAGCAAATTCTCTACGGCCAGCATCCCCAATGAGCGGGCCATCTCGTAGGCAAATGGCATATCAATGCAGTCAATAATGACCAGCCTGAAAGTACCCTCAGCCGATACCTCAATGTCCTTGAGCAGGCGCTGCCGATTGGGTAAAAGCGTGACGACGTCGATATACCCCACTGAGTGCCAGGAAGCTAAGAAATCCGATATCAGCTCGGCCAGCGCCTTAAAAATAGCGATCTGCTCATCTGAAAGTGCCCTGGGTTGCGTATCTAAGATACTCAAGGTACCCACGGTCACTCCATCGCGGGTTTTCAGCGGGCATCCTGCATAAAAGCGAATGAATGGCGCTTCTGTGACCGCCCGATCGCGATGAAAGATCGGGTGCTGATGCGTATCAGGACAAAGGAAAGTCTCACCCTGTTTCAGGGTCTGTTCGCAAAATGCTCCGCCCAGGCTGGTGTCCGTGGGGGCGATATTCTGAGCGGATTTGATGTACTGCTTTTCATCGTCAAGGATTGACACAAAACTCATTGGCATTTTTAGCAACTGGCAGACCAGATGAGTGTATTTTTTTAACGCTTCGTCTCGCCCTTCGTCCGCGTTTTTTAACAGGTCAATAGCCGCGCGTCTTTTGCTTTCATCGCTGCTGAGATCGTTCAACATATAGATGCTCCCGTGCAGTAGATATTCCGGTTATCCCAACCCACTGAAGGTGTGAATCTCTATACTCACGACGGGTGTCGATACTGGCCAGGCGCCAGCGCTATCACTCCACAGTAGAATGTTTTCCGTTGATTGTCTGCAAAAGAGTATCACCCGCCCGGCAAGTCGTGAGGCGCGCCGCGCGGTGAAGCGCGGGTTTTGCGTGGGAAAAGCAATTTCACCCACCTGTTTTAAAAATAATCAACAGGAGGTTGAATTGGCTCTGACGGCTAACTCCGCACAAACAGCTATTCCATCGCCATATGCCTGAATTAATTGTCCCAGGCGTGCGGGGCGAACAGGTAACCTTTATTGCGTACCGTTTTGATACGATATGGCTCAGTCGCATTATCGAGAAGCTTTTTACGCAGCCGCGAGATGGCGACATCGACGCTGCGGTCCATACCATCGTAGCTGACGCCGCGCAGATTTTTTAATAACGCGTCCCGATCCATAATTTGTCCAGCATGGGTCGCTAACTCCCACAGGAGATCGAAATCCGCTGTGGATAAGGCGACGCTTTCGCCGCCGAGCATCACCTGTCTATTCACCGGGTCGATACTCAGGGAGCCAAAAGCGATCGCTTTATGCGGGGTGAGCGAGGAGGGGACGCTGCCGTCCGGCACGGCGATATGCTGGCGCAAATGCAGGCGCAGGCGAGCTAACAGCACCGCGGGCGGCGTGGTTTTCAGGATATAATCGCTGGCGCCCATTTCGAGTGAGAGAATATGGTTCATATCGCTGTCCAGTGAAGTGAGCAATACGATCGGCCCCTGCCACTGGCCGCGTAAATCGCGGCACAGCGTCATACCGTCTTTACCCGGCAGCATGATATCCAGCAGCACCAGGTCCGGCTTTTCGCGCGCGATAACCTCTTCCGCCCGATCGCCGCGCGGTTCTACCACCACGTCCATATCGTGTTTGCCAAGGTAGGCCGCAATCAGTGCGCCGACCTCGGCATCATCCTCAACGAAAACAATTTTATTCATATTGTGTATGCTTGCACTCATCTTTTAATCGCTTGAATCTTTTTACCTGCATCGCGGCTGAGGTGGCGCATTCCGCATCTGAAGTCAGGTGCCTATTCATTCGCTACCGCCATTGTAAACCATCCGGACATTAATATGAGCTATATATTAGCCATGAAATTCGCTATGATTCCCGGAGCTGCGGTTCAGGACTATTCTTTGCGGAGCCAGACAATGATTCAGATACGAGCAGAAGCTTTGCGCATTCAGGGAACAGGGTGCGGCACAATGTGGGCACGGACTGTCAGGACAGCCTATGCCCGCCGGGAAAATAAGTACCGGTACGCTAGCGCGAATGATGGGGAAGCCTTATTGCGGCCTCTTTTGCCTGGCGCCGTAGGGGCACAAGGCGAATTTGCAGAGGCTTCTTCGATTGCAGATGAGCAGCATCGGGTTCTGATTACCGGGGCATTCAATATTCTTTGAAAATGTTGACCACAAATTTTCCGTATAGGGGAAAGCATGAATAACCTGCAAATCGCCGGGTACACCATTAATGAAAACTTCATTTTGTGTGATGTTAATAACCGAACCAATGCTCAAAAAATAATCTCCACTATACCAAATAATTAATTTCAGATTTTTGGCACTTGCCGCAACTGAAAAACCTGTTCCTGTTACAGGACATACAAGGCTATTTTCAATATTCCACTGCATGCTTGACGCTCTCCGGTAATTTACGAGCATTTTCGCGTTGATGAATATATTTTGATGAAGTTCATGGCCATTTTTACTTTGCGTGAAGCAGGTCCGAACATGGAGATTCCTTTAACTGGTTCTGATGCTGATTAATATAAAATAATAACAATCAGATGAGTGTCTAATACTAGTAATGATAATAGCAACAAGTAAAAGATTCGAAAAACTGGCATGAGCTGAACTAAATGGCTGCGTTGAGGATTGTGAACAGAATAAAATTCTGTTGCGGATATCAGGAACAGATCGAAAGATTGTAAAATCATATAATTACGATCATATCTACTACCGTGCCTGTTATTAACGGCAAAGTATGCTTCCTTGTGAAATCGGTTTTATATTGATGTAAATCAAAATAATTGGTTTTATTTAACCATTTTGCTAAAAAATGGCTATGTGCGCTTATTCAGGATTTGCGCAAAAAGAATAATTTCAAAATAACCCCTTATGATAAAAATCAACCATATCAATTAACAACTTTTAAGCTATTTCGCTAGTATTGATTTGAATCATTTAGTGCAGATCACTAGCTGCACTGAAGCGGTGCAGTTATTGAGTTGGATTTTTTGTAAATGCCCGTCAGTAAAGCGCTTCAGGTTTTAAAATCTGTGTAAATACGTGAGGGGGAGATGAGCCGAAAATAGGCTAATTTGATTTGTATCTAAAAATACGAAAAATAATATGTTATACGTATAACTCAACAATCAGAAAAAATATTCTCTTTTCGGTTTAATGTGTGTATTTAGCCGAAGGGTTTTTAAGGCAGCGAAAACGGTCTTCGAATAACGTGCTCGCTTGCCAGGGATATCATCCTTGCGTACGTTTAATACCAGCTGCGGATATTCGGCATAGGGGCTGGCGTCAGTGATGAGACCGCTAAAAAATAGGTCTTTTGCTTCTACACGGTATCGGCCGCTCTTGCGCGTTTATAATTGTCGGCGCTTCCGTTATGCTGCGGGGTCTTGTTGTTTAAATGTTAAGGCAAAAGGTATGGGGTTGTTGATAAAAGCGCTGCTCGGCGCGCTGGTCGTTGTCCTGATTGGCGTGCTGTCTAAAACGAAGAACTACTATATCGCCGGGTTGATTCCGCTCTTTCCGACTTTCGCCCTGATCGCGAACTATATCGTTGCCAGTGAGCGGGGGATCGAAGCGCTGCGAACCACCATCGTATTCGGGATGTGGTCGATCATTCCGTACTTTATCTATTTGCTCTCGCTATGGTATTTCACCGGCGTTATGCGCCTGCCGTTCGCTCTGGCAGGCGCAGTGGGGTGCTGGAGCCTCTGCGCGTGGCTGTTAATTATCGGCTGGAGCCGTTTCCACTAGCGTAGATGGCGGCCGCCGTCGACGGCAAATGAGCGACCGGTCACGTAGCGGCTGCTGAACAGGTATTCGATCAGGTCGCTGATCTCTTTTTCACCCGGCGCGATTTTCATCAGCGATTTATCAAGCGCCTGCTTGCGGTATTCCGCGTCATCGCCTTCGTTAAATAAAATCAGCGAAGGGGCGATAGCATTGACCTTAATTTCCGGCGCCAGCTTGCGGGCGAACGAGCGGCTCATATTATCCAGCGCCGCTTTGCTGGCGGCGTAGGCAATGTGTTTGTCGCTGCCGCGCTCCACAACGTAGTCGGTGATATGGATAATGTCGCTGGCCGCATGGCCGTGGCCGCGCAGCAGGCTCTCCAGGGCATGGTTGAGCAAGTAGGGGGCGTTGACGTGAATTTGCATCATGCTGGCGAGCACCGTGGTTAACGGCACCCCGGGCTTTTCCGCCATCCAGCCGCTGGCGTTATGGATGATGGCGCGCAGACCGCTGCCGGCGTGCGCCTTCACCTCTTCGGCGAACGCCAGAATGCTATCGTCAGTGCTGAAATCCGCGTGCAGACAAACGGCGCCCGCTTCACGCAGCGCGTCGATGGCGGGATACCAGGTGCGGTAGCTGATAATAACGGGCTGCTGCCGGGCCAGAAAATGGCGGGCCAGGGCGAGGCCGATACGACGGCCCCCGCCGGTAATCAGGATTGGACGAGGCTGGATATCAGCCATGGGTATCTCCTTTGAGTTCAGCGGCAGGGTAACCGCTTACCCTACCAACATCCACGTTGCCGGTACGGCGGCAACCAGCAAAAAACCAATTAATGCCAGGTCACGGCGTTTGAGCGGGCGATCGTGCTGGTGTGTACGACGGGCATACAGGAAAACCAGAAGACCCGGAGCGTAAAGTATCACTGACAACAATAAATGCACAGGGCCGGACGCATATAATAACCATAAGCCATAAATACAGGCACCGACACCGACGGCCTTGTGTAGCGGGCGCTCAGCAATCTTCAGCAAAAATGCGCCGACGAGAAAGTAGGGCACCAGGATCATCTCAGAGGCGATGGTCAGCAGCGTGTTGTAATCTGAGCCGGTAAGCCAAATCAATACCAGCGAAGCCTGTACGCTGACGTTGGTGAGCCACAGCGAAGCCGACGGGGCATTGTTTTTATTGGTCCGGGCAAACAGGCGCGGGAAGGCTTTATGCGTTGCTGCCAGATAGGGCACCTCCGCCGCCATAATGGTCCAGCTCAGATACGCGCCGCAGACGGAAATAATCAGCCCGGCGGCAATAACAATCTCCCCCCATGAGCCCATCATGTTGACCATCAGCCCGGCCATTGAGGGGTTGCGTATTTCCGCCAGCTCGCTACGCGGCACGACGCCTAACGAGAGAAGCGTCACCAGCAGATAGACCGCCAGCGCGGAGAGTACTGCCAGCAGCGTCGCGCGGCCAACATCCTGTTTATTACGCGCGCGTGCGGAAACAACCACCGCGCCTTCGACGCCGATAAAAACCCACAGGGTGATCAGCATGGTGTTTTTCACCTGCTCCCATACCGGTACGCCCAGCGCCAGGCCGCTGAAATCCAGGCGGAATGTCTCCATACGAAACGCGATGGCGGCCAGCGCGATAAACGCGCCGAGGGGCAGCAGTTTGGCCAGCGTCGCGGCCAGGTTGATACCCGCGGCCGTTTGTACACCGCGCAGCACCAGGAAATGGACAATCCACAGCAGGACGGAGGCGCCGACGATGGATTGCCAGGTGTTGCCGTCGCCAAACAGGCGCAGCTCGGGGGTATCGGTAAAGAAGCTTAGCGCAGAGAAGACGATAACCAGATAAGAGACATTGGCAACAACCGCGCACAGCCAGTAGCCCCAGGCGGAGCAGAAGCCTATCAACTCGCCAAAGCCTTCCCGGGCGTAGGTAAAAATACCGCCGTCGAGTTCGGGGCGAATGCGGGTGAGCAGCAGCATGGCAAAGGCGAGGAACAGGATCCCCACGCCGGTGATACCCCAGCCGATAAGCAGTGCGGAAGGGCTGGCGACGGCTGCCATATTTTGCGGCAGGCTGAATACGCCTGCACCCAGCATTGAGCTGAGAACCAGCGCGGTCAGGGCGCTAAGGCCCAGTTTCTTTTCCATTGCATTCCCGAGGTGACAATCATCAAACTAAGAATATTTATTTGGCGAAATCGCATAAAAATGGAGGATTGCGCTAAGGCGCGGGATTTTACGGAGTGTTTTGTATGCATGCAATGGCGAGAAATGAAAAAAAGAAAAAAGGCGGCAGATCGCCGCCTTTTTGTTCAGCTCAGACGCCGTTATTTATACAGGTCGGCGCTGATGGTGATGTTGCCACCGCGCTCCTGCCACTGGCGGGTAATGTGGTAGTACTTCGCGCCTTTCTTAGCCGCGCGCTTAGCCGTCTGGTAGGAGATTTCCGTCATGTTACCGTAGTTACCGGTGAACTTGATGCTGTCGTATGGCACCATCTGCGCGGCGGTGATTTTGTTCACTTCCTCGACTTTGGTACCGTCCGGCAGAGTGACGGTGTAACGCCCGCCTTTAGATGATTGCGTTTCAAAGAAGCGGCCTACGCCGGTGCCGGAACCGACCGCTGCGGTGGTCGCTACGCCCGGGATCTCCACTTTCTTCGCGGCTTCTCCGCCTTCAGCCAGCGCAGCGCGACCGGCTTCTGAATCTGCCGGGATAGCGTCCGGGCTTTGCAGAACGCGTTTTTTGGCATCGGCTTTGTAGATATAGGCGGTGATGCGCTGGTTGCCGCCCTGGTTGGCATCAACCTGGCGCACGATAAAGAAGGAGGCGGCGCCCTTGGCCTTAGCGGCTTTGGTGATGGCGTCGTTAACTTCCGGCTGGCTGCGGTAGAAGCCCTGTACGGTGACGGTATCAAACGGCTCCAGCTCGACGGCCTGGTCCTTCGGTAATTCCATTACGCCGTTAATCACACGATTTTTCGGCGCGTCGGCCTGCGGGGCATTTTCTTTATAAAAATCGGCCGTTACGCGCAGGTTGCCGCCGCTGCCAAAATCAGACGTGTCGACAACATAAAAGGATGCTGCGCCTTCTTTGTCCGCTTTACGGGAAACGGCCTGCACTGCGTCGCCAATGGCGTTAAAACGGCCGGTAACCACTACGCGATCGTAGGGCTTCAGCGCTGCCGCCTGCTCCGGAGTCAGCTCGGTCGCTGCATGGGCAGACAACGCGGTTGTAGCCAGAAGAGCAGACGCCAGGAGTGAGTTCTTAAGCTTCATAAAAATAATCCTTTGCCTTGCGCAAACCATGTACTGGTATTGTTGTTGACTGAAAACATTTGATTATTGCATTTATCGTGAGTGACTGTCTGCGTCAATTTTCAGTTGTCGCCCTAAACGTATACTGCAGAAATATAACATTTTTCGATATGTTGAAAAAACAGCCGCTTGACCAGCAAAATCGATAATCGATATCACTTTCATAAGTTAACGTAATGTTAATGCGATGATCAAGACGGCGATAAATGGTGAATTAACCCCTCTGCCAAGCGGATTATCAGGCGCTGGCATAAAAATAAGGTAAATATTGCTGCCTGGCACGGTTAGCCGTGCGTTTTACCAATAAAATCAAAATTTCTGTTTTATTGCTGTAGATCACAATCGGTATTTTCAGTAGGTTATAAAAAGTTTGTTACTGTTTTATTTTTTCAGACATATGTTGGAAGGCACGTTCATCCGCCTTCGCGACGGTCGTTTGTAAGAAAAGTAAACCATCATCAAAAACCGATGGAAGGGAAAACTATGCGTATTGGTGTACCAAAAGAGAGACTAGCCCTGGAAACCCGGGCCGCCGCCACGCCGAAAACGGTGGAGCAGCTGCTGAAACTCGGGTTCAGCGTCGCGGTAGAAAGCGGCGCAGGTAAGCTGGCCAGTTTCGACGACGAGGCCTTCGTTCAGGCTGGAGCGGAGATCGTTAGCGGCGATGACGTCTGGCAGTCCGACGTCATTCTGAAAGTGAACGCGCCCGATGACGAAGAGATCCTGCTGCTTAATCCCGGCACGACGCTCATCAGCTTCATCTGGCCGGCGCAAAACCCGCAGCTGATGGAAAAACTGGCGGCGCGTAATATCAACGTGATGGCGATGGATTCAGTACCGCGTATTTCGCGCGCTCAGTCGCTGGATGCGTTAAGTTCGATGGCTAACATCGCCGGCTATCGCGCGATCGTTGAAGCCGCCCACGAGTTTGGCCGCTTCTTCACCGGGCAGATCACCGCGGCAGGTAAGGTTCCTCCAGCGAAGGTGATGGTTATCGGAGCCGGGGTTGCCGGTCTGGCGGCCATCGGTGCGGCTAACAGCCTCGGCGCAATTGTCCGCGCGTTTGATACCCGTCCGGAAGTGAAAGAACAGGTGCAGAGTATGGGCGCCGAGTTCCTTGAGCTGGATTTTAAAGAGGAAGCGGGCAGCGGCGACGGCTATGCCAAAGTCATGTCTGAAGCCTTTATCAAAGCCGAGATGGCGCTCTTTGCCGCGCAGGCCAAAGATGTCGACATCATCGTTACCACCGCTCTGATTCCGGGTAAACCGGCGCCCAAGCTGATTACCCGCGAGATGGTTGACTCCATGAAGTCCGGCAGCGTGGTGGTTGACCTGGCGTCGCAAAACGGCGGCAACTGTGAATACACCGTGCCGGGTCAGGTGGTTACCACCGCCAACGGCGTGAAGATTATTGGTTATATCGATCTCCCAGGTCGTCTGCCGACGCAGTCCTCACAGCTGTATGGCACCAACCTGGTTAACCTGCTTAAGCTGCTGTGCAAAGAGAAAGACGGCAATGTCGTTATCGATTTTGATGATGTCGTTATCCGCGGCGTTACCGTGGTTCGCGAGGGTGAAATCACCTGGCCCGCTCCACCCATTCAGGTATCTGCTCAGCCGCAGGCGGCAGCGAAAAAGGTTGAAGCGCCAAAAGCAGAGGCGAAACCGAGCTCGCCGCTGCGCAAGTATGCGCTGATGGCGCTGGCGATTATTCTGTTTGGCTGGCTGGCAAGCGTGGCGCCGAAAGAGTTCCTCGGCCACTTTACCGTTTTCGCGCTCTCCTGCGTGGTCGGTTACTACGTCGTATGGAACGTCTCCCATGCGCTGCATACGCCGCTGATGTCGGTCACTAACGCGATTTCCGGCATTATCGTGGTAGGGGCATTGTTACAGATAGGCCACGGCGGCTGGGTCAGCTTCCTGAGCTTTATCGCGGTGCTGATCGCCAGCATTAATATTTTTGGTGGTTTCACCGTCACTCAGCGCATGCTGAAAATGTTCCGCAAAGGATAAGGGGTAACAAATGTCTGGTGGATTAGTTACAGCTGCATACATTGTTGCCGCGATTCTGTTTATTTTTAGCCTGGCGGGGCTTTCCAAACACGAAACCTCCCAACAGGGGAACTACTACGGCATTGCCGGGATGGCGATTGCGCTGGTGGCGACCATTCTGGGGCCGGATAGCAGCAACGTCGCGTGGATCCTGCTGGCGATGGTTATCGGCGGCGCGATCGGTATTCGTCTGGCGAAGAAAGTTGAAATGACCGAGATGCCGGAGCTGGTGGCGATTCTGCACAGCTTCGTGGGCCTGGCGGCGGTACTGGTTGGCTTTAACAGCTATCTGCAGCATGAAACCGGTATGGAACAGATTCTGGTCAATATTCATTTGACCGAAGTGTTCCTCGGTATCTTCATCGGCGCGGTGACCTTTACGGGTTCCGTTGTGGCGTTTGGCAAGCTGTGCGGCAAGATGTCTTCTAAGCCGCTGATGCTGCCGAACCGTCATAAGCTAAACCTGGCGGCGCTGGTCATTTCTTTCCTGCTGCTGATCGTTTTCGTGCGTACCGACAGCATTGGCATGCAGGTACTGTGCCTGCTGGTGATGACCGTGATTGCCCTGGCGTTTGGCTGGCACCTGGTGGCCTCCATCGGCGGCGCGGATATGCCGGTCGTGGTATCAATGCTGAACTCCTACTCCGGCTGGGCGGCGGCGGCGGCGGGCTTTATGCTCAGCAACGACCTGCTGATCGTAACCGGTGCGCTGGTAGGTTCTTCCGGTGCAATTCTGTCCTACATCATGTGTAAGGCGATGAACCGTTCGTTCTTCAGCGTGATTGCCGGCGGTTTTGGTTCTGACGGCACGGCGTCCACAGGTGATGAAGAAGTGGGCGAGCACCGTGAAATCAGCGCCGAAGAAACCGCTGAGATGCTGAAAGGTTCTCAGTCGGTCATCATCACCCCGGGCTACGGCATGGCGGTTGCGCAGGCCCAGTATCCGGTCGCGGAAATCACTGAGAGACTGCGCGCGCGCGGAATCAAAGTGCGTTTCGGTATTCATCCGGTTGCCGGGCGTCTGCCGGGCCATATGAACGTCCTGCTGGCGGAAGCGAAAGTCCCGTATGACATCGTGCTGGAAATGGATGAGATCAACGATGATTTCTCCGATACCGACACCGTACTGGTCATCGGCGCTAACGACACGGTGAACCCGGCCGCGCAGGACGATCCGGGCAGCCCGATCGCCGGTATGCCGGTGCTGGAAGTGTGGAAAGCGCAGAACGTCATTGTATTTAAACGTTCAATGAACACCGGCTACGCTGGCGTACAAAACCCGCTGTTCTTTAAAGAGAACACCCACATGCTGTTTGGCGATGCCAAAGCCAGCGTCGATGCGATTCTGAAAGCATTGTAAGGCCTGCTCGTTTAAAACCTGTGCTTCTTAAGCCGTCTCTTCTGAGACGGCTTTTTTATATAGGCAACGAAGGGGTTATTTGCTCATAAAATAATCAGGCGAAGGTGTTACAATAGGCTGTTTTTCACCCAAACTGAGGATGTTATGGATACCGAGTTAACCCCCACGCAACTGGCCATCGAATTTCTGCGCCGTGACCCCGCTGCTTTAACCCCCGCGCAGTATCTGAAAAAGCTGAAATTGCTGGAACTTGAGTTCGCCGATTTAATGGCGCTTTCGTCCATGGAGCTTAAAGAAGAGATCGATCACGCCTGGCGCTTAGGTATCCACTAACGTTTTCGTTACCCACAAAGCTGTTGAAATCGGGGCCAAATGGCCCTTTATTTTTGTTAATGGGATGCAAAAAAATCCCCCGCGCGGGCGGGGGATGACGTCTTATTACCACGAATGAAGTCAACGGACTAATCGTCTTCTTCGTCGTCCAGCTCAACCGGCGTCTGGTACTGGTCCGGCTTCAGAGCCAGCAGGTCGCAGCGCAGGTGGTCAATAACCTGTTCAGCGGTATTGCCGAGGAAGGCTGCCGAGAGTCCGGTTCGACCAATCGTACCCAGTACCACGATTCCCGCCTGAAGATGCTCTGAAAGGTCGGGAATGACCTCCTCAGGTAACCCTTTTTCAACGTGGGTGCGGCCTTCATCGATACCGAATTTTTGCCGCAGCGCTTTCATGGCCAGCAGATGCTGACCGCGAATGGCGTCGTTATAGACGCTGGGGTCAAAATCAGGGAGCTCAATCGCGATATTGATGGGCGTGACGGGATAGGCGCCCACCAGGTGAACCTCTGTATGGTTAACCTGTTCCGCCAGCTCAATGGTTTCTCTGACCAGTTTTTCATTGAGCGCGTTGTGGTAGTTCTCTTCACTGGCGAGATTGACCGCCACCAGCGCTTTACCGCCTTCCGGCCACGGCTGATCTTTGACCATCCAGACCGGGCATGGGCATTTACGCAGCAGGTGCCAGTCCGTTGGGGTGAAAATCACCGCTTCCAGCTTGTCGTGCTGGTGCGCCATCTTCAGCACTAAATCATGCTTGTCGCTGATGATTTCCTGAATAATGGCTTCGAAGGGACGATTGTGCCACACCACTTTAATATCAATGGGCACGCCGGACTCTATATAGAATTTTGCCTGCTCGCGGATCCAGGCGGTACGCTGGCCGATGACGCCCTGGCGCATGGCCGTGCGTTCGTCGGGGGAGAGCAGGGTGGTCATCTCATAAGAAAAATCATAGATCGGCAAAAAGGCTTTGATGCGGCCACCAATCCGTTGGTGCAGATACACCGCGCGCCGCAATGCAGGCTGGTCGTCCTGATTGGGGTCGATTACTACCAGCATGTTCTGATACTTCGCCATACAGGGTCTCCTTACAACTGTAACTACAGTCTGTATTAAAAAGATAACCTATATGGATGAAATGAAACAGGGGATGAGCCTGGCCAGATCAACAAATTAGAAAAAAATTCGCGATCCGGCCGGATACGGGAGGACTATCAGGCGACGTTGCGGGCCTGGCCAGCAAGCTGCGCCAGCAGGTCGCTGTTTTCGATGGTGATATATTTGCCTTTAACCGCCAGCATACCGCTTTTCTGGAAACGTCCCAGCAGGCGGCTGATGGTTTCTACCGTCAGGCCCAGATAGTTGCCGATATCGCCACGGGTCATGGTGAGGCGGAACTCACGCGGCGAGAAGCCGCGCTGCGCGAAACGGCGGGACAGATTGTAGATAAAGGCCGCCAGGCGCTCCTCTGCGTTCTTTTTGGAAAGCAGCAGGATCATATCCTGATCGCCTTTGATCTCGCCGCTCATCAGACGCATCATCTGCTGACGCAGGTTCGGCATCTTACCGGAGAGGTCGTCCAGCGTTTCAAACGGAATCTCGCAGACCATTGAGGTTTCCAGCGCCTGGGCAAAGCTCGGGTGGTGGGCGGTGCCGATAGCGTCAAAGCCGACCAAATCGCCGGCCAGATGAAAACCGGTGATCTGCTCATCGCCCTGTTCGGTGATGGTGTAGCTTTTAATGGTGCCAGAACGAATTGCATACAGCGATTTCAGCTCATCACCGGCTTTGAACAAGGTCTGTCCTTTCTGGATAGGCTTTTTCCGCTCGATGATGTTATCAAGCTGGTCAAGCTCATGCTCGTTCAGAGTAAAAGGGATGCAAAGCTGGCTAATGCTGCAATCCTGGCAATGGATTGCACAACCGCCAGACTGAATGCGTCGTATAATTCGCTTTTCCGGGATCATAAGTCTGCTCAGGCTTTAATTGATATTGGTCAATTTTAACATCTTTTTGGTGAGCAGGTAAGTCTCGAACCCCTGAAACACGTAATATTAAAAGGGTAAATCAGTTACCCATTTTATCTCATTGATTATGAATAAGTTATCTGGCGATATTGGATTGTAAAATTACCGGAAGATTCCAGAAAAGGCACTTACGGTCAAAGGAGCAGATAGCCTTCGTGACGCAATAGCCACTCTTTTCGCTGCACGCCGCCGGCGTAACCCGTCATGGTGCCGTTACGCCCGATCACCCGGTGGCAGGGCACCACAATACTGACAGGATTTGAACCGTTGGCGGCACCCACGGCGCGCGCCGCGCCCGGACGTCCCAGCGCCTCCGCGAGCTGACCGTAGTGCATGACCTGGCCGCAGGGGATGGTGCGCAGCGTTTGCCAGACTTCCCGCTGAAACGGCGTCCCGCCGGTGGCGGTAGGTAAGGTGTCGATAACGGCGAGATCGCCCGCGAAGTAATCGCTAAGCTTACGGCTCAGGTTACCGGGATTACGCGAATCAACGCGTTGGTAGCCTTCACGGCGATAATGCACATCCAGCAGTTGTTCCATGCGGTCGCGGTGCTGATCCCACTCAACGGCCCGCAGGTTAAACTGCTCATCGCAAATCACCCACAGCGGCCCCAGCGGGGTGTCAATTTTATCTTGCAACAGCGTTAGCATCGGTCCTCCTTCAGCGAGGTTATTTTGGCAGGGCATCACCATAGCACGACGCGATGTGGGCAAACCATACTCCGAAAAGGTCAACAAACAGGGTCAGCATGGACTATTAATTATGAGGTGAGGAAAGCGATGTTTATTTTTACATTCACTCGCAGACGCGTTGGCAAGGCGATTTTGCTACCTTTATCCGGCGGCGAATTCACCGGCAACCATCCGGCGCGGCAGATAAACAGACTGGCTTTCCTAGAGTCCATGATTTCCCGGCGTTTCTGCGCGGGTTTTTACCAACAAAGGTGGTGATATGCAATATATGATGACTGGCGTTGTAATTGTGATTATCAGCGGCTTAGTAATTCATCTGATCGCTTTGGCGATTGAAGGACTGTATAAAGTCATCAGTAACCGCACGACCTGGCGTTAACGTTTTTGTGGCCTTCCCTGGCCTGTCGCGACGTTAAGGTAATCGCGGATAAATACCCGGTCCGATGGGCAGCCCCACGAGGTACCAGCCAACCAGCAGCAGTAGCCAGACGGCAAGGAATATTAATGGATAAGGCAAGACCAGCGAGTAGTAGGTTCCCAGCTTAGCGTCGGGCCGGTAGCGCTGTAAGAAGCCGAGAAATAGCGGCACAAACGGCGATACCGGCGCCAGCGGCAGCACCGATGAGTCGGCGATGCGAAACAGAATCTGCGCGAATGCCGGGTGAAAGCCCAGCAGCATAAACATCGGCACGAAAATCGGCGCCAGAATCGACCAGATTGCCGAACCGCTGGCGATAAACATACACAAAAAGGCGGATAGCAGCGCCAGGCCGACAAACGCCGGTACGCCGTTCATTCCCGCGCTCTCCAGCAGATCCGTCAAGCCGACGGCCATAAATTTCCCCATATTGCTCCAGTTGAACATGGCGACGAACTGGGCCAGCGGGAAGACCATCACGATAAAACCTGCCATCTCTTTCATCGGCTCAATCATCAGCTGAGGCAAGTCGGCCTGGCGGCGAATTTTGCCGGTGGCGATGCCGTAGGCCAGTGAAACGACGAAGAAGAAAAAGATAATGAGCGGGACGATCCCTTTTATAAACGGCGAAGGCATCACGGTATGCTTGATGGGATCGCGCAGGATACCGTTTTCCGGCACGACCATCAGCGCGATCGCCGCCACGAATAACAGCGCGGCCACGCCGGCCACGCGCAGGCCGAAGCGCTGTTCCGTCGTCAACGTCTGCAGCGTTTCATCGCTGTTGCCTTGCCATTGCCCTAACCGCGGTTCCACCAGTTTATCGGTAATCAATCCGCCAACCAGCGTGAGAACGATCACTGAGGTTGCCATAAAATACCAGTTATCAATCACGCTGACGTGGAGCGAGGCGTCAAGGGTTTTTGCCGCTTCGGTGCTGATGCCAGAGAGCAGGACGTCGGTGGTGACGATGAGCAGATTTGCCGTGAAGCCGCAGCCGACGCCGGCGATGGCCGCCAGCAGCCCGGCCACCGGGTGGCGGCCGACGGCGAGGAACATCAGGGCGCCCAGCGGCGGCATAATCACCAGCGCGGCATCGGAAGAGATGTGGCTAAAGAAGGCGATAAATAGCACCATATAGCTGGCGTAACGGGCGCTAACGTGGGATGACATTTTCACCATCAGCGAAGGCAGCAGGCCCACTCGTTCCGCAAAACCGGCCCCCAGCACCAGAGCCAGAATGGCCCCCAGCGGCGCGAAACCGCTGAAGTTCTTAATGACGTTCGGTAAAAACCAGTGCAATCCTTCAATGCTAAGCAAATTTTTCACCACCACTCGCGAGCCGTCGGTGGGGTTCTGTACCCCGACGTTCAGCGCCGACAGGATGGCGGTGGCGACCATTAACGCCACAATCAGATAGATAAACAGTAAAAACGGATGCGGGACCTTGTTACCTATTTTTTCAACCCAGCCATAAAGCTTACCGGTGGGGGAAGGCGACGGTATGGATGACATACTCATGGGCGTTCCTCAGTTGTCGTTGTTGTGTTGGTTGTCTCTTTACCCCTGGGCGTGTCAGCCGTTGTTTTTTGGCGATTACCGCGTTGCCGTACTCCATCCACGGGGCTTTTATTATTTTAAAATCGAAGGCTTGACCTCCTGTGGAATGGGGCACCGGTAGGGCCTTTCGGCTAAGACCTGCGCCAGTTCCTGCTGGCTGGCGGTCAGTAGCGCCCTGTCGCTGAACAGACGAATGGCCGTCGCGCCCAGCACTTTCCCCGCCAGCAGCATCCCTTTGTGGGCGATGGAGGTTCTGCCCTGGCTCACCAGTTGCCAGGAGTGCAGCGGCGTCCCGACGGCAAAACAGGGGCTGAAGCACTGGGCCACGGGGGCTTTCCAGCTCACGTCGCCGACGTCGGTAGAGCCCGCAAGGATGTTGTCCGTTGCCGCCCACGGCGCCACTTCATCGATCAGGCGCGTTTCGCGGTGGCGGCGGGCGAACGCTTTCCCGTCCTCGCCGCCGGTGTCGGCAATGTTTTTCAGGCTGTTATTGATATCGTTCGCGCTCAAGGTTGCGCGAATTTCGGCGGCGAATGCGCGCTCTTCCGCGCTCCAGGGCGGCGTGCCGTAATGGCAAACCGCCTGATACATCGCCGCTTCCAGCGTGCGGTTGGGCAGATAGCTGGAACAGGCTTTTTCGAAGCGACAGCTGACGCGGGTCTCGGTCATCAACGCCGCGCCCTGGGCGATTTTCTCGATCCGGGCGAAGATTTGCTGCGCGTCGGCCATTTCCGGCGCGCGAATGAGATACAGCACCTCCGCCTGCGCCTGGACAACGTTGGGAGAGACGCCGCCGGTATCGGTGATGGCGTAGTGCACCCGCGCCTTTTCGATAATATGTTCGTTAAGGAAGTTGCTGCCGGTGGTCATCAGCGTCACGGCATCCAGCGCGCTGCGGCCCAAATGCGGCGAGTTTGCCGCGTGCGCCGCGGTGCCGGTAAACCGCCACGCCGCCTGAATGTTGGCAAGGGTGCGGGTGCTGAACATCCCGGCCCAGGCTTCCGGATGCCAGGTCAGGGCGGCATCGATGTCATCGAATAACCCCTCGCGGACCATGAAGGTTTTCCCCGAGCCGCCTTCCTCGCCGGGGCAGCCATAGAAGCGAAGCGTGCCGGCGCCGCCCTGTTGCTCCAGCCAGTTCCTGGCGGCGAGCGCGGCGGCGAACGCCGCCGTACCAAGCAGATTATGCCCGCACCCGTGGCCGTTTTCTCCCGGCGTCGGAGACGCGGGTTCCGCGCAGTGGGCCTGCTGGCTGAGCCCCGCCAGGGCGTCAAATTCGCCGAGGAGGGCAATCACCGGTTGGCCCACGCCGAAGCTGGCGATAAAGGCGTTAGGGATCCCGCCGGCATTGCGGGTCAATTGAAAGCCTTCCGCTTCCAGCGCATCGGCCAAACGCGCAGCGGACCAGAACTCCTGAAAGCGGGTTTCCGGATGGTCCCAGATATCATCGGCAATGGCGCAAAAATCGTTGCGCCGCCCCTCAATAACGTCATCGACAAATTGATAAACGTGTTCCATTACACACCTCGCTGCCAGGGAAAGTTCAGGGCGACGCGTGCTAACGTTTCGACGGCCAGGGTCATCACGTTCTCGTCGAAATCGAATTTTTCATTGTGATGACCGGCGCTCAATTCCGTGCCGAATATCATGTATGAGGCGAGACCGCCGCGCTCCTGGACCCGGGCCATCATCAGAGTGGCATCCTCTGAACCCGCCGGGGCAGCGATACGATCGACAGCCTGTTTAACGCCGGGGACCTGGGCCGTCTGCTGGCGCAGATAGTCCACCCACGCCGGCGACGGGGCGCTGGAGGTGGCCGCGCCCATCAGCTGCAGCTGGTAACTGGCTTCATACATGGTCGCCGCGCCGGCGATCGCCTGTTTAGCCCGCTCAAAGACGTACTGGTTAATGGCATCCGTTTCGCCACGGGTTTCGACTTTTAATAGCGCGGAGGAGGGAACCACGTTACGCCCGGTACCGGCCTGCATGACGCCGACGTTAACCCTTGATGCCCCGGCGCTGTGCGGCGCGATGGCGTGCAGGGCAAGGGCGGCCTGGGCCGCCGCCAGTAGCGCGTTACGGCCATCTTCCGGTTTACCGCCAGCGTGGGCGGCGACGCCGCTGAACTGCACATCAAATTTGGTGGTGGCCATAAAGTTATCGCCGCCGCAGACGACGGTGCCGACAGGGACGCCGGTACCGATATGAATGGCGGTAAAGTAATCCACCTCATCAAGTACGCCCGCCGCGACCATGGCGCGCGCGCCGCGGGTACCTTCTTCCGCCGGCTGGAAAATCAGCTTGATCGTCCCGTTGAGCTGCGCGGCATACTCCTTCAGCACGTGCGCCAGACCCAGCCCGATTGCGGTGTGACCGTCGTGGCCGCAGGCATGCATCATACCGTCGTTGCAGGAGGCAAAACGATCGCGATGCGGGCGGTGACTATCGTCATGCTGCTCGTTGAGATCGAGCGCATCCATGTCGACGCGAAACGCCAGCGTCGGCCCCGGCCGCCCGGTATCGAGGGTCGCCACCACTCCGGCGAAGCCGCCCTCAAACGCCGGTAGCCAGCGTTCAGGCGCACCCTGCGCGCGGGCGCGCTGGAACGCCTGTGCCAGGGTCTCTTCATCAGGCAGGCCCATACGGCTATCGGCATCGATAACGTCGCGCCCCAGCGCCAGCTGATAACCCAGACCGTCTAATACTTCCGCCACTTTGCTGGCGGTGCGGAACTCCAGCCAGCCGGATTCCGCATGCAGGTGAAAATCGCGACGCCATTCGGTCATTTTTGGCGCCAGCTGGTTGATGAAATCATAAAGTTGCGGCATAACCTTTCCCGTTATAAGCAAAAACTGTGATGGTGTTCACGAAGTGATAGCCTTTACTTATCACTCATCACTTTCATGCACTCTCATCCTTAACCTGCCACAGCACGATCGATTACAGTAGATGTCATTTTCTTCTGTCTGATAAACACTGGTTATCGCTCACAACATGTCATTTCAGATTAAATTTCACCACATTCGCGCCTTCGTTGAGGTCGCGCGCGAAGGAAGTATTCGCGGCGCCAGCCGGGCGTTGGCGATTTCGCAGCCGGCGTTGACCAAAGCGATTAAAGAGCTGGAAGAGGGGCTCTCCGCGCAGCTGTTTGTCCGTCGTAGCCAGGGGGTGGCGCTGACCGAAAATGGCGAAAGCTTTTATCAACATGCGAGCCTGATCCTGGAAGAGCTGCGGGTGGCGCAGGATGAATTGCTGCAACGTCAGGGCGAGCAGGCCGGGCAGATTAATATCGGCCTTGGCGCCAGCGTAGCGCGTTCGCTGATGCCTTCGGTTATTTGCCGCTTTCATCAGCAGCATCCGCTGGTGAAGGTGCGGATTATGGAAGGACAGCTGCTGGCGATGATTAATGAACTGCGCCAGGGTGAGCTGGATTTCACCATCAATACTTACTATCCCGGCCCCTACGATCATGAATTCAGCTTTGAGAAGCTATTTGAGAAACCCTTCGCGGTATTCGCCCGCGCCGGTCACCCGGCGGCACACGTCACTTCATTGACCGAGCTGCTCGATCACCACTGGACGATGCCGACGCCGCGCGGCAGCTACTTCAAACAGCTGCAGGAGATGTTTAACCAGGCCGGACTGGCGCCAAAGGTGGATATCGTTTGTGAGACCTTCTCTTCGTGCATTAGCCTGGTGGTGAAAAGCGATTTTCTCAGCATTCTGCCGGTCGAACTTGGCAACGACCCGATGATGGCGGATAAGCTGGTGATGATCCCCATTCGAGAAGCGTTACCCAAAGCCACCTATTTTCTGATTCAGCGCCGCGATACGCGGCAAACGCCCTTAACCGCGTCATTAATCACGCTGTTTCGTCGTCAGAGCCGACAACTATTTCCATAATCGCGCAGAGGTGGCTAAACGCGTTGAGGAGGCGCCGCGAGACGGCTATAGTAACCACCCGGTAGTAGCTGGAGGAGCGCGCATGAACCTTGACGACAAATCCCTATTTCTTGGCGCCATGGAGGACGTTCAGCCTCTGAAACATAATCACGACGTTCACTGGCACCCCGCGCGCAATACTCGCGCCGCGCAGCGGATTGATCCCCTGCAGCTGGATAACTTTCTGACCACCGGCTATCTCGATATTGTGCCGCTGGCAACCGCCCTTGAGTTTAAGCGGGAAGGTCTGCAAAGCGGCGTACTGGAGAAGCTCCGGCGCGGCAAATACGGCCAGCAGGCAAGCCTCAATCTGCTGCGCCAGCCGGTGGAGAAGTGCCGACAGAATCTGTTTGCTTTTGTGGTCCAGGCGCAAAAAGAGGGGCTGCGTAATGTGCTGATCGTGCATGGCAAAGGGCGCGACGATAACGCGCACGCCAATATTATCCGCAGCTACCTGGCGCGCTGGCTGGTGGAACTCCCGGAAGTCCAGGCGTTCTGCGCGGCGTTACCGCACCACGGCGGCAGCGGCGCCTGCTACGTGGCCCTGCGGAAATCGGCGGAGGCAAAGCAGGAAAACTGGGAGCGCCACGCCAAGCATAGCCGCTAGCGCATCAACAGCGTCAGTTCCCGGGCTGCTTTCTGTAGCTCGGGTAACACCCGCTCCAGCATCTCGTGCGTGGAGACCTGCCCGGCGTGTACGCCGACGTTCAGCGCCGCCTGAATCTGCCCCTGAGGGTTAAAGAGCGGCACCGCCAGCGAGCGCAACCCCATCTCGAGCTCCTGATCGTTAAGCGCGTAGCCCTGCTGGTGCACGCGCTTAAGTTCGGTACGCAGCTTTGCAACCGAATCAACGGTTTGCGGGGTATAGCGAATCATCGTGACCCGGCCCAGCATATCGTTCAGCTTCTCCTCCGGCTGATAGCTCAGCAGCACGCGTCCCATGGAGGTCGCCCAGGCGGGCAGGCGGCTGCCGATGTCGAGATCGATGGTCATAATGCGCGAACTCGACGCGCGAGCGATATAAAGAATGTCGTCGCCGTCGAGAGTGGCGATGGAGCAGGACTCATTGAGCATTTCGCTTAAATGCTTCAGCACCGGCTGCGCCGAACGCGCCAGCGGCGTGGAGGCAAGCCAGGCGTGGCCCAGCGCCAGAATTTTCGGTCGCAGCTGGAAATTTTTACCATCTTCGGCGTAAACAAAGCCCAGTTTGCTCAGCGTATACAGGCAGCGGCGCACCGCCGCGCGCGGAATACCGGTCTTTTGGCTGATCTGCGAAATTGAGAGCAGCGGGCGCTGCGGAGTAAACGCCTGGATCACCTCCAGCCCGCGCGCCAGCGAAGCCATAAAGTTCGGATCGCCCTTAAACGGATCGCTATCGCCCGTCAGTAAATCATCTGGATGCTTCTCCATTTTCTTCTCCGTATTTGCCGTCGATCACATTCTTTCGTTAAACATACACGATGTTCGATTATCGCACCATATTTCGATTATCGCCCTTGACCAGCATCGTTAAGCGGGTCACATTTTGTGCGAACAACGAATAAAAGTGCGATTACCGCACATACAGGAGCGACCTGATGATTGATAAAAGCGTGTCGACGCTACGTGATGCCATCGCCGGGATCCACGACGGGGCGACCATAATGATTGGCGGTTTTGGTCCCGCCGGGCAGCCGACGTACCTGATAGATGCTCTGATAGAACAGGGGGCCCGTGATTTAACCATTATCAACAACAATGCGGGCAACGGCGAAGTCGGACTGGCGGCGCTGCTGAAGGCCGGTCGGGTGCGAAAAATGATCTGTTCGTTCCCACGTCAGGTTGATTCGCAGATTTTCGATGACCTTTATCGCCGCGGCAAAATTGAGCTGGAGCTGGTACCGCAGGGCAACCTCGCGGCGCGGATCCAGGCGGCAGGCGCTGGCCTCGGCGCGGTGTTTACCCCCACCGGCTACGGTACGCCGCTGGCGGAGGGGAAAGAGACCCGCGAAATCGACGGGCGTCATTACGTACTCGAATACCCCATCAGGGCCGACTTCGCGTTGATCAAAGCCCACCAGGGCGACCGCTGGGGAAACCTGGTTTATCGCAAAGCGGCGCGCAACTTCGGCCCGATTATGGCGACCGCCGCGAAAACCACCATTGTAGAAGTTTCGCAGCTGGTGCCCTTGGGCGATCTCGACCCGGAAAGCATCATTACCCCGGGCATTTTTGTGCAGCGCGTCTACTCCCTGGAAAACCTGATTGCCGCTAAAAGCGCCTGAGGAACTCTTAATGCAAAAACTGACTCGCGATGAGATGGCCCAGCGCGTGGCCCGCGATATTCCCGAAGGCGCTTACGTCAATCTGGGGATCGGCTTGCCCACCCGCATCGCCAACTATCTTCCTGCCGATAAAGAAATCTTCCTGCACAGCGAAAACGGCCTGCTGGGGATGGGGCCGAAACCGCTGCCGGGGGAAGAGGATCCGGAGCTGATTAACGCCGGGAAAGAGTATGTGACTCTGCTCAACGGCGGCTGCTACTTTCACCACGGCGACTCCTTCGCCATGATGCGCGGCGGGCACCTCGATATCTGCGTGCTTGGCGCTTACCAGGTTTCCGCCAGCGGCGATCTGGCGAACTGGAGTACCGGCGCGCCCGACGCCATTCCTGCCGTCGGCGGAGCGATGGATCTGGCCATTGGCGCTCGTCAGGTCTTCGTGATGATGGATCACCTGACCCGCGACGGGGAGTGCAAGCTGGTAGAGCACTGCACCTATCCGCTGACCGGCGTCGGCTGCGTCAGCCGTATCTACACCGACCTGGCGGTCATCGATATCAGCGAAAGCGGCCCGGTGGTGCGGGAAATCTTTAACGGCCTCTCTTTTGAGGAACTGCAGCGCATCACGCCGGTGGCGCTGACTTTTGCACAACTGGCGGAAAGCGCGTAAGGAACCTATGATGAATCAGGCATTTATCTGTGATGCGGTGCGGACGCCGTTCGGCCGCTTTGGCGGTACCCTGGCCACCCTGCGCGCCGACGATCTGGCGGCGCTGCCGCTGAAAGCGTTGCTGGAGCGCAACCCGGGACTCGATCCGGCGCGTATTGACGATGTGATTTACGGCTGCGCTAACCAGGCGGGGGAAGATAACCGCAACGTTGCGCGCATGGCGCTGCTGCTGGCCGGTCTGCCGGAAAGCGTACCGGGCAGTACCGTAAACCGCCTGTGCGGTTCCAGCCTTGATGCGATCGGTATCGCAGCGCGCGCGATTAAAAGCGGCGAAACTCAGCTGATGATCGCCGGCGGCGTGGAGAGCATGTCGCGCGCGCCTTTTGTGATGGGCAAGGCCGAAAGCGCCTTTAGCCGCACGATGCGGATGGAAGATACCACCATCGGCTGGCGCTTCATTAACCCGCAGATGAAAGCGCTGTACGGCGTGGATTCGATGCCGGAAACGGCGGAAAACGTGGCGGACGATTTCGCCATTTCGCGGGAGGACCAGGATGCGTTTGCGCTTCGCAGCCAGCTGCGTACGGCGGCGGCGCAGGAGGCCGGACGCTTTGCCGACGAGCTGATTGCCGTCTCGGTGCCGCAGCGTAAGGGCGAACCGCTACTCTTTAGCCGCGATGAGCACCCGCGCAGCACCACGGCGGAGGCGCTGGCCAGGCTGCGCGGCGTGGTGCGCGCCGACGGTACGGTGACGGCAGGTAATGCTTCCGGAGTCAACGACGGCGCCTGCGCGCTGCTGCTTGCCAGCGAGCAGGCGCTGGCCGCCAATGATTTACAGCCGCTCGCCCGCGTGGTGGGCGTCGCGACGGCTGGGGTGGCGCCGCGTATTATGGGATTTGGCCCGGCGCCGGCGGTACGTAAGGTGCTGGCGCAAACCGGGCTAACGCTTGGGCAGATGGACGTCATTGAACTGAATGAGGCCTTTGCCGCTCAGGCGCTGGCGGTCACGCGCGATCTGGGTCTGCCCGACGATGCGGCGCACGTCAACCCTAACGGCGGCGCGATAGCCCTCGGACATCCGCTGGGCGCCTCCGGCGGCCGTCTGGCAATGACCGCGGCGTACCAGCTGCGCCGTACCGGCGGGCGCTATGCGCTGTGCACCATGTGTATCGGCGTCGGTCAGGGGATCGCGCTGATTATAGAACGCGTTTAAGGAGCCATAATGAGTTTGTTGACCCCGATGATGCGCACCAGTCCGCTGACCGCCTGGTTCAGCGATGCGCAGCGGGTACAGGGGATGCTGGATTTTGAAGCCGCGCTGGCTCGCGCTCAGGTCGAATGCGGCCTCGTGCCGCAGGCGGCGCTTAATCCCATTATTGAGAGTTGCCGGCACGAACACATCGACTTCTCCGCGCTGGGGCAGGCCGCCGCCAGCGCCGGAAATCTGGCGATCCCGCTGGTCAAACAGCTGACCGCGCGGGTTAAACAACGGGATGACGCGGCGGCGCGCTACGTACACTGGGGGGCGACCAGCCAGGATGCTATCGACACCGGCTTTATCCTGCAACTGCGCGGCGCGCTGGCGGAAACGGACTCCCTGCTGCAGCAACTGCTCGACGCGTTAGCCCATCAGGCGGCGCGCTATCAGGATACGGTGATGCCCGGGCGTACCTGGATGCAGCATGCGCTGCCGGTCACCTTCGGTCTGAAACTGGCCGGGACGCTGGATGCGCTGCTGCGCTGGCAGGTGCGTCTGCGAGAGATGCGCTCAAGGGTGCTGGCGCTGCAGTTTGGCGGCGCGGCGGGCACCCTCGATTCCCTTAAAACGCAGGCGCCGCGGATCGCCGGCGCGCTGGCGAAAACTCTCGACCTGCAGCTTCCGGACGCGCCGTGGCACAGCCAGCGCGACCGGCTGCTGGAGGTGGGGGCATGGTACGCGGGCGTCTGCGGCACGCTGGGTAAATTCGCCAATGATTTTTCTCTGCTGATGCAAACCGAGGTTGCAGAGGTGGGTGAACCGGTCGCCGAAGGACGCGGCGGATCGTCTACCATGCCGCACAAACGCAATCCCATCTCCTGCGCCGCTATTTTGACCGCAGCCCAGCGTATGCCCGGACTGGTGGCAACGCTCTATGCCGGGCAGATCCAGCAGCACGAGCGGGCGCTGGGCGGCTGGCAGGCGGAGTGGGAAACGCTGCCGGAGCTGATAACCCTCGTCGGCGGCGCGCTGGCGCAGAGCGAAGCGCTGGTCCGCGACATGCAGGTCTTCCCGCATAAGATGCGCGCCGACCTCGATATCACCCATGGCCTGATTATGGCCGAGGCCGTCACCCTGGCGCTGGCGGAGTTTGTCGGCAAAGCCGAGGCTCATCACCGGGTTGAGGCGCTGTGTCGGCAGGCGCTGGATGAGTCACGTTCGCTGTTAAGCGTGCTGGAAACCGATCCGCTGGTCAGCGAGCATCTCTCCGCCAGCCGCTTAACCCAACTGCTGGACCCGACAACGGCGACCGGCAGCTCAGCACTCTTCGTGCGCCAGGTTGTGGCGCGCTATAAGGAGCAACGTTATGAATGTTGATTATCAGATAGACGGGCCGCAAGACGCGCCGGTCATCGTTCTCTCTAACTCGCTGGGCACTACCCGGGCGATGTGGCAGCCGCAGCTTGAGGCGTTAACGCAGCATTTTCGCGTGCTGCGCTACGATACCCACGGCCATGGCGCCACCCGTAAAAACGGTAAAGTGACGCTGGCGCAGCTCGGCGAAGATGTGATTGCGCTGCTCGATCATCTTAATATCGCTAAAGCCTGGTTCTGCGGGATTTCAATGGGTGGCCTGACCGGTCTGTGGCTGGGGCGCTTTGCCCCTGAACGTTTTCAGGGGCTGGTCGTTGCCAACACCGCTGCGCGTATTGGCGACCAGGCCGGCTGGCTGTCGCGCGCCCGCACGGTGCGTCAGGAAGGGATGGAAGTGGTCGCCGCAGGCGCCGCGGACCGCTGGTTTACCCACGCATTTCGCCAGAAGACGCCGGAAGTGGTGGAAGCACTGTGTCACCAGCTGACCCATATCGATGCTGAAGGCTATGAGGCCTGCTGCGAAGCGCTGGCCGCCGCCGATCTGCGTGGAGAGGTCGCGCAGATCGCGATTCCGGTGCTGATCGTCGCCGGAGAAAGTGACCCTGTCACAACGGTGGCGGACGCCAACTTCCTGCATCAGCAGATCCCGGTCTCAGAAGTCGTCGTGCTGGCGGCTTCGCATTTATCGAATATCGAAGCGCCGGGGGCGTTCAGCTCGGCGCTGCTGGGTTTTGTTCAGGGGGAAAAGCATGGACGATAAACAGCGGTATCAGCGGGGAATGGAGGTCCGGCGGAAGGTGCTCGGCGATGCTCACGTCGATAAGACGCTGGAAAAGCTGACGCCGCTGAATGAAGAGTTCCAGGATTTTATTACCCGCTACGCCTGGGGAGAGACCTGGACCCGGCCGGGGCTCGATCATCATACCCGCAGCATGATCACTATCGCCATGCTGATTGCCCTGAACCGCGAAGCTGAGCTGAAAATGCATCTGCGCGCGGCGTTTAATAACGGCGTCACCCGCGATGAGCTGAAAGAGCTGATTATGCACTCCGCGCTCTACTGCGGCCTGCCCGCCGCCAACGCCACGATGCATCTGGCGCAGCAGGTATTTGACGAGCTGGATGCTGTTTAGCCGCCACCCGGCAGGTTTGTCGCACATCTCAGGCCGTCATGCGACGGCCTTCGACGGTTACCCGCCGACAGGGGCGGGTAATATCATCCTCTTTGCTGCGAACAGCCTGCGCACTGCTTATTCTGGATCTGCTGGAAGAAGTCATTGCCTTTGTCATCCACCAGAATAAACGCCGGGAAGTTTTCCACTTCGATTTTCCAGATGGCTTCCATCCCCAGTTCAGGCCAGGCCACGCACTCCAGGCTCTTGATGCTCTGCTGCGCCAGCACCGCCGCCGGGCCGCCGATGCTGCCGAGGTAAAAACCGCCGTGCTTGTGACAGGCATCGGTGACCTGCTGGCTGCGGTTGCCTTTGGCCAGCATCACCATGCTTGCGCCGTGGGATTGCAGCAGGTCGACGTAAGAGTCCATGCGGCCTGCGGTGGTCGGGCCAAGGGAGCCGGACGCATAGCCTTCCGGGGTTTTCGCCGGGCCCGCGTAGTAGATCGGATGATCTTTGACGTACTGCGGCAGTTCTTCACCGTTATCGATAAGCTCTTTCAGCTTCGCGTGGGCGATATCGCGGGCCACAATAATGGTGCCGTTGAGCGTCAGACGCGTCGAGACCGGATGGGCGGAAAGCTGGGCCAGAATCTCGCTCATTGGCTGATTAAGATCGATGCTGACGACCTTGCCTTCGCCCTGCTGGCGCAGATGTTCGGGAATATACTGACCCGGGTTGCTCTCCAGTTTCTCAATCCAGATCCCCTGGCGGTTGATCTTGGCTTTGATATTGCGATCCGCCGAGCAGGAGACGCCCATTCCCACCGGGCAGGAGGCGCCGTGGCGCGGCAGGCGGATGACGCGGATATCGTGGGCGAAGTATTTGCCGCCGAACTGCGCGCCGAGACCGAGGTTTTGCGCCTCCACCAGCAGTTCCTGCTCCAGCTGAATATCGCGGAAGGCCTGGCCGTGTTCGTTGCCTTCGGTCGGCAGTTCGTCGTAATAGTGGGTAGAGGCCAGCTTCACCGTTTTTAGCGTCGCTTCTGCCGAGGTACCGCCAATCACAAAGGCGATATGGTACGGCGGGCAGGCGGCGGTACCGAGCGTGCGCATCTTCTCAACGAGATAGTTTTTCAACTTCGCCGGAGTGATTAACGCTTTGGTTTCCTGATACAGATAGGTTTTGTTGGCCGAGCCGCCCCCTTTGGCCATACAGAGAAATTTATATTCGTCGCCGTCGACGCTGTAGAGGTCGATTTGCGCAGGCAGGTTAGTCCCGGTATTGACCTCTTTGTACATATCCAGCGCGGCGTTCTGCGAATAGCGCAGGTTATCCTCGGTATAGGTGTTATAGACGCCGCGGGCGAGGGCCGCTTCATCACCGCCGCCGGTCCACACGCGCTGGCCTTTCTTACCCATAATAATCGCCGTGCCGGTATCCTGGCAGGTGGGCAGCACGCCTTTAGCCGCGATTTCAGAGTTGCGCAGGAACTGCAGCGCCACGTACTTATCGTTATCGCTGGCTTCAGGGTCGAGAAGGATCTGCGCGACCTGTTTTTGGTGGGAAACGCGCAGCATAAACGCCGCATCGTGAAAGGCCTGCTGTGCCAGAAGGGTGAGGGCCTGAGGGTCTACTTTGAGGATCTCCTGGCCTTCAAATTCAGCCACGGACACGTGCTCTTTGCTCAGCAGATAGTATTCAGTCTTATCTTTTGCTAGCGGAAAGGCTTCCTGATAGACAAATGGTTTAGTCGACATTGCTTTGCTCCCTAAGAGTAAAACCGCCGGGGTTCGGCCCGACGGTTATGAATCAGAACATCATGGACATCCACGGATAGCCAATCAGCAGCAGGGCGGCCAGGAAGATGGCGCCGAAAATCGTGCCGAGACGCCAGTAGTCTTTGGTCGGCAGATAGCCGCTGCCGTAGTAGATTGGGCTGGGGCCGGTACCGTAGGGGGTGATAATCCCCATCACGCCGAGCGAGGTCACCATCAGCAGTACGAACACCTGCATATTCATCCCCGGAATGGTGGAGGCGATAGTCAGCATGGCCGGCAGCAGCGCGGTGGTGTGCGCGGTGGTGCTGGCGAACAAGTAGTGCAGCAGATAGAACGCCAGCAGCAGGACGACGGTCGCGACGCCCGGGGAGATGCCGCTCATCAGCGCGCCGCCTTCTTTACCCAGCCAGGCGATAAAACCGGTGGAGGAGAGGCCGTCGGCCAGCGCCACCAGGGTCGCGAACCAGGCAAAGGTATTCCACGCCGCTTTGTTGCTGGTGATATCGTTCCACGAAAGTACGCCGGTCCACAGCATCAGCACGATAACCAGCAGGGCGGCCAGCGCCGGTTCAATCCATTCGGCGGCGAAGATCCACATCATCAGCGCAAAGCAGACGAAGACCAGCAGCAGAATTTCATTGCGCGACAGGCGGCCTAGTTTTTCCAGCTCGCGGGCGGCCCACAGCGGCACTTCATCGTTGACTTTCACTTCCGGCGGGTAGAACCAGTAGGCCAGCAGCGGCATTGCCAGAATCAGCAGGATACCCAGCGGCAGGAAGGCGATAAACCAGGTGCCCCAGGAGATATTAATGCCGACGATGCTTTTCACCAGCGCCAGCGCCAGCAGGTTCGGCGCCAGTGCGGAGAGAAACATCGAGCTGGTGATACAGGCGGCGGTAATGGCCACCCACATCAGGTAGGAGCCGATACGGCGCGCGCTCGGGTCGTTGGGCTTAGAGCCGTACAGCGGCGGCAGGTTAGCGATAATCGGGTAGATAGTCCCCCCGCTGCGCGCGGTGTTGGAGGGGGTAAACGGCGCCAGCAGCAGGTCGGCGAAGGTGATGGCGTAGCCCAGCGTCAGGCTGCGGCGGCCGAGGTACTTCACCAGAATAAGCGCCAGACGGCGGCCAAACTGGGTCTTATCGTAGCCGGCGGCAAACATAAAGGCGCCGAAGATAAGCCAGACGGTGGAGTTACCGAAACCGCTCACCGCCCATTTAAAGGAGGCGCCGGCAAGCTTGAACCCTGGCGCGGCCAGCTGTTCAGGGCTGAACAGCAGCCACTGGCTGCACAGCGCAATCACCACCACGCCGGTAATACCGATGACCGCGCCGGGCAGCGGTTCGAAGATCAGACCGACGATCACGCCGACAAAAATGGCAAAGTAGTGCCAGGCGTAAGGGGGAAGGCCGTCGGGCACCGGGACGAATAAGAGTAAGACGGCAACGATAATGGGCATCGCCATCATCAGCAGACGTTTATAAGCAGCATTTGTTGCTGCACCGGCAGGCGGTATGGTTGTCTTTTTCTCTTTCATAATGAGTATCTGCAAGTAGTTAAAAATAGGGTTTGGTCATCGCTTAACCGTTCGATTTCTTTAGTTGCAAAACTTTCTTTAATTATTAATTGTCGATTTTGGTTATTGCGCTGACTGTTATTTAACGCGCTTCGTTGGGCGTTAAATTAAAATATTGGGTTATTTATATATTGCGCTTTCATGCGCCGTTGCAATTGATTTAGATCAAAAAAAGCGGGTTGTTAGCCACTTTTTTATTATTACGAATAACCCTGTTTAGTGAGGTGTTTATTTGTCTGAAATTTGGCTTAATGTTAAATCACGAATGATTTCATGAACTGATAATGTATTTATCTTATTGAATTATATCATTTTATTTTGATATCTTCCTGGCGATGCATGTTAAAAATGGTTTCAGATTTGTTATTGGTTATATCCACTATGTGAACGAATTATATTTAATTAATAATACAAAGGAGGTATCGATGTTATTGTTGGTATTAAATAGTTTTTTAATTAACGTAATTATTTTGGTAACTAAAAAAAGCGCTATATTATTGGCATGACTTAAGGGATTACCAAATACAAACAAAAACAATTCCGTCACCCAATTCTCAATTTTCAATATTTAAAATCTGGAGCGTCATTATGACCAGTCATCCACGAATTTTGCGTCCTTTTACTTTACCGAACGGTACTGAGCTTAAAAACCGCCTGTTAATGGCGCCGATGACCACCTGCACCGGTTATTTTGACGGTACCGTGACCAGCGAACTGGTTGAGTACTACCGCGCTCGCGCAGGCAGTATCGGCACCATTATCGTTGAATGCTGCTTTATTGATGACTACGGTCTGGCGTTCCCCGGCGCCATCGGTATCGATAATGATGAAAAAGTGGCTGGCCTGGCGAAAATTGCCGCCGCCATCAAGGCGGAAGGGTCAAAAGCGATTCTGCAGATCTACCACGGCGGCCGGATGGTCGACCCGCAGCTTATCGGCGGACGCCAGCCGGTGGCCCCGAGCGCGATTGCCGCGCCGCGCGATGGCGCAGCAACCCCCCGCGCGCTGAGCGGCGCTGAAGTCGAGGGCATGATCGCGAAGTTTGGCGAAGGCGTACGTCGCGCCATTCAGGCCGGTTTTGACGGTGTCGAGATTCACGGCGCGAACACCTATCTGATCCAGCAGTTTTATTCGCCAAACTCTAACCAGCGCGACGATGAATGGGGCGGCAGCCGCGATAATCGCGCGAAATTCCCGCTGGCGGTACTGGACATCACCCACAAAATGGCCCGCCAGTACGCCGACGATGCCTTTATTATCGGCTACCGGTTCTCCCCGGAAGAGATGGAAGTCCCCGGAATCCGTTTTGCTGACACCATGTATCTGCTGGAAAAGCTGGCCGCCCGCGGCGTCGACTATCTCCACTTCTCGGTTGGCGCCACGCTGCGACCCTCGATTGTCGATACCACCGATCCCACGCCGCTGATTGAAAAATATTGCGCCATGCGCTCTGAAACCCTGGCTCAGGTGCCGGTGATGGGCGTGGGCGGGGTAGTGAACGCGGCCGATGCCGAGCAGGGTCTGGATCACGGCTACGACCTGATGGCGGTGGGCCGCGCCTGTATCGCGTATCCTGACTGGACGGCGCGCATTGCCGCTGGCGAAGATCTGGAGCTGTTTATTGACAGCACCCAGCGCGAAGCGCTGAACATCCCGGAACCGCTGTGGCGCTTCTCGCTGGTGGAGGCGATGATCCGCGATATGAGCATGGGCGACGCCAAATTCAAACCGGGGATGTTCGTCGAAACCGTTCAGGACGACGCTAACGAGCTGGTGATCAACGTCAGCCTGGAAAACGACCGCATTGCCGATATCGCACTGGCGGCAAGCCCGGTACAGACCGTCGAGTTCACCACCAGCTTTGAAGAGATCCGCGAGCGGATCCTCAGCGCCAACACCCCGCACGTGGATGCGATTTCCGGCGCAACCAGCCAGAGCGAAGCGGTGAAAAAGGCGGTTTCCAAAGCGATGCTGAAGTCCAGTAAAGCGCTGGCCGCCGAAGAGGGCGCGGGCGATGCGGCGCCGAAAAGCTACGATGTGGTGGTGGTCGGCAGCGGCGGAGCCGGTCTGGCGGCCGCGATTCAGGCGCACGATGAAGGCGCGAGCGTTCTGATCGTTGAAAAAATGCCGACCATCGGCGGTAACACCATTAAAGCTTCTGCCGGGATGAACGCCGCAGAGACCCGCTTCCAGCGCGTGAAAGGTATTGAAGACAGCAAAGAGCTGTTTTACCAGGAAACGCTGAAAGGCGGTAAGAACAAAAACGACCCGCAGCTGCTGCGCCGCTTCGTGGAGAATGCGCCGGAGGCCATTGAGTGGCTGGCGCGTCGCGGCATTATGCTTAACGATATCACCACTACCGGCGGGATGAGCATCGACCGCACCCACCGTCCGCGCGACGGGTCGGCGGTCGGCGGCTACCTGATCAGCGGCCTGGTGCGTAACATCACCAAACGCGGTATCGATGTCCTGCTGGATACGTCGGTGGAAGAGATCCTGATGACCGACGATGAGGTGAGCGGCGTGCGCCTGCTCACCGATGAAAACGAATCCGTAGTGGTACAGACGAAGAGCATTGTGGTGGCTACCGGCGGCTTCAGCGCCAACAGCGCGATGGTGGTGAAATACCGCCCGGATCTGGCGGGCTTTGTGACCACCAACCATAAAGGGGCGACCGGCGGCGGTATCGCGCTGCTTGAACGCATCGGCGCGGGCACCGTGGATATGGGTGAAATTCAGATTCACCCGACCGTCGAGCAGCAAACCTCGTACCTGATTTCCGAGTCGATTCGCGGCGGCGGGGCGATACTGGTGAACCCGCAGGGCAACCGCTTCTTCAACGAAATGGAGACCCGCGATAAGGTTTCCGCCGCGATTATCGCGCTGCCTGAGCACTTCGCCTATATCGTCTTTGACGAGCACGTCCGGGCGAAAAACAAAGCCGCCGATGAGTACATCGCTAAAGGTTTCGTCACCAGCGCCAGCTCGCCGCGTCAGCTGGCGGAGAAACTGGGGATGGATTACCATGCTTTTCTCAATACGCTGGAACGCTACAACGGCTTTGTTGAAAAACAGCATGACGATGACTTTGGTCGTACCACCGCGCTGCGTGCGCCGATCAATGAAGGCCCTTACCATGCGATTCTTATCGCTCCGGGGGTTCACCACACGATGGGCGGCGTGACCATTAACACCGATACCGCGGTGCTGAATGCCGGTCATCAGGTGATTGCGGGCGCTTTTGCCGCGGGCGAAGTGGTTGGCGGCATTCACGGCGGTAACCGCATCGGCGGTAACGCGGTGGCCGATATTATTATCTTCGGGACCCTCGCGGGCCATCAGGCGGCGAAACGCGCCAGAGGTTAAACGTCAGCGACACCCGCCGGGCTGGCAAATAGACGGCCCGGCTTCTTATCTCTCTGAGGAGTGCGATATGTCCGACAACCGCGTCTACAGCTACTCCGCCGTACTGATGGGTTCGCCCATTCTCCTCAAGCTCTACGTTCACGATGAACCGCTCGCCTCCCGCGTCTTTCAGCTGATTAAAGGCTATGAAGATCTTTTCACCGTTAACCGCGCGCACTCCCAGGTGATGGATATCAACCATGCCGCCGGGCGGCATCCGGTGGCGGTGAGCCGCCCGGTGTATGCGCTGATTAAATGCGCCAAAGCCGCCAGCATGGTGCGGGACAGCGCGTTTAACCTGGCGATCGGCCCGCTGGTGAAGCTGTGGCGCGTTGGTTTTCAGGGCCAGAGCGTGCCCGCCCCGCAGGATATTGCCGCTCGCCTGACGTTAACGCGTGCGCAGGATGTGATCCTCGACGACGCCGCCAGCAGCGTCTACCTTGCGCGGACGGGAATGGAGATCGATCTTGGGGCCATCGCGAAAGGCTATATCGCCGACCGGGTGCGCGACTATTTGCGGCAGCAGGGCGTGAATGCCGCGCTGATTAATCTCGGCGGCAATGTCCATACCCTGGGCGAATGGTCTATCGGGCTGAAAAAACCGTACTCAGCGGCGGATGCGCTGATTGGCAGCATTGCGGTGGCGGGGCAATCGGTGGTGACCTCGGGCATTTACGAACGCTACTTCGAGCAGGACGGCAAACGCTGGCACCATATTCTCGACCCGCGCAGCGGCTACCCGCTGGATAACGAGCTGGAGAGCGTAACGATTATTTCCGCCGACTCGCTGGACGGCGATATCTGGACCACCCTGATCTACGGTCTTGGCGTAGAGAAAGGCTGCGCGGCGCTGCGCCAGCGCGAGGATATCGAAGCGATTTTCGTCACTAAAAATCGCGACGTTATCCTCTCTTCACAGCGTCGTTTCCGCTTTCAGCTGCTGGATGACGGCTACCGGCTTACTGACTGTACTGCTTAAGCAGGCCGTACTGCTCCGCTATCAGGTGGTAGCGGTACACCGGACGTCCCGTGGCGCCGTAGTGGATACTGGTGTACAAAATATTAATTTGCGCCAGCCAAATCAGGTATTTGCGGCACGAAACCCGGGATATATTTACCGCTGCCGCCAGCTCGTCGGTGGAGAACTCCACGTCCGGATGGGCATCGATCCACTGACAGAGGGTGCGCAGCGTCTGGGGCGTCAGGCCTTTTGGCAACTTTCGGGCGTCAGCGGCTTCCGGTACGCCGCCGTGCAGCAGCCGGTCGACATCTGCTTGTTCATAATAGGGTTGACCGGTCATCAGCTTACGCTTTTCGCGCCAGGCGGTGAGCGCCTCTTCAAACCGTGGAAACTGGAAGGGTTTGATCAGATAGTCCACCACGCCGTAGCGCATCGAGGCTTGAACCGTCGCGGCATCCGCGGCGGAAGTAATCATAATCACGTCGATGGCCCGTCCGGACGCGCGAATGGCGGGCAGCAGATCCAGACCGCTATCCTGCTGCATATAGACATCCAGCAGCACCAGGTCTATCTCCAGATCCTTGTCGTTAATCATCTCCCTGGCTTTACTCAACGTAGACGCCGTGCCGCTGCAGCGGAAGCCGCTGACCCGTCCCACGTACAGGCGGTTCAGTTCGGCAACCATGGCATCATCGTCAACAATTAATACATTTATCACGCACTTTTCCTTTTACTGTCCCACGGGAGATGAACAAAAAATTGAGTAAATACGCCGGGTTCGGATTCCACGGCCAGCGATCCGCCCAGTTCGCGAAGCTGCTGACTGGCGAGAAACAGCCCGACGCCGCGGTTTTCGCCTTTGGTGGAGAAGCCTTTATTAAAAATATCATCGATAAACGCTTCCGGGATACCGGGACCATCATCGCTGACTTCGCCGCTTAACCAGCCGTTCTGGTAATGCAGCAGCAGGCCGACTTCGCCTTCGGCCTGGCCGCTCATGGCATCCAGCGCGTTCTCGATTAAATTACCCAGCACCGTAACCAGTACGGTGACCTGTTTTTCATTCGGGCAGTCCGGCACCAGGCTCTCTTCGGCGAGAGTGAGGGTAAAACCCCGCTCCTTAGCGCGCTGAATTTTACCGATCAAAAAGCCTGCCACTACCGGTGATTTAATCCGGTGCTGGATTTCGCCGATATCCGCCTGATAGGTGTGGGCGGTCTGCAGCACGTACTCTTCCAGCTTATCGTAGCTTTTCATATTCAACAGGCCGAGGATCACGTGCAGCTTATTCATAAATTCATGGGATGTGGTACGCAGGGCGTCCACATAGTTCACCATCCCGTCAAGCCGCTGCAGCAGCTGGCTGACTTCGGTTTTGTCACGGAAGGTGCTGATGGCGCCGACCACGTCATCCTCGTCGCGGACGGGGACCGTGTTGCTGATCAGCAGCAGACCGTTACAGCCCAGCTCCCGATCGTAAATCGGCTCGCCGGTTTGCAGCACTTCCTGCAAATCCGCCAGCAGCGGCGTTTGCGCGATATCGTTCCCGGGGCCGTTAAACAGAATGTCGCGCGCGGCGGGGTTAATCAGCGTCACCTTGCCGTCCGTATCCACCGCCACCACGCCCTCTTTTAATGAGTGCAGCATCGCCTGGCGCTGCTGGAACTGCGTTGAGATCTCCTGCGGCTCAAGGCCCAGCAGGACGCGCTTCAGGCCGCGAACCAGGCTCCATGTACCGACGGCGCACACGAGCGCGCTGAACAGCACGGTCAGAATCACATCCCAGCGGCTGGCGGCGATCTGCGTATCGACTTTGCTCAGCGAAATGCCAATCGCCACCACGCCGATTTGCCGGCGGCTATCGTCAAACACCGGGGTGAAGACGCGCAGCGCCGGAGCCAGCACGCCGTGGTTGACGGCAACGTTCTCTTTGCCCGCCAGCGTGGGCCGGATGTCATCGCCGATAAAAGGTTTGCCGATAATCTGGCTATTGGGATGCGAGTAGCGAATGCCGTCCATATTGGTGACGACGGCAAACAGCAGGCCATTGCGCCGGGTGACGGCCAGCGCCAGCGGCTGAATAATGCCGCTGTCCGGCGGCAGCGTCAGGCCGCGCTTGACTTCCGGGGTATCGGCCAGCGTCCGCGCCACCGCCAGCGCCGTATCTTTCACGCCGTCGCGGGTGGCGCCGCTAATCTGCATAAACCACAGGGCATAGACCAGAATCAGTACTGAACCGATGACGCTGCCGATCATTAAGGTCACGGCGGTGCTCAGCTTCATGCTCATTGCGCGTTTACGCGCGGGCTGCTGCGCGAATTCATTCATACCGACCCCAGGAGAAAACGGATAGAGGCGTATTATCGCTGAATGCGCGGTTTACATAAAGCCGCGTAATAAAAGCAAAATCAGCCAGACGGCAATTCTGGCGGACGCGATTTGCCGCCGACGGCCAGCAGATAGTCAATAAACGCCCGCAGCGGCGATGCCATCTGCTTACGGCTGGGGTAGTAAACGTAAAACCCGGGAAAAGCCGGGGTCCACTCTTTCAATAGCTGGACTAGCTGGCCTGTCTCCAGCCAGGGATCGACCTGATGGGCAAACTGATAGGCGATACCGGTGCCCTTGAGGGCTAACGGCGTCAGCATGGCCGGTTCATCGACGACGATCGGCCCTTTGACCGCAATCTCGTAGCGTTCGCCGTCGCGCTGAAACTCCCAACGATAAACGCTGCCGTCGCTGGGCCTGCGATAAGTCAGACAGGGGTGCTGCAGCAAATCCTGCGGCTTTCGCGGCTGCGGCGCTTGCGCCAGATAGTGCGGCGAGGCGACGACTTTCATTTCAAGGTCGCCGCTCAGCCTGACGGCAACCATATCCTGATGGAGCTTTTCACCGAGACGAATTCCGGCGTCAAAACCGGAAGAAACGATATCGACTAAAGCATCGTCGGTAACAATATCCAGCTCAACGTTGGGATAGCGTTGCATAAATCCGCCCAGCAGCGGCGCCAGATAATGAATCGCGGCGATGCGCGACACATTGAGGCGCAGGCGGCCCGCGGGCGCGCTGGCCGTCCGGGCATCGGTAACCGCGTCTTCCAGCGCCGCCAGCGCAGGAGCCAGCCGCTGCATCATACGCTTGCCGGCCTCGCTCGGCGCGACGCTGCGCGTTGTCCGGTGTAATAAACGTACGCCGATGCGCTCCTCGAGACGACGGATGGTTGCGCTTAAGGTGGAGGTCGTGACGCCGAGATGCGCCGCCGCCCGGGTAAAACTGCCTTGCTCAACGACCATCGCGAAGGCTCTTAATTCCGCAAAATCACTTCCGCGCATTATGGCTATTATCCCAAACAGTCTTATTGATAATACTGGTATTATCAAGCAGTTCTTCGCTGGTTACCATCCTGATAAATGTGATTACGCAGAGAGGGGCAATGACCATGGCGAGATTTAGCGCAAAAAGAGTTCTCATCACCGGTGCGACAAGCGGAATCGGGCTTGCCGGGGCAAAGCGCATCGATAGCGAAGGCGGTTGGGTGATCGCCACCGGGCGCGATCCCGGACGGCTGGCGTCTCTTCGCCGGCAGCTCTCGGATCGGGCGCGGGTCATTGACAATGATGCCAGCGATCCGCTGACCGGCGCGGCGCTGGCCGAGGCGATCGATTCATCCGGCGGGCTTGATGGCCTCTGGCTCAACGCCGGATACGCAGCGGTTGGGGAGCTGTCGCAGGTGGATGCCGCGGCCTTTGATCGCATGATGGCGACCAACGTGCGCGGGCCGGTTCTCCAGATGGCGGCGCTCGCCGGGAAGCTTAATGCGGGAGCCTCGGTGGTGGTGACGGCGTCCACCTCCGCTTATGAGGGGGCCGCGGCGGCGAGCCTCTATTCGGCGACTAAAGGCGCGCTGATTTCGTTAACCCGCTGCTGGGCCTCGGCGTTAGGCGAAAAAAATATCCGCGTTAACGCGCTGGTTCCCGGCCCGATTGACACCCCATTTCGCCATTTTATGCGCGACGAGGTGCGCCGCGAATTTGAAGCCTCGGTGGTGAGTCGCCTGGCGCTTCGCCGCCAGGGGACGGCGGCTGAAGCGGCTGATGTGGCGCTGTTTTTGCTTTCCGACGCGGCGTCCTTCGTGAGCGGTAGCCAGTATGTTGTGGATGGCGGGCTGACGTTGCGCTAATAGCGCATTGGCCTCGCCTCGCAACCAGCGGCGCGCCGAACGCGCCGCTGGTTGGATAACGACCAATCGGCAGCTGAATGGCTTCAGGGGGATGAAAACTGTGACTCCGGTGGCGGTAAAGCGCGTCGCTTAAGCCTTACACTGCCATTAATAGCCATGGTCAATGAAAGGGTTTGCCTCAGGCCTGCGCTTTCGTCCCGGAAGGTTCTTTCGCGTTTAAATGGAGGTTTTTATGAGCAGTAAGCCAACCGCTTCAATGATGGAACGACGCCACCCTGAAACCACCCATATTGATAGTCTTGCCACCCTCGATATGCTGACGCTGCTGCATAAGGATGATAAGCGGATTGCCGATGCCGTTGAGGCCTGTTTGCCGGCGATCGCGCGCCTGATGGATAACGCGACGGCGACGCTCAGCCGGGGAGGGCGGCTGGTGATTGTGGGGGCCGGGGCATCGGGTCAAGCCGCCGCACAGGCGGTGAATGAATTTACCCCGGAGGGAAAACATTCGCTGGTCGCCCTTATCGCCGGAGGAGCGACCGCCGCGCGGCAGGAGATGGAAACCGCCGCGAGTCATTACGATCTTGGAGCTTTCGAACTTGAGGCTCTGCGATTCAGCAACCAGGATATGCTGCTGGCGCTGACGGTTAGCGGCAAAACGCCGTGGGTCTGGGGCGCGATGCGCCACGCCTGGTCGCTGGGGGCGCCGATTGCGGTTGTGACGCAGCAGCCCGCCAGTGAAGCCGCGCAGCTGGCGGATATCATTATCGCCCCGCAAACCGGGCCGGAAGCGGTGGCGGGTTTCGGGAATCCGAAAGCGCGCATCGTGCAGCGGCAGATCCTGACGATGCTGACCACCGGGCTGGCGATTCGCGAAGGACGGGTCTATGAAAACCTGCGCGTCGATCTGCAGGCCAATACGCCGCACGAGGCCGAGCGGCAGATAGCGATCGTGATGGCGGCGACGGGGTGCTCGCGCAGCGAGGCCAAAGCCGCGCTGGCCAGCTGCAATCAGCACTGCCGGACGGCAATACTCATGCTCCTCAGCGGGCTCGATGCCTGGCAGGCGCGCGAGCTGCTGGCAGAGCATAACGATCATCTGCGGATTGCGCTACGCGCGGCGCAGACGGTTGCCTGAACTTAACCCGACGGCGCGTATTTCCACAATACGCGCCGGATAACGCAAAATAATCTGGTCATCAACAGCATCGTTATTCCATACTCTTCATCCGCTTACCCGGGTTTAATTCCCCGTTTGAAAATGGCCATCGCAAGGCGTATTTATTGCTGCTGGCGAGGCTTTTACTTTTTTAAGTTAAAAAACCAGGTTAACAATAATTAGCTATGTGTGCGGATGTGTAAATGATATTTTAAAATAAAGTAAAAGTGCGTTAATATGCACGCTCTTATTACACTTGTGCTATGTGATATTTCTATTATGCCTGCAATTAAAAATACGATTATATCTATGACCGCATTAGCGATGTTCGTCAGCTCGGCGACCTTCGCAAATGACGATACCTCGAAAAAAACCGATTTCCTGCTGATTGGCGGCGGTATTATGAGCGCGTCGCTGGGGACCTGGCTGCAGGAATTACAGCCGGACTGGAAACAGGTGATGGTTGAGAAGCTGGATGGCGTCGCGCTGGAGTCCTCTAACGGCTGGAACAACGCCGGTACCGGGCACTCCGCGAATATGGAGCTGAACTATACGCCGGAACGCCCGGACGGCACCATCGACGTCAGCAAAGCGCTGGATATTAACGAACAGTTTATGATCTCCCGCCAGTTCTGGACGGCGCAGGTCAAACGCGGCATTTTGCACGATCCGCACTCTTTTATTAACTCCACGCCGCACATGAGTTTCGTCTGGGGAGATAACGTTGATTATCTGCAAAAACGCTACGCCGCGCTGCAGCAAACGACCTTATTCCAGGGGATGAAATTCTCTACCGATCACGCGCAAATAAAACAGTGGGCGCCGCTGGTGATGGAAGGGCGCGATCCGCAGCAGCGCGTTGCGGCAACCTGGACACCGGTGGGTACCGACGTTAACTATGGGGAAATAACCCGCCAGCTGATCGGTAGCCTGAAGAAAAATAATAACTTCACGCTGCAGACCTCTTCTGAAGTCACCGATTTTAAACGCAATGCCGATAATTCCTGGCACGTGACGATTAAAAACGTTAATAGCGGTGAAGAGCAGGCGATCGATGCGAAATACGTATTTATCGGCGCCGGCGGCGGCGCGCTGAAATTACTGCAAAAAACCGGTATTCCGGAAGCGGATAACTATGCGGGTTTCCCGGTAGGCGGCTCTTTCCTGATGACCGAAAACCCGGCGGTGACCAATGCGCACCAGCAAAAAGTTTACGGTCAGGCCTCTGTAGGCGCACCGCCGATGTCGGTCCCGCATCTTGATGCCCGTTTCCTCGACGGCAAGCGCGTGGTGCTGTTTGGGCCATTCGCCACCTTCTCGACGAAATTCCTGAAAAACGGTTCGTTCTTCGACCTGCTGAGCACCACCACCACCGATAACGTCCTGCCGATGACCCACGTAGGTCTGGACAACTTCGATCTGGTGAAATACCTCATCAGCCAGGTGATGCTGAGCGACGACGACCGTTTTGCGGCGCTGAAAGAGTATTACCCTGGCGCGCGTAAAGAGGACTGGAAGCTGATCCAGGCCGGTCAGCGCGTGCAGATCATCAAAAAAGATGCAGAGAAGGGCGGCATACTGAAGCTGGGTACCGAAGTGGTAGTCGACCAGCAGAAAACCCTCTCCGCGCTGCTGGGCGCTTCGCCGGGTGCTTCTACCGCCGCGCCGATTACCCTGAACGTTCTTAAGCAGATGTTCCCTGAGCAGTTCCATTCAGCGGAATGGCAGCGCCGTATTCACGATATCGTCCCGAGCTACGGCCAGAAGCTGAACGGCAACGTCGCGCTGACCCAGCAGGTTTGGGATGATACCGCGGCGGCGCTGCAGCTGACCAAACCGCCGGTGATTGAGATGAACGCCACCGCGCCGGTGATGACCGCCAAACCGGCAGAGCCTAAGGCGGAAACGTCGCCGCAGCACGATATGGCGCTGTAAGCCCACGTCGTTGACATTGCCCGGTGGCGGCTGACGCCTCACCGGGCCTACTGGCCTCTCTTCGCTGCCCCGGCGAAAACGAGACATTACTTTAATCTCTCCCCCGCGCTGATATCCCCCTTCCGGCTAATCCTTCATTCGTTAATTGTGGTTATACTGTCTTGAAATCACGAAAGAAAATGCTAATGAAGACCGAAACGCGGAGCCCAGGGCAATGAAAGACGATATTAATCAGGACATCACCTTCCGCAAGCTGTCGGTATTTATGATGTTTATGGCGAAAGGGAACATCGCCAGAACCGCTGAGGCCATGCAGCTGAGCGGCGTCAGCGTCCACCGGGCGCTGCATACGCTGGAAGAGGGCGTCGGCTGCCCGCTGTTTATTCATAAAGGGCGCAACCTGCTGCCGCTCCCGGCGGCGTGGACGCTGCTGGAGTACTGCCAGGACGTCATGAGCCTGATGACCCGCGGCCTGGAAGCGACGCGTAAAGTAGCCGGCGTCGGGCAGGGCCGGCTGCGCATCGGCACGCTTTACTCCCTGACCCTTGAAACCGTGCCGCGCATTATTATGGGCATGAAGCTGCGTCGGCCGGAACTGGAGCTGGATCTCACCATGGGCTCCAATCAGATGCTGCTGGATATGCTGGAAGATGACGCGCTTGATGCGATCCTAATCGCCACTAACGAAGGTGAATTCAATAATTCGGCTTTTGATGTGGTCCCGCTGTTTGAGGACGATATCTTCCTCGCCGCCCCGGCGACGGAACAGCTGGATACCACCGCTCCCGCCGAGCTGCGCGATTACGCCAGGCGCAAGTTTGTTTCGCTGGCGGAAGGGTTTGCCACCTATGCCGGATTTCAGGACGCCTTCCAGGTGGCCGGATTCGAGCCTGAAATCGTCACCCGGGTTAACGATATCTTTTCGATGATTAGCCTGGTGCAGGCGGGCGTAGGCTTTGCGCTGCTGCCAGGACGAATGAAAAAGGTGTATGAAAACGACGTACAGCTGCTGAAGCTGGCGGAGCCGTATCAGATGCGCCAGCTGATCTCCATTGTCTACTCACACCATCGCGAGCGCGACGCCGACCTGCTGGCGCTGGCGGCAGAAGGGCGGATGTACGCCCGCAGCCTCAGCCGTTAAGCCGGTTCGCCAGGTGACGGGCAACGTCGATACCGCTGCGCTCCAGCGCAATACACTCCCCCTGCCAGCCCGCCTGGCGGGTGAGACAGGTCAGCACGCCGCCGGGCGGCATCTCGATCGCCAGCCGCGCGTCCCGTTCGTCAGCGGCGATCATCACTTCCTGCCAGCGCACGGTTCGCGCCATATTCCGCGCCAAATCGTCGGCAATGCTTAACGGGTCCCATAAAACGCGCGCCGTGGAACCGCTCAGATAGGCGCAGCGCGGGCGCTGCAGCGTGACGTTAGAGAACGCTTTTGCCAGCTTAGCCGCCGGTTCATCCAGCAGCGCGCAGTGGGAAGGTACGCTGACCGCCAGCCGCTGTGCTTTACCGGCGCCAGCCGCCAGCGCCAGCCGGGCCACGCGGGCCATCTCGTCGTCGCGTCCGGCAATGACAATCTGCGTTTCCGCGTTCAGGTTGGCAATATAGAGGTCGCTGTCGGCAATCAGCTTTTCCACGCGGTCGAGCGTCAGGCCCATAATCGCCGTCAGCCCGTAACCGTGAGGATACGCCTGCTCCATTAAATCGCCGCGCAGCGCCACCAGCCGCAGGGCGTCGGTGAAATCCAGCGCGCCGGCCATCACCGCCGCCGGGAAAGCCCCTATCGACAGGCCGCTGACCATGTCCGGATTTACTCCCTGACGCTGCAGCTCCCGCGCCCAGGCTGTGCCTGCGATCAGCAGGCACAGCTGCACCGCACGGGTATGTTTTAACGCGGCGGCGGTATCTATATGGTCTACTTCATCGCCGAGCACGGTTCGCGCTTCAGCGAGGATATTCTGGCGGTCGGGAAGCGCGGCGAGCATATCCGGCCGCTGGTTTCCCTGACCGGGAAAGGTAAAGAGAATTTTCATGCTTCCTCCCTGTTCCACGGCGCAGCGGTCAGGCGCGCGCCGCGGGACGTTTTCAGCAGGACGCGGCCATCGCGCAGCCACTCATTTAGCGCGAAAGCCCCTGCGGGCGTTTCGACCTGGGTATCCGCCCGGCAGGGCAGCTGCGCGACGCGGGACTGCCAGGCGAGCAGCGCTTCGCGAGCGATCGGCTGCGGCGCGCGGATCAGCAGATCGAGATCGCTGGCGGCGTGAAGTACCGGAATCTCGGTGGCCAGCGCGTAGCCGGTGCTGCCGGTAATGCCCCAGCGCCACGGCCAGGGGTGTAAGGTCAGTGATATCGCCGCCTGCACCGGCGGCTGGGAGACAAACGGCGAGCGCAGGAGCTGTTGGCGATCGGCGAGGGTTTCCGGGCTGACGGTACGGACGATATTTTCCCTCTGTACCCAGCCTGCGGCCCGCTGCTCGCGCTTCATACCCCGTACGCCCACCGGAATGCGGGCGTTAGCATCAACGTCGCGTCGTACCACCACCGGCAGGCTAATACGCCAGTGCTGCGCGACCCAGGACTCCTCAATCGCCTCCAGCGCGGCGGCATTATTCAACCAGACTAAATCATGAGGACGCGGCGTTGATGACATCGTTAGATTCCTGACGTTAAGGTGATAAACAGCGGCAGCGACAGAATACACAGAACCGAGCTTAACAGCAGCACCGCTTCCGCATCCGGCGACTGCACGCCAAAGCGGTTGCCGAAGACCACGCCAAAGAAACCGGCCGCCAGCGCAATCATCAGAATGGCGGTAATGGCGATAGAGCCGTGCAGCCCCAGCAGCATCACCAGACCCCAGGCGATAAACGGCTGCACCAGCAGTTTGACAATAGTGGAAGTGGCAATCAGCGCATTGAGCTGCAGCTTACGCGCCGACAGAATCACCCCGGTCAGGAACAGCGCGGCGGCGGTCGCCGCCAGGCCCAGCGGTTTGATAGAGGCGAGCAGCAGATCCGGCATTTTGATACCGATGGCTGAAAGCACGACCCCCAGCAGCGGACCCCAGACAATCGGTTTTTTCACCGAACGCCACATCAGAACCGGCAGCATTGCCAGCGTCGAGCCGCTGTTCTCTCCGGCGGCGAGCGCTTTTTCACGTTCCAGAATCAGCAGGCAGAACGGCGTCATCAGTACCGATCCGCAGGCGATGGAAACGGCGACGGAGAGGGAGGTGGAGGCGCCTTCGCCGAGCACGCTGCCCAGAATCGGCAGGCCAAGCGCGGCGTAGTTAGGCAGCGCGACGGTCAGGGTCAGCACGGCGGCATCCTGCGGCGAGCGCTTGAAGACGCGGGTCGCGAGGAAGTAGATGGCCGCATAGGTAATCCACATCGCCCCGGTCAGCACCAGCACCAGCGGCGATTGCGCGACAATACCGCTCCACGGCGTTTGCACCGTGGCGCTGAACAGCGTGGCGGGCAGGGCGAAGTCCATCACGAAGATGTTGAGTAAAGAGACGTTTTTGTTATCGACCATTTTGGCCTTGCCGGCCCAGAAGCCCAGCAGCATGATGACAAAAATCGGCGCGAGGGCATGAATAATCACATAAGTCATAAATCACCTGTAAATGAAAATAGAGTACTGGCGCGATTGTTATAATTTCTAAAAGCGGTTTCTTTCCGGGGCGCGCGATGGCGCCCCGGGCGGCCGCTTCCGGCAGGTTTTCTTCTACTTAGGGACTGACTACCAGCTGGCGCGCATGCGATCGCGCACCTGTTGGGAACTACGGCGGTTCTCCGCGCCAAGGCGGCACTTCAGCGAGACATCCCGGCGGGCGTCAGCGATGGCGTCGCGCAGGGTGTCGGTGACCAGCGTCAGGTCATGGGCGCTCGGCGCATCAGGATTACTGATATCCAGCAGGGCGGAGAGCAGGCCGAGGGTCGCGTAGTTGCTGACGTCATAGGCCATCGGCGGAATGGTTGCCGCCAGTTTCTCCAGCGCCTCAACGGTGCGCAGGGTGATCCGCGCGGCGGACTCTTTACCCATCGCATGCACCAGTACCCCGGCGTCGTTAAAGGCGATCAGACGATTGGCCTGATAGCCGTGGGCGAGAAACGCCCCGGACATCGCTTTGCCGACGATCAGACCAATCACCGGATGTCCGGCAAGCCGAGCCTTGGCGTAGGCGCCCGCGGCGCCCGCCAGCGCCTGATGAATACCGAACGCTTCTTCGCGACGGCCATAGGCCTGGCTGGGGACATCGATAACCGCGATAATCGGGCGCTTCACCGCGTTATTGGCATCGGCGTCGATGGTTTCGTTGACCACTTTAGCCAGCGTCCAGCCTTCGAGCAGGCCGACTTCACCCTGAGCGGCGCGTGGATAATGGTTATTAGCATCCGGTACCACGGCGATAAAACGGGCGGTTTCACCGTTAAAATCGGCATCGGCAACCTGCACCGAGGGGCACAGACCGGTCATTAGCGGGGCGTTCGGCGCCAGCTGGTTTAGCCACAGCGCGGCGCGGTTTGTGAACTGGCTCATTATTTCTCCTCCCGGGCGAATAGCTGTTTGATCTGAGCGGTATCCGCCTGCTGGCGGGTATCGAAATGGGTCAAACGGGTCAGGAAATCTTCATATTTGTCGCTGCGATGCTGCGCGGGCACGCCTTTGGCAATGGCTTCGTTCATCGCGCTTTTCACCGCGTTGATGCCATCGCCCACCAGGGCATCCACCAGCCCGCTGGCGTAGCGAATTTCGCCGCCGGTCATGCTCCAGATAAACGGACGGTCGCGGGAGTCGTACTCTTCAATCCCCGCTTCCTGTTCAATAACCTGCGGTCCGTTGAGGCCCAGACGCGCTTCACGGGTGACAATCAGGTAGCTGCACAGCGCCGCGGCGATGGACATCCCGCCGAAGCAGCCGACGGTACCGGCGACAATGCCGATTACCGGGGTGTAGCGGCGCAGGTCTACTATTGCGGCATGAATATCGGCGATGGCGGCAAGGCCCAGATTGGCTTCCTGCAGGCGCACGCCGCCGGTTTCCAGGCACAGCACCGCCTGGGTAGGAATGCCGTTGCGGTTATCTTCCGCCGCCAGCTCAAGGGCGGCGGCCATTTTCGCGCCGGAGACTTCGCCCATGCTGCCGCCCTGGAAGGTACCTTCGATGGCAATGACTACCGCCGGCTGGCCGTTAATGGTGCCTTTTGCGACGACCATACCGTCGTCGGACTGCGGGACGATGCCCTGCGCGCCGAGCCACGGGGACATAATGCCGTCAAAGGGATCCAGCAGTTCGCGATAGCTGCCGTCATCCAGCAGGGTGCGGGCGCGTTCACGGGCGCGGAGTTCAATAAAGCTGCGATCGTTACGCATGAGCCACCTCCTCAAAAACCTGTTCAATACGGATCCGCGCGACGCCGGGCGTGGCGCCGAAATCGTGGATGATCAGCTGTCCGCCGGGCAGGCCGTTAATCAGGCTCAGTCGTTCGAACAGCGCGTTCCAGCGCGCCTGGCTGTTGTCCACGGAGGTGGTGATTTCGACGTTGAGCGTATCGCTCTGTCCGGCGGTATAGAGCACTTCCATATCGCCGGAGCCGACAACGCCTGCCAGCGCTTTGCCGCTGAGGGCGCGGTTGGCAGGGAATGACAATTTAATCTGTTCCATAACATCCTCTGAATGCGTTAAGCGGAAACCCGGTCGAGAAACAGGGTGGCGGCAAGAAGATCCGCCGCGCCACCCGGCGAGGCGTTCTGCGCCAGCATCTGCACGTCGAGACGCGCCAGCGCGGCGCGCCCCCTGGCTGTCGCACATCCTCCTGCCGCCAGCACCTCGCCTGCGCCTTGCCGCATCGCCTCAAGGCCCGCCATTCCGGCGCGGGAGAGCACGCAGGTATCGCTAAGCGAGGTCATAATCGCCATCAGCGCGTCAAGCCGGGCCTGATCCTCGCTGGCCCCCGCGGCCCGGCTGCGCAATAGCTGCGGCAGCGCCAGGGTGGTGATGTGCGGAAAAGCGCGCTGCGCTTCTTCCCGCGCGCCGGGAACCTGCCAGCGGCGGCTGGCGCGCAGACCTTTACTGAAGGTCTTTGGCGCGCAGGCGTCCGGCAGACGGGCCAGGGCGGCGGCGGTTTCCGTAATTCTCTGTGCCTGACCCTCCCCCCCGAGCATCGCCGTCGCGCTGACCAGCAGGCCCAGCGCCCAGATAGCGCCGCGATGGGTATTGACCCCGGCGGTCGCCTGCATCATCCGCGCTTCGCCTTCGCGGCCAAGCCGACCAACGGTTTCGCGCAGGGCAACGTCGGCCGGACGCCGCCAGCTCTGCTGAGCCAGCGCGTGAAACGTCGGCTGCAGGCTGTGGGCCGAACGCTCCATCAGGGCCAGGTTCAGGTCCTGATGCGCGCCGTTGCCGCGGCTATCCACCAGGCCCGGCTTGGGGCTGAGTCGCGCTTCGTCAACCAGGCAGGCGCTGGCGGTCTGGGCCAGCCAGCGGGCCCGGGTTTCAGCAACGTGGGGAGAGAGTTTTTTCATTACCAGCTCCGGAATTTTGCCGGTGGGTTGTACAGACCGTCGGACCACTCCACCAGATCGGCTACGCTGCCGGCGGCGAGCAGAGAGCGGGTGGCGTCGCTGCGGCGGATACCGATATCTTCCGGATAGACGACTTTGCCGCTTTGGCGCAGTGCGGCCACGCGTTTGGCGTCAACGCCGAGCCCGATATCGGTGATCCCGGCCACGGCCGCCACCATTGCCCGGCGCTCTTCCAGGCTTTCCGCCCGATAGAGATAGGCGATGCCTTCTTCGGTCAGCACGTGGGTGACGTCATCGCCGTAAATCATCACCGGCGCCAGCGGCATTCCGGAGGTTTTGGCAACCTCAACGGCGTCGAGTTTTTCCACGAAGGTCGGCTTCACGCCCGCCTGGAAGGTTTCCACCATCTGAACGACCAGCTTTTTACCGCGCTGCATCGGATCCGGTTCGGTAATCATGTTGAGCCATGCCGGCGTAGCGTGGCGGCGACCGTGCGGGTCGTGGCCCATATTCGGCGCGCCGCCGAAGCCGGAGAGGCGGCCGCGGGTCACCGTCGAGGAGTTGGCGTAGCCGTCAACCTGTAAGGTCGAGCCGATAAACATATCCACCGCATACTGTCCCGCCAGCTGGCAGAACGCGCGGTTGGAGCGCATGGAGCCGTCGGCGCCGGTGAAGAAGATATCCGGACGCGCGCGAATGTACTCTTCCATTCCCAGCTCGCCGCCGAAGCAGTGCACGCTCTCGACCCAACCGCTTTCAATTGCCGGAATAAGGGTGGGGTGCGGGTTCAGCGTCCAGTGCTTACAGATTTTACCCTTCAGGCCGAGCTGTTCGCCGTAGGTCGGCAGCAGCAGTTCGATGGCGGCGGTGTTAAAGCCGATCCCGTGGTTCAGGGATTGCACCTGATGCTCGGCGTAGATGCCTTTAATCGCCATCATCGCCATCAGGATATGCTCCTGCTTAATCAGGCGCGGATCGCGGGTAAACAGCGGCTCGATAAAGAACGGTTTATCCGCGACGACCACGTAGTCAATCCACGAACCGGGGATATCCACGCGCGGCAGATCGCACTCGTCATCGACCAGTTCGTTAACCTGCGCAATAACGATGCCGTCATGGAACGCGGCGGCTTCCACCAGCGCCGGGGTATCTTCGGTGCTCGGCCCGGTGTACAGGTTGCCCTTGCGGTCGGCTTTGTAACCGGCGATCAGCGCGACGTTTGGCGACAGGTCGACGTACAGGCGAGAGTAAAGCTCGATGTAGGTGTGGATAGCGCCGATTTCCAGCAGGCCATCTTCCAGCAGCTGCGAAATACGCAGGCTTTGGGTACCGGAGAAGGAGAAATCAAGCTTGCGGGCGATACCTTTTTCGAAGAGGTCCAGGTGCTCGCTGCGCCCGACGCTCGGCATAATCATATGCAGGTCGTGAATTTTTTGCGGGTTAACTTCCGCCAGCATCCGCGAGAGGAAATCAGCCTGTTTCTGGTTGTTGCCTTCCAGCACCACCCGGTCGCCGGGGGCCAGCAGCTGCTCAAGAACGGCGACCAGCTGGTCGGTGAGGATCACTTTGCCCGAGACCTTCGCCTCGGTCAGTCGCCGCTGTTTTTCCGTACGGCGACGGTTCCAGACGCGTCCCGTCGTTTGTTCGGCACTCATTATTAACCTCCTGATTCGACGAATCGTTTTGATTGTCCTGGTGTGGAAGTAAGTGTGCGTCGCGAGGTGGCGGGCATCAATTAAGGCCGATGGCGAATCGTTAGCGTAAGAGTAATGATTGGCGGGGCAGAGATGTGATGACGATCAATAATGATTGCGAATGATTGGTCTACGAGCAGGGGACGTACCGGGTTGAGGCATTGGCGCGGCTTCCCGGCTCGCACTGCGTTTAGCCGGGCTACGGGTTAAGGGCGTCTGCGGGCCGGTAGCCCGGACAGATGCGCCGCATCGCCTCCGGGGAAGTTCAGCGGCTCCGCGCTCTGCTGCTCCCGGGGGCGGCGCAAAGCGCCTGCCCGGGCTACAGGTTAAGAGTCGTCTGCGGGCCGGTAGCCCGGACAGATGCGTCAGCATCGCCTCCGGGGAAGCGTGCGCAATGGCGTTAGTTTTTACTCAAATCACTCAGCAGAAAGGCAATACTTTGCCCGGCCACCGTCTGTTCGAGGGCGATTTTGACGATAATCGTCAACGGTACCGAGAGTAGCATACCCACCGGGCCCAGCAGCCAGCCCCAGAAGATCAATGACAGGAAGACCACCAGCGTCGACAGCCCCAGCCCGCGGCCCATAATGCGCGGTTCAAGAATATTGCCGAACACCAGGTTAATCACCAGATAGCCTGCCAGGACCACCAGCGCTTCGTACAGACCGCCAAACACCAGCACCTGCAGGATCGGCGGGATCGCCGCGAGCACCGAACCAATGTTGGGAATGTAGTTGAGCGCAAAGGCCAGCAGTCCCCACATAAAAGCAAAGCGGACGTCCAGCAGCACCAGCATTCCCCAGACCACCAGGCCGGTCACCAGGCTGATGGCGGTTTTTAACACCAGGTAGTGGGAGACGCTATCCAGCGCGCGCTGAATCGCGCCCATTCCCTCCACCGGCCGCGACATCAGCTGCTGCAGCTTCGCGGGAAGCTGCGGCACTTCCAGCAGCATAAAGACCACCGTCAGCAGCAGCAGGAAGATAGAGGACATCGCGTTGGAAAGCTGGGTGAGCAGGCCGGTCACCAGCGTCATCACCGCGTTGGGGTCAATATACTTATTCAGTTCCACCACCGACACGGTAAAGCCCAGGCGCTGTAGCCAGGGCGCAACGGCCTGCATCGGTTCATAGAGATAATTACGGTACTGCGGCAGGGTGCGCGCAAGCTCGTTAAGCGACGTGCCGAGCGAGGCCAGCAGCACAACGGCCAGCAGGACAATCACGCCGACCAGGAGCGAAATAGCCAGCACCCGCGGTACCCGGCAGCGCACCATGAGCTGAACCAGCGGGTTTATCACCACCGCCAGAAAGATCGCCAGAACAAAAGGAACGATAATATCCGCCGCGAAGCGAATGCCTGTCAGGATGATAACCAGCATGCCGAGCATGATGACTATTTTTAAGCCGTTAAGCGTGATGATGGGTTTGGCCATACCGCTCCCTGCGAGAGAAAAAATGGGGTCTAATGTGAGTCATTGTAGACGTTGGCAAAGTCGGCGTCTCAGCGCGTCGCGTCCGCTAAAATGAAAAAAAACGACCAATTAATCAATAATGGCCGGAACGATATCATAATGGTGATTGCGATCGGAAAAAACTAATCCAAATCAAATACCAGAGGTAAAGAACTGCAAAGACTTTGAGTTAAATGTGGCGTTATGGTACAAATTTGCGTGTGTATAACTACAGAGGACAATTTTGATCCGCAAATGACGAGAAGCAATACCGCGGATAATTGTAATTTTATGGACAATCAGTTCAGGATGTATATTTCTTTTCACCCTGCAGTATCCCTCTCTCACTCCCGCTTTCTCGGCGAGCAGCACTGGCGCTCGGCGCTTTAGTCTTCTTCTCTCTGCCTGAGCTGGCGCGCTGCGCACGGCTAATTTAACGTCAGAATTTTTCCGGTTTACTTCTCTGTAAGCCGCCATGGATTATATTCTCAAGCAGGAGAAGGGATCATGTTTTATTGGATTTTATTAGCTTTAGCTATCGTTGCTGAAATTACCGGCACGTTGTCGATGAAATGGGCAAGCGTAAGCGGCGGCCATACTGGTTTTATTTTAATGCTGGTCATGATCGCGCTTTCTTATATTTTTCTGGCTTTCGCGGTGAAAAAAATCGCCCTCGGCGTGGCCTATGCCCTCTGGGAGGGGATCGGCATTTTACTGATCACTATCTTCAGCGTCCTGCTGTTTGATGAGACGCTGTCGACGATAAAAATCGCCGGTCTGGTGACCCTGGTCGCCGGGATTGTCTTGATTAAATCGGGGACGCAGAAAGCGGTGAAGCCGGGCAAGGAGAAAGCGCATGCAACAGTTTGAGTGGGTCCACGCCGCCTGGCTGGCGCTGGCGATTGCGCTGGAAATTTTGGCCAACGTTTTTCTGAAATTTTCCGACGGCTTTCGACGTAAATTCTACGGCATTATGTCGCTGGCGGCGGTCCTGGGCGCCTTTAGCGCGCTTTCACAGGCGGTCAAAGGAATTGACCTGTCGGTGGCCTATGCGCTGTGGGGCGGTTTCGGTATCGCGGCGACCATTGCCGCCGGCTGGGTGCTGTTTGGCCAGCGGCTGAATCATAAAGGCTGGGCCGGTCTGCTTCTGCTGGTGGTCGGCATGGTGTTAATTAAACTCGCCTGATATGATGCCGCCTGTGAATGCGGGCGGCAAATTCTGCTCTCTGTATTACGCTTAAAAAAGAGCCAGTTCGGCGTATTTTGCTGCCGGCCGATATGAGGGCAGAACATGATTCATTTGCCAGGCTGGCGCAATATTCCCTCCGCCAGAACGCTGTCCATCATGATTGTCCTCGCCGGGATCGGCTTAATCGTGTCCATTGTTTCGCTCCTTTATCTCACCCAACACCTGATCGGCCTGAAAGCAAACGAAATTGATAAACATCGTTCCGTGCTATCGGTGGACGGGGCGGTGCAGACCTCGGTGAACCGCGTGCTGTCGCTGGTGATGGATAACGCTATCTGGGATGATGCGGTGCATCAGACCTATACCGACAGGCTCGATCCGCAATGGCTCTACAACTCATGGGGATCGGGTTTTAAAATCAATAATCTCTATGACGGCACTTTCGTACTCGACCAGCACTATCGGGTGCTGTGGGGATCGTTTCGCAGTGAGAGCTTTACCGAGCAGGATACCCAATTCCTCGGCAACGGTTTTCGTTCGCTTATCTCGCAGCATGCCGCCGGGCTGCGCAGCGGTAAAAGCGCTTATGCCGGTATCACGCGAACCCGAGCCGGTATTGCGTTTATTGGTATTGGCCTGATTCGCCCGACGGCAGGGCGGCTACAGGTGCATGATGATACGCGTCGCTATCTGGTGATCACCCGCCATATCAACTCGCAAATGCTTGAGCGCCTGGGCGACACGTTTCAGATTCGCAACCTGCACGTCACGCCAGGCGGCGGTGAATACAGTATTCCGCTGCGCACCCAGGGCGGGGAGATCGTGGGGTACCTGAGCTGGCAGCCGGGGCTTCCCGGCGCGGAAGCCGCGCGGGCGGCCTCCGACAGTATGCGGCTGATTGCCGCCGTGGCGGCTGGGCTGATCCTGCTGTTTATTCTCTTCAGCTACCTCGGGCTTTACAAGCTGGCGCGCGGCGAAAAGCTGGCGCGCGACAGTGCCATGACCGACTGGCTGAGCCGCCTGCCAAACCGGCGGGCGCTGATCGAACGCCTTAACCAGGTGTGCGAAACCTCCCAACACCAAATGCAAAGCGTGGTATTTATCGATCTCGACGGCTTTAAGGATGTTAATGATAACTACGGCCATGATGTTGGCGATGCGCTGATTATTCATGTTGCGAAAGAACTTCGGGAGCGCGTTCCGCCTGAAGGGATGCTGGCGCGTATGGGCGGCGATGAGTTCGCGATGACGGTAAGCGGCGAACAGGCGGTAAATCAGGCGCTGGCTTTTGCCTGGGCGGTACTGGAACTGTTAAAAGCGCCCGTTATCCTCAACGAGCGAAAAATTTATATCAGCGCCAGTATCGGTATCGCCAGCGGCCTCCCGGCAAGCTGCTCCAGCACCGAGCTTTTTCGCCGCGCCGATATTGCCATGTACCACTCGAAAAAAACCGGCAAAGGGCGCACGACCTGGTATGACGAAGCGCTCAGCGACGCGCGGCAGTATCAGCTGAATATCGAAAATGGCATTCGTCAGGGACTGGAGAACGAAGAGTTTGATGTCTGGTATCAGCCGATCGTCAACGCCGATACGCTGGTTATGGAAGGCGTGGAAGCGCTGCTGCGCTGGCCGCGGCGTCCTCAGGGGGCGCTGCCGCCGGATGCGTTTATCGGTATCGCCGAAAGTAGCGGTTTGATCTACGCGCTTGGCCAGTTTGTGCTTGAACGCGCCTGTAGCGAACTGCAGCCACTGGACGATCTGCTGCTGTCGGTGAATATCTCCCCGGCGCAGTTCCGCGATCCGGAGTTTGAGTCGCGGGTGGTGCAGGTGCTGGGCCGCTGTCATTTCCCGGCCCGTCGGCTACAGCTCGAAGTCACGGAGAGCTACGTTCTGGAGAATCCCGAGCGGGCGAAGTCGGCTATTGAGAATTTAAGGGCGCTTGGCATCGCGGTGGCGCTCGATGATTTTGGCACCGGCTATTCCAGCATCGGCTATTTACGCAGCTTCAGCTTCGACAGTCTTAAAATCGACAAGTCCCTGGCCGGGCTGGTGGATGTGGATACCCAGGCGGCGGAGCTGGTTCGCGGGACCGTCCGTATTGCCGGAGCGTTAGGCATCACGGTGGTGGCGGAGGGCGTTGAGAATCAGCAACAGCTGGCGCTGCTGCGGCGGGCGGGATGCGACAGATTGCAGGGTTTCTTCTTCAGCGAGCCGATGCCCGTCGCGTCGTTATTGCAGCTGCGCCAGCAGCAAGGCTGACCGCTTACTGGGCAGCCAGCGCTTCAAGCTTATCGCGAAAGCCGGTGACGGAGATGGCGCGGTTGTCCGCCCGCCAGCGATCTTTTGGTCCAGGCGCCGAACTCTGCACCGCAATCACCTGCCAGCCGTCGTCGGTTTTCAGCAGCAGCGGCGAGCCGCTATCCCCCGGCAGCGTATCGCACTGATGAGAGAGCACCGATGTCTGCGCCCAGCCGGTGACTACGCAATCCTGGTGGGTATAGAGATTATCCAGATGATCTTCCGGATAGCCAGACTGAGTCACTTTTCGTTCTGCGGTTTTTAGCGCGGCGGTCAGATCGGCTTTGCTGCCGCTAAAAATCGGCACCGGCGTAATGCCGGAAGGGGCGTAGCGCAGCACGATAAGGCCAAAATCCCACGGCGCCGCGGCGCTGGGAACTATCCAGCCATCGCCGTCCGCCTTAAGCCGTTTCCCCAGCGAAGGATCTACGCGGCCTTCAATACCGTGAATTTCGTACACCCAGCCGCCTTTACGCGAGATAAAACGCAGCGCGACGGGTTTATCCGGCTTGCCTTTGGGCGGCGTGAGCAGGCAGTGCCCGGCGGTGAGCGCCAGATTGGGGGCGATAAGCGTGGCGGTACAGAGATTACCGCTGGCGGTTTCCAGTTGCCCAATCGCATCCCAGGGATCGTCCGTGGGGTTGCTGACCGGTTTTCGGTCGTCGTGACCAAAAAACAGCGTCTTAATATCTTTTGCACTCATGCCATCATCGTCAGCCTGGACCAGCGCTGGAAACAGGGAAATTGAACACAGTAATAACAGGACGTCTCTACGCATATCACTCTCTGGGGAGATAATTATGTATATTGAAAGTAGCAGCAGATTTAAGTTTATGAAAGTTAAGAATAATTTTAATTAAGCCAGGCGGCAGGCGAAATCAGCAAAAAACGCCAGTCGCTTACGGATGAATGGCGTGAATTCAATATGTTAACGCCATTTTCCTGCGGCGTTATTTCCGCAGAAAAGGGCAGCGGAAGCAACATAAATCGTGTATCCGAACGTACAACCGGCGGGTGCCGAATAAAGGATTTGCTGTTCAGCTTTTTCTCAAGGCAGTTAATGGCGAAAACGGCCAATATCACGCAAAAAAAGAGATATCTTCACAGGAAAATCGGACTTCTTTACCTGTTTATCACTTACTTTCAAAGCGAAACATTTTCTCACCGAAAACGTTGTTATTGCTATCACCTTGTTGAGCAAACAGAGATGTTATCCCGGCGATGATATCTGCAATGTCAAACACCCGATGTACGGGAGGATTTATGTCTAAACAAGGTATTCGCGCATTGGTTTACGTTTCGCTGGTATCAGCAATGATTTGGGGCGCGACGGGCTATCTGCTGGTGACGGCGGTTCACGTTCTTTAATCCGCGGCCTCATCGTGGCGGAACCAGGCAGGTTTAAGCGGCGGGCTGAGCGCGTTTTGCGGCCAGCGCCGCCCGTTCCGGCGTTTGATTGATAGATAAATCCCCGGGCAGGCCGCCGGTGTTCTCGTCAGCAAAATCTTCATCCCTTACTTTTTCTCTTCCGGGCGCTAACGCTGCCGGCAATATTGCGTGAAGGTGCCGTTGCGCAGCAGGTGGCAACAAAGCGTAGCGGGGTGATGGCAGGTTTGGCGACCGCATTAAGCGACCCCAACGATATTCTCTTTTTTCCGCAGTGTATTCATATCGCCGACGGTATCGGCTGCTGTCTGGGGCTGTTGACGGCGGTGTGGGTGCGTATCGACCGGAGCGTGCTTTCGCTTGATATTCTGGCGGTTCGTCGTTGGCTAACGGCGCGTTACGTCAAACGTTTGACGACGGTCTCGGCGACAACCTGTGGCAGCAATAGGTTTAGTAAAGAAAAAAACGGCTGGCGACCAGCGCGCAGATAATCAGCAAGATCAGGATGAGCTCAAAACGATAGCGCCGCAGCATGGTGCTCTCCAGAAAAAAACGGCGCTGAAGCCAGCGCCGATATCATATCACATCGCTTAACCCGGGAGATTAAGCAGCCGGTTGTGCAGCTGGTTTAGCGGTATGATGTTTGGTGGTTTTGTGGTGTTTTTTCGCTGCCTGTGCTTTCTGAGCTACCGGTTTAGCAGCGGCTTTTTTGTGTTTCTTAGCGGCCTGAGCTTTCTGGGTGGCAGCCGGTTTAGCTTCTGCTTTTTTGTGCTTTTTAGCGGCCTGCGCTTTCTGGGTGGCAGCGGGTTTAGCGGCTGCTTTTTTGTGCTTTTTCGCAGCCTGCGCTTTCTGCTCAGCAGCTGGTTTCGCAGCGGCGGTATGGTGTTTCTTATGGTGGGTCGCTTTAGCGGTGGTGCTGTGAGTTGCAGCAGCCGGCGCCGGAGTCGTGGTGGTGGCAGCATCGGCAGCGAAAGCAACAGAAGACAGACCCATTGCAGCGGCAACGACCAGAGCTAATACTTTTTTCATTCTGATATCCTCGAAAAGGTTTCTTGTTTCAACCCCACTGCGGGGCCGTTGAAAGAACTATATGCCTGTCTTATCGAGGTTTCCGTGAGTGTTTGGTATCGGCGTGTAACCATATGTACAACGCGCTGCTACAACGATGGGACACGGCGTCGGACGCGGCCCGACGCCGGTGATTTACAGATAACGCGAGGTAAGGTGCTGGCGGAAATAGTCGCTGTTAAGGTCTTCTCCGGTTGCATGCTGAATCAGCTGCGAGGTGGTAAAACGGCTACCGTGCTGCCAGATATTTTGCCGCAGCCAGTCAAACAGGGCGCTGAAGTTACCGTTGGCGATATCGCTTTCCAGCTGCGGTAGCGCCCGTCTGGCGGAGGCCATCAGCTGAGCGGCGTACATCGCGCCAAGCGTGTAGGAAGGGAAATAGCCAAAACCGCCGTCGGTCCAGTGGATATCCTGCATACAGCCGTCGCGATAGTTGCCGAGGGTGGAAAGTCCCAGCCAGTGCTGCATTTTTTCATCCCACAGCGCCGGAATATCCTCGACTTCAATCTCGCCATCAATCAGCGCGCGTTCAATTTCGTAGCGCAGAATAACGTGTGCCGGGTAGCTCACTTCGTCAGCGTCGACGCGGATAAAGCCCGGCTTGACGCGCTGATTCCATGCGATGAAGTTTTCGCGGCTAAAGGCCGGCTGTTCACCAAAGTACTGGCGTACCGTTGGCAGCAGGCGCTGCAGGAAGGCGTCGCTACGGCCAAGCTGCATCTCGAAAAACAGGCTTTGCGATTCATGGATCGCCGTGGAGCGGGCGAGGGCAATGGGCTGATCGAGCCAGTTGCGCGGCAGGTTTTGTTCATAGCGCGCGTGGCCGGTTTCGTGAATGACGCCAAACAGCGCGCTGAGCAGGTCGTTTTCGTTGTAGCGCGTGGTGATACGGACGTCCTGGGGCACGCCGCCACAGAACGGGTGGGCGCTGATATCCAGGCGTCCGCCGTCAAAATCAAATCCCAGCACGCGCATCGCTTCCAGCCCCAGCTCGCGCTGGTCGGCAATCGGAAACGGCCCTTGAGGTTCGATGAGCGGCGTTTGCGCCTGCTTCTCAACCACCTTCTCCAGTAGCGAAGGAAGCCAGGATTTCAGGTCCGCGAACAGCACGTCAAGACGGGCGCTGGTCATATCGGGTTCAAAAATATCCAGCAGCGCGTCGTAGCGGGAACCGCCTTTTGCCGCAGCCCGAATCTGCGCCTCTTCGCGACTCAGTTTGACGACGTCACGCAGGTTCTCGGCAAAACCCTGCCAGTCGTTCGCCGGACGCTGGCTGCGCCAGGCATGCTCGCAGCGGCTACCTGCCAGCGATTTCGCTTCCACCAGGCTTTCCGGCAGCAGCGCCGCCTGTTCGTACTGGCGGGTCATTTCGCGCAGGTTGGCCTGTTCCACATCATTTAGCTCTTCCTGAAGCGCATTCTGCAGCCATTCACCCACTTTTTTATCGGTCAGGATCTGATGCTGCAAAACGCCAAGCTCGGCCAGCGCTTCGCCGCGGGCCGCGCTGCCCCCGGGCGGCATCATGGCGAACATATCCCAGCCGGCGATGGCGGAAAGATGCGAGAAGCGGGAGAGTCGCTGGAAGGTGCGGGTAAGCTGATGATAATTTTTATTTTCGGTCATGTTTACACTCTGACGGTGGCAAGTGAACAAAAGCTTTTTCGTGGGCCTACACTATCGCGATCCGCCGGTGGGGTCGAGGGATGCGGGCGCTTTCGACATAAATCACCCCGACGTTAATGGGAAATTGCCCACAGCGTCGGCTTGCCCGCTGGACGCAAGCATCAGCATAATGTAGTGATTAATCGATTGCGTATTTTATGTTTGGCTCGAAATAATCCAGATGTGCGTAAAGTAGCAGACGCTTTCTCTGAACTACGGCTAAACTTAATGCAGGCACAGGCCGCCGATGCGAGGTGGATTATGAATCCGTTTACCTGGCTGTTTATAGCACTGCTTTCCGTCGATGCCGTTAGAGAGCTGTTGGGAATGTCGTCGGTACTGGGGATGTGGTGAAGAGCGTGGCCCGTTTCAGGCCACGTTAATCTGCGTTATTTCAGTCGCTTGTGCAAACACGCGCCGGTGAGCAGCGCCGCCAGCAGCATCAGCGCGATAAACCCACCTACGCCGTTCCAGCCGTAGTTATGCCAGAATACGCCGCCTAACGTCCCCGCCATGCTGGAACCCAGATAGTAGCTGAATAAATAGAGCGATGACGCCTGGCCGCGGGCACGACGCGCGCGCGGGCCAATCCAGCTGCTGGCCACCGAGTGGGCCGCGAAGAAACCCGCGGAAAACAGCAGCATACCGATAAAAATCAGCCACAGCGACGAGAACAGGGTCAGCAGCAGGCCACCGAGCATCACCGCAGTCGAGAACAGCAGCACCGGGCCTCGACCATAGCGAACGGTCATGGCCCCGGCTTTCGGCGAACTCCAGGTACCGGTCAAATAGGCCACCGATAGCAGGCCAACGACCGCCTGGCTGAGGGACCACGGCGAAAGCATCAGGCGGTAGCCGATATAGTTAAACAGCGTCACGAATGACCCCATTAACAAGAAACCCTCAAGAAACAGCAGCGGCAGCCCGCGATCGCGCCAGTGCAGGCGGAAGTTGATCAGCAGCGATTTTGGCCGCAGCGAGGTTGGACGGAAGTGGCGCGATTCCGGCAGGATGCGCCAGAACATCAGCGCGGCCGCCAGCGCGAAGCCGCTAATGACCGCCAGCGCTATCCGCCAGCCGAAGAAATCGGTAAATACCCCCGTCAGCAGACGGCCGCTCATGCCGCCAATGGAGTTTCCGCTGATATAAAGACCCATTGAGAACGCCACCACGCTGGGGTGAATCTCTTCGCTCAGATAGGTCATGCCGACCGCCGCCACGCCGCTCAGCGACAGGCCGATCAGGGCGCGCATCATCAGGATCCCATGCCAGCTGGACATCATCGTCGACAGCAGTGAGCAGCAGGAGGCCAGCACCAGCGCGGTAACCATCACCTGTTTGCGGCCAATAGCGTCGGACAGCGGACCGGTAAACAGCAGGCCGACCGCCAGCATCGCCGTGGAAATCGACAGCGAGATACTGCTGCTGGCCGGCGAGACGCCGAATTCACTGGAGAGCACCGGGAGGATCGGCTGGACGCAATAAAGCAGCGCGAACGTCGCCAGTCCGGCAGAAAAGAGGGCGAGAGTGACGCGAATAAATTGCGGAGTACCGCGTTTGATAAACTGGTTTGGCTGAGGAGCGATGATGTCGCTGACGTCGTTTGCCGGGGCGGTGTCAACGGTAGTTGTACGACTCACGGAAAAATCCTTGCTGATATACAGAGAGTTAAGTGACCGCAATGGCCACTTATTCAGGGTATGAAAATGTAAATATTCTGTCTAATATATTAATAATCTCAAATAAGACGTTTTAAATATGAATATTGAACTGCGCCATCTGCGCTATTTTATTGCCGTGGCGGAAGAGCTCCATTTTGGCCATGCGGCGGCGCGGTTAAATATCTCTCAGCCGCCGCTTAGCCAGCAGATTCAAATCCTTGAACAGCAAATTGGCGCGCGTCTGTTTGCTCGTACTAATCGCAGCGTCAGCCTGACCGAAGCCGGGAGGCAGTTTCTCGCCGATAGCCGGCAGATCCTTTCGCAGGTCGATGATGCTGCCGCGCGCGCGGCTCGGCTTCACCACGGCGAAACCGGCGAGCTGCGCATTGGCTTTACCTCATCGGCCCCCTTTATCAAGGCGGTTTCCGACACGCTGTCGACCTTTCGCCGCCGCTATCCCGATGTGCATATTCAGACGCGGGAAACCAACACGCGCGAGCAGATTGTGCCGCTGAACGAGGGCGCGCTGGATCTGGGACTGATGCGTAATACCCAGCTGCCGGATACCCTGGCCTGGGAAAGAGTGCTGCGCGAACCGCTGCTGGCGATGGTGCCCCGCGATCATCCTCTGGCCAGCCAGCCGCGCGTAAGCCTGCGGGAACTGGCGCGGGAGCCGTTCGTGTTTTTCGATCCCCATGTGGGTACCGGGCTGTATGACGACATTCTGGGCTTGATGCGCCGCTACGACCTGACGCCAGCCATCACCCAGGAGGTGGGGGAGGCAATGACGATTATCGGCCTGGTGGCCGCCGGTCTTGGCGTGTCGATTTTACCGGCGTCCTTCAGGCGGGTCCAGCTGTTGGAAATGTGCTGGCTGCCGATCGAAGAGCAGGACGCGGTGTCGGAAATGTGGCTGGTGTGGTCGAAGCATCACGAACAGGGGCAAGCGGCCCGGCGTTTTCGTGAATCGCTGCTTGCCAGCGCCACATGAGACATTTAGGACAAATAACGGCTAAAAATGTGCGGTAAATCACAAGGCTAAGCAAAAATTTGACGAGTACCGTTGAAGTGCTTCACCATAGCCATCAGTTTATTTCGAAGCGCGAAAATAAAGGGAGTCAACGGTGGTAGCGGACAGTCAGCCAGGCCATATCGATCAAATTAAGCAGACCAACGCGGGCGCGGTTTATCGCCTGATTGATCAGCTTGGCCCGGTGTCGCGCATCGACCTCTCGCGCTTCGCGCAGCTGGCCCCTGCCAGCATCACCAAAATCGTCCGCGAAATGCTGGAAGCGCATCTGGTCCAGGAGACGGAGATCCAGGAGCCAGGGAGCCGGGGAAGGCCTGCCGTTGGCTTGATGGTGGAAACCGAAGCCTGGCACTACCTCTCTATCCGCATCAGCCGCGGCGAGATCCACCTCGCGCTACGGGATTTAAGCAGCGCGCTGGTGGTGGAAGAGCAGCTGGAACTGGCGTTACAGCACGTTCAGCCCTTCGCGAGCCGGCTGCTCGATCAGGTTGATCAGTTCTTTATTCGTCACCAAAAGAAGCTGGAGCGTTTAACCGCCATCGCCGTCACCATGCCGGGGATCATCGATACCGAGCACGGTATCATCCACCGGATGCCGTTTTATGAAGACGTTAAAGACATGCCGCTGGGCGAAATCTTAGCCAATCATACCGGCGTATCGGTTTATATTCAGCACGATATCAGCGCCTGGACCATGGCCGAATCGCTGTTTGGCGCCTCCCGGGGAGCGCGAGATGTGATTCAGGTGGTGATCGACCATAACGTTGGCGCGGGCGTGATCACCGACGGTCGTCTGCTGCACGCGGGCAGCAGCAGTCTGGTCGAAATCGGCCACACCCAGGTCGATCCGTATGGTAAACGCTGCTATTGCGGTAACCATGGCTGTCTGGAAACCATTGCCAGCGTGGAGAGTGTGCTGGAACTGGCGCAGATCCGCATGGCGAAGTCGATGAGCTCAATGCTGCATCAGCAGCCGCTGAGCGTTGAATGGCTATGTCAGGCCGCGCTGCAGGGGGATTTACTGGCGCGGGACATTATCAGCGGCGTCGGGAACCACGTTGGACGGATTCTGGCGATTATGGTTAACCTCTTTAACCCGCAGAAAATCCTTATCGGCTCTCCCTTCAATCTCGCCGCGGATATTCTGTTTCCGGCAATATCTGATTGTATTCGACAACAATCGTTACCAGCCTATAGCCGACATATTGCCGTGGAAAGCACCCAGTTTTCTAACCGGGGAACGATGGCTGGCGCGGCCCTGGTAAAGGATGCCCTCTATAACGGATCGCTGCTGATACGACTGTTACAGGGTTAACATTTTTTCATATTCACACCAAAAATTGCGCTATCTCAAGCTGGCTTCCGGCAGCATCGCGTAGACTTTTTCCACAGTTGATTATTTCTCTCCCGTATATTTCATCAACATAACTGTGGGGTTAGTGATGTTTAAGCGTTTCTTCATAACAGGTACTGACACCGCTGTCGGCAAGACGGTGGTTTCCCGTGCGCTGTTGCAGGCACTGGCTGCCAGCGGCAAAAGCGTCGCCGGGTACAAGCCTGTGGCGAAGGGCAGTAAAGAGACGCCGGACGGACTGCGGAACAAAGATGCGCTGGTCTTACAGAGCGTGTCATCGCTGGTGTTACCGTATGAAGCTGTCAATCCCATCGCGTTAAGCGAAGATGAAAGCAGCGTGGCGCACAGTTGCCCGATCAACTACGGGCTGCTGTCGGATGGTCTCCAGCGCCTCAGCGGCCAGGTTGAACATGTGGTGGTTGAAGGTACCGGCGGCTGGCGCAGCCTGATGAACGATCTGCGTCCGCTTTCGGAATGGGTGGTGCAGGAACAGCTGCCGGTGTTAATGGTCGTCGGCATTCAGGAAGGCTGTATCAATCATGCTCTGCTGACCGCGCAGGCGATTGCCAACGACGGCCTGCCGCTGATCGGCTGGGTGGCCAACCGGATTAACCCAGGCCTGGCGCATTATGCTGAAATCATCGAGGTGCTGAGCAAAAAGCTGCCGGCGCCGCTGATCGGCGAACTGCCTTACTTACCGCGCGCGGAGCAGCGTGAACTGAGCCAGTATATCGACTTATCGATACTCGGCGAGGTGATGGCGGTAGATAGAATCCCGGCGTAACGTCCGCGACAGCACCGACGCCAGTACGCTGGCAATCAGTAAACCGGGCAGTAAAACGTATTGTCCGGTCATTTCACAAATCATCAGCGTGGACATAATCGGCGCGTGGGTGGTGGCTGCCAGAAACGCCGCCATGCCGGTTAAGCCAACCACTATCGCGATAGCCTGGTAATCAGGTAGCCATAGCCCGGTCAGGCTGGCGAACAGCATGCCGATCCCCAGCCCAACAAACAGCGTTGGGGTAAAAACGCCGCCCGGCGCGCCGGAACCGCTGCTGGCCAGCACGGCGAGCAGCTTGCAGACAAACACCACAATCATGGCGCTGAAGAGCGGCGGCGAAAGAAGATAGCTTTGCACAACGCTATAGCCATTTCCCCAGACGGCCGGCGCGAGCAGCGACAGCAGACCGACGATAAGGCCGCCCAGCGCCAGCTGCCACGGGGGCGACAGGTGCAGCCGGACAAAGCACCGGTGACTATAGCTCATCAGCCAGATAAACAGCGGCCCGCAAAGCCCGGCCAGCAGCGCCGTCGCCAGCATCAGCGCATAGTGCGTCGCGCTCAGGGTTTCGTGGAATTCAACGTGATACAGCGGAGCCGAATCGCCGTTCAGCAGATTGGTCAGCAGCAGGGCCACCACCGCGGCAATCACCACCGGGCCAAGCGACGCCAGCATCAGGGTACCGAATAAGATCTCGGCGATAAACAGGCTCCCGGCCAGCGGAGCGTGGTAAGCGCTGGCCATCCCGGCGGCGGCGCCGCAGGCTACCCATAGCTTCCACTCTTCTTTTGGCGTAAAGCGGCGGGCGAACAGCGATGCGGCCAGCGCCGCCAGCAGGATCATCGCCCCCTCGCGACCGATGGCGCTGCCGGTCGTCACCACCAGCAGAGAGGCCAGCGATTTTACCAGGCTGGCTGGCGTATCAAACACGCCGTCGCCGGTCTCGAGCGCTTCCATATAGTCGGTTGGCGCACGGGGCCGCGCAAGGGTGCGGCGCTGCCAGAGCCAGAGCAGGGCGCCAGCCGCAAGGCCGCCAAGCGCGGGCGTCAGCAACCGACGCCATGGTGGCAACGACTCGGCGGCGTTCACCAGGCTTCCGCTGTCATTGCTCAGAAACAGGCTTTCCAGACCGGTCATCGCATGGCGAAACAGGGCAACCGCGAGCGCGGCGAGGACGCCGACCAGCATGGCGATAACCATGCGGCGAAACATAACCTGAACATCAGGATAAGCGTGAAGACGATGCATCAGCGAATTCGGTTAACGGGAAATGGGGCTTATTTTTACCGGGAATAAGCATAGACGCAAAAGCGATAAGTGCGAAAGAGACTAAAGGTGACGTTGTCACGAAATGCGTTATGCCCGGCGGGCGGGCATAACGTCAGGGCATTAGCGGTAGAGCGGCTTATCCGCGACCGCGCAGGGCAGCCGCGCCTGCCATCGCGCCAGCGTTTCTTGCGCCAGCTGACCAAGAGCCTGATAAAAAGGGTTTCCCGCCCCGGCAATAAACACGCTCAGAAAACGGCCCGACCACGGGAGAAGATGCCAGGCCAGAAGCTGGTTAAATGCCTCATCCTGACCGGATTCACAAAGCCAGGCCGCCAGCAGCAGCAGCGTACCGAAGTGGTCTTCCGGTTCAGCGCGTTGCTCAGACAAACCGATGCCGTTAGCCCGCATCCACTCGCGCAGCGCCAGCGTAGAGTCGCCAAACAGCACGCTTTCTTTATCCAGCCAGACGGAGCCCCACGGCGGCGCAGGCAGCGCCCACGGGCCGATGAACAGCCGCTGCCAGGCGTCCGCCAGCGGTTCATCGTCTTCGAGAGCGAACTGCGCCGCCAGGCCGTTCGCGACCGGCCAGGGCCACTGACTTTGCCAGCTGCCTTCGCGCAGGGCGGCAACCAGCGGAGCAGCCTGCTCGCTGCCCGGAGCATAAGAGAACAACGCCCCCAGCGTACGGGCGCTGAGTACGACGGCATCGCGGTCTTGCGATTGCATCATATCTATTCCTTACTGCAGAGGGTGCCGCGGCACCCATTCATTAACCGGCAATCGCCGTACCGACGGTCATATGTAGGCCATAAAACAGGCCGCGACCGATAAACTCGCCGAGTAATACCAGTATCAGTCCGAGCAGCAGGCTGGCGATGCGCGGGTTTTTCTTTCTTGCCAGCGGGCAGATCCAGCAGCCAAGGCCCAGCGTCAAAAATGCTAAACGCAGGATTTGTAGCCAGCCGTAGTTTGGCAGCAGGGCGCTGGCCTGCTGCACGGAACTGCGGATCTCCGCCAGTTCGCTGTTCTGCAAAATGACCACGGCCAGGCTTGCCAGCAGCGCGAGGACGCTCATCGACGCGAAGACCGTGCCGTTAAAAGGCACGTTGGCTACCCGCAGCAGCAGGGCGGCGAAAAGCGGCCCGCACAGCACCATCGTCAGGAAGAAGGCGGCGGTGGTGTAGGCATTATACCAGGTCGGCACGGTATTAATTTGATAGACCAGGGTCATCTCCAGGACGAACAGGCAGCCGAGCAGCATGGTGAGCAGAAGCCAGGCCTTGGCCAGGATTGCCGGCATTTTGCCGAGAAACATCAGCAGCCACCAGACTCCTCCGACGGCGAAAAACAGCGCGCCGCTGGCGATTTCATTACTTAACGCCGATGCGCCGACCCGGGTAAGAGAGTTAAATGCCCGCAGCGGCGAGCCGAGGTGGATAATCGACGCCAGAAAGCCAATCCCCATGACCAGCCAGATAAAAAACATGCAGCGTACCAGGCGCTGCCGGGCTTCGGAGTTATTATTCAGCGAAAGCCAGCCGAGCCCGCTGACGATTATCGCCCCTGCAACGCTTTGCCCCAGCACCGTAAACAGCACCAGCGGCCATTCATGCCATCCATTTCCCATTTTACACCTCCTTCGGATTGGCCAGATAGCCGGTGGTATCGCCGCACGGACGCGCGTTGGCGTTCGGTTTGATCGCGATACTCGGCCTGGTGAAGTGCGCGGACGGCAGCGGGGCGACGGCGGCCAGCTGACCGTGCTTTTCGCGCAGTTCTTCGATGGGGCCAAAGTCGAGCGCCCGCAGCGGGCAGGACTCGACGCAAATCGGCTTCTTACCCTCGGCGACCCGGTCATAGCAGCCGTCGCATTTGGTCATATGGCCCTTTGCCGCGTTGTACTGCGGCGCGCCGTACGGGCAGGCCATGTGGCAGTAACGACAGCCGATGCACACCGCTTCGTTCACCACCACAAAGCCGTCATCGCGCTTGTGCATGGCGCCGCTGGGGCACACTTTCGTGCAGGCCGGGTCTTCGCAGTGGTTGCAGGCGATGGACAGGTAATAGGCGAAGACGTTTTGCTGCCACACGCCGTTGTCCTCCTGCCAGTCGCCGCCCGCGTATTCGTAGATGCGGCGAAAGCTCACGTCAGGCGTGAGGTTTTTATAATCCTTGCAGGCCAGCTCGCAGGTTTTACAGCCGGTGCAGCGGGCGGAGTCGATAAAAAATCCATACTGAGCGCTCATGGTTTACTCCTTAAACCTTCTCGATTTCGACCAGATTGGTGTGCTGCGGATTGCCTTTAGCCAGCGGCGAAGGGCGGTGCGTCGTCAGCGTATTAATACAGGATCCGCGATCGATACGATCGCCATTCATGTTGGCGTCATGCCAGGCGCCCTGGCCCATCGCCGACACGCCGGGCATGATGCGCGGGGTCACCTTAGCCGGAATGCGCAGCTCGCCGCGGGCGTTGAATACGCGCACCATATCGCCGTTCTTAATCCCGCGCTTTTCGGCGTCCAGCGGATTTAGCCACACCTCCTGACGACAGGCCGCCTGCAGGACATCCACGTTGCCGTAGCTGGAGTGGGTACGCGCTTTATAGTGGAAGCCGAACATTTGCAGCGGGAATTTCTCGCGCAGAGGATCGTCCCAGCCTTCGAAAGTAGAAGCATATACCGGTAATGGACTGATGGTTTCGTCTTTTTCCAGCTGCCATTTGGCGGCGATATCCGCCAGACGGCTGGAGTAGATCTCGATTTTACCCGACGGGGTTTTTAGCGGGTTGGCGACCGGGTCTTTGCGGAAGTCGCGGTAGGCCACAAAGTGACCGTTGGGGTCTTTACGCTTGTAAATCCCCATCTTTTTCAGTTCATCGTAGCTCGGGAGCGCCGGGTCTTTCGCCAGCATTTTCGCGTACAAATGCTGCAGCCACTGCTCCTGGGTACGGCCTTCGGTAAACTTCTGGTGGACATCCTCGCCAAGCCGTTTTGCCACTTCGCTGAGGATCCAGTAGATAGGTTTGCGCTCGAATTTAGCGGAGGTGACCGGCTGAATAAAGATGAGATAGCCCATATTGCCGGCGTAGTCGTTGGGAATAATGTCTTCCTGCTCGACGGTCATCAGATCCGGCAGCAGGATATCGGCGTATTTGGCCGAGGAGGTCATAAAGTTTTCGATAACCACGATCGTCTCGCACTTGCTTTCGTCCTGCAGGATCTCGTGGGTCTTATTGATATCGGAGTGCTGGTTAATGATGGTATTGCCGGCGTAGTTCCAGATGAATTTAATCGGTACGTCCAGCTTCTCTTTGCCACGCACGCCGTCGCGGGTGGCGGTCATTTCCGCGCCGCGATCGATGGCGTCGGTCCAGCTAAAGCAGGAGATCTGGGTTTTCACCGGGTTTTCCGGCAGCGGCATGCGTTCGATGGTGATAGTGTAAGTTGACTCGCGCGCGCCGCTGTTGCCGCCGTTGATGCCGACGTTGCCGGTCAAAATAGGCAGCATGGCGATCGCCCGGGAGGTCAGCTCACCGTTAGCCTGGCGCTGCGGACCCCATCCCTGGCAAATGTAAGCCGGCCTGGTGCTGCCGATTTCCCTGGCCAGCTTGATGATGCGGTCGACGGGAATGCCGGTGATCCGCGAGGCCCATTGCGGCGTTTTCGCCACGCCGTCATCGCCCTGTCCAAGAATATACGCTTTGTAATGCCCGTTCTTCGGGGCATCTGCCGGCAGCGTTTTTTCATCGTAGCCGACGCAGTACGTATCGAGGAACGCCTGATCGACCAGATTTTCATTAATCAGCACCCAGGCGATGCCCGCCACCAGCGCGGCGTCAGTGCCGGGGCGAATCGGGATCCACTCATCCTCCCGCCCGGCGGCGGTGTCCGTGTAGCGCGGGTCGATAACGATCATTCGCGCGTTAGAGCGCTCTCGCGCCTGTTCTAAATAGTAAGTGATCCCGCCGCCGCTCATGCGGGTTTCCGCCGGGTTATTGCCGAACATCACCACCAGCTTGCTGTTTTCGATATCGGAGGTGCTGTTGCCGTCGTTGCTGCCGTAGGTATACGGCATCGCGCAGGAAATCTGCGCGGTACTGTAGGTACCGTAGTGGCTTAAAAACCGCCGTAGCAGTTCATCAGACGCGCGACCAGCGAGGCGTAAGGGGAGGAGCGGGTGATATTGCCGCCGACAATCCCGGAGGAGTAGTTAATATAAACCGCTTCGTTGCCATACTCTTTGACGATGCGTTTGAGATTGTCGGCGATCGTATCCAGCGCCTCCTCCCAGCTAATGCGGACAAACTTGCCTTCGCCGCGTTTGCCGACGCGCTTCATGGGATAGTTAAGGCGGTCGGGATGATTAATGCGGCGGCGGATGGATCGGCCGCGCAGGCAGGCGCGCACCTGGTGATCGCCATAAATATCCGCGCCGGTATTGTCGGTTTCGACCCAGACGACTTCATCGTCACGCACGTGTGAACGCAGGGCGCAGCGGCTGCCGCAGTTGACCGAACAGGCGCCCCAGACGATACGCTCCTCGCCGTGAGCGGCGTCTTGCACCGCGGCAGCGGCGTGACTCAGGCTGAAAGGCAGCGATAAACCGCCGGCGGCGAGAGCCAGCGAGCCAAGGGCGGTTGATTTGATTAGCGTTCGACGGGTAAGGCCGTCGGTATGTTCCTGGTTAGACATTGCTCACTCCATGATTTTGTTATAATGGCGTAATGCCAACGCCTTCGTAAGGTCGGCGTGGAGAGTGAGGAATGATACTTAAAATGGAGTAGAGAGATCTTATCCCTGGTCAACCGAGGGATAAGACTTCTCCAGACATTCGGCGAGGTTACTGCGCACCGCTGTCGCGGGTATAGATGATTTTAAAGGTGTCGTTGGCGCAGTGGCCGACAACCTGTGCGCCGGGCCGATCGGGCTGGTCGTTCGGGACTATCGTCAGGCTGAAGCCCGATTCCGGGACGCCGTTGTTGATGATTTTCTGCTGAATATCGCTTTTTACCCGCTCGCAGGAATCCGGCGCCGCGAAAGCAGCTGTCGAACCCAGCAGCAGAGCCGCACATAGCCAGGGTGATAGTTTCATCATAAACTCCTTATTAACGTTATCCAGACTTAAGCATAGCAGAAGTGGTGTAAACAATTGTATTTGCTAATATGATTGTACTATGCACAAAAGGAATCGCGCGTGAAAAAACGGTTGTTGCTGTTACTGGCTGTCGGGGCGCTTAGCGCCTGCGATGAAAAGGGCGCGCCGCAGGCCTTCACCCCGGAAATGGCCAGCTTTTCTAACGAATTTGAGTTCGATCCGCTGCGCGGGCCGGTGAAAGCGTTTAGCCAGACGCTGTATGACGAACACGATCAGGTGGTGAAGTGGGTTAAAGGGCGTTTATCCAGCGAAGGGTGCTTTGACCTGCTGGCATTTGAGGATCGGGAGAATAAAACCGGCGCAGCGTTGGTACTGGACGCTAACTACTACCTGGATGCGCAAAGCCACGAAAAGCGCCTGCGTTTACAAGGCAAATGTCAGCTGGCGGAAATGCCCTCGGCTGGGGTCTCCTGGGAAACCGATGATAACGGGTTTGTCGTCACCGCTCGCGGCAAGGAGAGTACAGCGACGTACCGCTACGATAGAGAAGGCTATCCGCTGGGCAAAACCACCATAGCCAAAGGTGAACAATTTACGGTGGCCTCAACGCCGTCATCCGATCCGCGCAAAAAAATGGACTACACCGCAGTGAGCACCTTCAATGACCGCGCGCTGGGCAACGTAAGCCAGACCTGCGATTACGACAGTCACGACAACCCGGTAAGCTGCGAGCTTAAGGTTGTCGACGACAGCGTGCAGCCTGCGTTAACCCGCCACTACACCATCAAAAGCACTATTGACTATTACTGAGCCGTCGGTTTCAGCAGCGTCTGGCCCTGCGGTTTATGCTCGGCCAGATACTGGTGCTGGAACAGGCACATGCGGATGGTATTGCGGTATTCGCCGTTAATAAAGAATTCATGAATCAGCTCGCCTTCCACCATAAATCCGAGCTTGCGGTAGATGTGGATCGCTTTTTCATTTTCTTTATCGACGATGAGATAGAGCTTATACAGGTTGAGCACCATAAAGCCGTAGTCCATCGCGAGCTTAGCGGCGCGGGTGGCCAGACCTTTTCCCTGATAATCGGGAGAGATAATGATTTGAAACTCGGCGCGGCGGTGCACGTGGTTGATTTCAACCAGCTCAACCAGTCCGGCCTTTTCGCCATCGCATTCAATGACAAAGCGGCGTTCGCTCTGATCGTGAATGTGTTTGTCGTACAGGTCGGAAAGCTCAACAAAGGCTTCATAGGGCTCTTCAAACCAGTAGCGCATAACGCTGGCGTTGTTGTCGAGCTGGTGGACAAAGCGAAGATCTTCGCGTTCAAGCGGGCGGAGTTTGACGTGATAAGCGTCAGTCATGGGAGTACCTGTGTGTTATAGCGAAGTTTTGCTGATTGTGGCGCCCGTGCGGGCGCCATTCATTACGGGGTAATGGTGCGACCGGTGCGGCGGTCAAGGCAGCGCAGGGTGTTAGGCTCCCAGTACGCGTTGACGTTCGCGCTCTTCTGGCAGTTGTCCTGGGCGTCAAAAGCCACGTCGGCTTTATCCCACTCTTTTTCGGCGCGCTTGTTGACCTTCTGGCGTAAAGTGCGGGTGTCATTCCACTGCTCTTTTTCCATGGCGGCCTGCTGGCGGCTCTGGGCGCTGTCGCCGGATTCGATGACCAGCGTGTCCGTTTTGGCGAATGACGATGCGGTAAAGACCACCGCGCTCAGCGCCAGCAGGGCAGTCAGGCACCAGCGTTTGTTCAGAGTTGTGTTCATCACGATTTCCTTTAAGCGATTCCCTTGGATTAAGTTTACTACATCTCCTTTCGACGGCATACCCGACAAAACAGAGTATACGACGGCCATTATTGCGTAGAATGCGTTAACGCTTGTTCAACTTACGACGCTTTGCATGTTAAAAACCACGCTGCTTTTCTTTGCTACCGCCCTGTGCGAAATCATTGGCTGCTATTTACCCTGGCTCTGGTTAAAACGCGGGGCGACGCCCTGGCTGCTGATGCCGACGGCCCTGGCGCTGGCGCTTTTTGTCTGGCTTCTGACGCTGCACCCCGAGGCAAGCGGACGGGTTTATGCCGCTTACGGTGGGGTGTACGTGTGTACTGCGCTGCTGTGGCTGCGCTTTATCGATGGCGTCAAACTCAGCCACTATGATTGGGCCGGCGCGCTGGTTGCGCTGTGCGGCATGCTGATTATTGTGGCCGGCTGGGGACGCGCATAGCCTTCTTTTACTGAGTGAGCCGGGCCAGGTGATGCTGTCCCGGCCCATCTCTTCCTGCCTTTTCGCTCGCTTTCTCTGTTCACGCCGCTTTTATCCCCGATGAGATACTGTGATCTGCCGCGTCTTTTTCGATCGTTATACTTGTATGGTAGTAGGTCTGATGGTTTACTTTTACCCACTAACCGCACAGAAGTAAGGAATGAGAAATGAAGATCGTTGCCGCTGAAGTTTTCGTCACCTGTCCGGGACGCAACTTCGTCACCCTTAAAGTCACCACTGATGACGGGATCGTCGGATTAGGTGACGCGACGCTAAACGGTCGCGAGCTGTCCGTTGCGTCCTATCTGCGGGATCATCTCTGTCCGCAGCTGATTGGCCGCGACGCGCATCGCATCGAAGATATCTGGCAGTTTTTCTACAAGGGTGCCTACTGGCGTCGTGGTCCGGTCACGATGTCGGCGATTTCCGCTATCGATATGGCGCTCTGGGATATCAAGGCGAAAGCCGCAGGCATGCCGCTCTACCAGCTGCTGGGCGGAGCTTCGCGCGAAGGCGTGATGGTCTACTGCCACACTACGGGTCACTCCATCGATGAAGTGCTGGATGACTACGCGCGCCACAAAGAGATGGGGTTTAAAGCGATTCGCGTGCAGTGCGGCGTGCCGGGGATGAAAACCACCTACGGGATGGCGAAAGGTAAAGGGCAGGCCTACGAGCCGGCAACCAAAGGCCAGTGGCCGGAAGAGCAGCTGTGGTCTACCGAGAAGTATCTCGATTTTACGCCACAGCTGTTTGCCGCGGTACGCGAAAAATTTGGCTTTAACGAGCATCTACTGCACGACATGCATCATCGCCTGACGCCGATTGAAGCGGCGCGTTTTGGCAAGAGTATTGAAGATTACCGCCTGTTCTGGATGGAGGATCCGACACCGGCGGAGAATCAGGCGTGTTTCCGTTTAATTCGTCAGCATACCGTCACGCCGATTGCCGTCGGAGAAGTCTTCAACAGCATCTGGGATTGTAAACAGCTGATCGAAGAGCAGCTGATTGACTATATCCGCACCACCATTACCCACGCAGGCGGGATTACGGGGATGCGTCGGATCGCCGATTTTGCCTCGCTTTATCAGGTACGCACCGGTTCACACGGGCCGTCCGATCTTTCTCCGGTCTGCATGGCGGCCGCGCTGCACTTCGACCTGTGGGTGCCGAATTTTGGCGTCCAGGAATATATGGGCTATTCCGAACAGATGCTGGAAGTCTTCCCGCACAGCTGGACGTTTGATAACGGCTATATGCATCCGGGTGAAAAACCGGGGCTGGGAATTGAGTTCGATGAAAAACTGGCCGCGAAATACCCCTATGAACCGGCCTATTTGCCTGTAGCGCGTCTGGAAGACGGCACGTTGTGGAACTGGTAAAGAAGGAAGTCAAAATGAAAAGTATCGTGATTCGCCAGCCCAACGAACTGGTGATTGAAGAGCGTCCGATCCCGCAGCCTGCCGCGGGCGAGGTGCGGGTAAAAATTAAGCTGGCGGGGATATGCGGTTCCGATAGCCATATTTATCGCGGCCACAATCCGTTTGCCAAATACCCGCGCGTTATTGGTCATGAATTTTTTGGCGTTATCGACGCCATCGGAGAAGGGGTTACCGACAAAGCCATCGGCCAGCGGGTCAGCGTTGATCCGGTCATCAGCTGCGGCCATTGCTATCCTTGCTCGGTGGGCAAACCAAACGTCTGCACCTCTTTGGTGGTGCTCGGCGTGCATCGGGATGGCGGCTTTAGCGAGTACGCGGTGGTGCCGGCGAAAAATGCCTGGCAGGTTCCGGACAACGTGACGGACAGACATGCGGTGATGATTGAGCCCTTCACTATCGCGGCCAACGTTACCGGGCACGTTTCGCCAACCGACCAGGATATCGCGCTGGTCTACGGCGCCGGGCCAATGGGCCTGACGACCATTCAGGTGCTGAAGCGGGTGTATCGCGTTAAGCAGGTCATCGTGGTCGATCGCATTGATGAACGCCTGGAGATGGCCCAGCGTAACGGCGCGGATTGGGTGATTAATAACAGCGTCGTGCCTCTGGCGGATACGCTGAAGGCGGAAGGGGTACTACCGACGCTGATTATCGATGCGGCCTGTCATCCCTCGATTCTACAAGAGGCGGTCACCCTGGCTTCTCCGGCGGCGAGAATTGTTTTGATGGGATTCTCGACGGAGCCTTCTCAGGTTGCACAGCAGGGTATTACCGGCAAGGAGCTCTCTATTTTCTCGTCGCGTCTTAACGCCAATAAATTCCCGGTGGTCATAAAGTGGCTGGAACAAGGTTTAATTAACCCGGAGGAGCTGATTACTCATCAATTTGCTTATCAACATGTTATCGATGCACTGGAGCTTTTTGAAAATGACAGGAAACGTTGCTGTAAGGTTTTATTAACCTTCAGCCAATAACAACAGGTGCGGACTCTGTATTCTACAATTAGAGATAATCATTATGACTACCGTAAAAAATGAGAGAACCACTTCCGATCTCATTCGTGCAGCCGTATCTGGTTGGTTAGGCACGGCACTGGAGTTTATGGATTTCCAACTCTATTCCCTTGGCGCAGCGCTGGTTTTCCATGAGATTTTTTTCCCGGAGCAATCCGCCGCCATGGCGCTGATTCTGGCAATGGGAACCTACGGCGCGGGCTATATTGCGCGGATCGTCGGCGCCTTTATTTTTGGTAAAATGGGCGACAGTATTGGGCGCAAGAAGGTTCTGTTTATTACCATCACCATGATGGGGATCTGTACCACGCTTATTGGCGTGCTGCCAACCTATGCCCAGGTCGGTATTTTAGCGCCGGTGTTGCTTGTGACTTTACGTATTATTCAGGGGTTGGGTGCCGGGGCTGAAATATCAGGCGCGGGTACCATGCTGGCGGAATATGCGCCGAAAGGTAAGCGTGGAATTATCTCTTCGCTGGTGGCTATGGGCACCAACTGCGGTACGTTAAGCGCCACGGCTATCTGGGCGGTGATGTTCTTCGTGCTGGACCGTGAACAGCTCGTCGCGTGGGGATGGCGTGTGCCGTTCCTGGCAAGCGTAGTGGTGATGATCTTTGCCATCTGGCTGCGTCTCAATCTGAAAGAGAGCCCGGTTTTTGAGAAAGTGAGCGAAGACAGCGTCCTGCAGAAAGAGATAGCAACCCAGGAAGGTACCTTTAGCGCCATGCTGAAAAGTAAGTCCTTCTGGCTGGCGACGGGTCTGCGCTTCGGACAGGCGGGAAATTCAGGATTGTTGCAAACTTTCCTTGCGGGCTATCTGGTTCAAACATTACTGTTTGATAAAGCTATCCCTACCGATGCGTTAATGATTAGCTCTGTTATCGGCTTTATTACCATCCCATTACTTGGGTGGCTGTCAGATAAAGTGGGACGTCGCTTACCCTATATTATCATTAATATTTCAGCCATTATTCTGGCGTATCCCATGCTGTCGATTATTGTGGATAAGAGCTATAGCGCGGGCACCATCATGGCGTCACTGATCGTCATTCATAATATCGCGGTATTGGGTCTGTTTGCGTTGGAAAATATCACCATGGCGGAAATGTTCGGCTCACGTAACCGCTTTACCCGCATGGCAATTTCAAAAGAGGCGGGGGGATTAGTCGCCGTAGGCTTTGGCCCGGTGCTGGCCGGTATTTTCTGCAATATGACCGGTTCCTGGATGCCCATCGTTGTGATGCTGGTGTGCTACTCCATCATTGGCTTAATTTCCGCCATTCTGATGCCTGAAGTGCGTGACCGCGATCTGAGCTTGCTGAATGACGCCGCAGACTGCGCGCCGCAGAATAAAGCGGTGGGGAACGGGCAATATATTTAAAAAACACAAACTCCGCACCGAATGATGATCGCCGTAAATAACATTCTGCCGGGCCATTAGCCCGGCATTTTCACTCTTTTATTCTCAGAAATACTGAAAGTATAACCCGCCGTCTTCTTGTATGGTAGTTGATAAAAGTCAAAGATATCATACCAATTGCATGAGATGGTTTATTTCACCAGCCGGTTCCCACTTACCGTGGGGATCCAGAAATCATAAGTATGAGAGCCACCATGGAACATATGCTATTAACAGCGAACGCCACGCTGCCAGCTTACGATCGCAACCGTCTTATTCCACGCATCGTTCATTTGGGCTTTGGCGCATTTCATCGCGCTCACCAGGCGGTATATGCCGATATTCTGGCGACAGAACACGGCAGCGACTGGGGCTATACCGAAGTGAACCTGATCGGTGGCGAGCAACAAATCGCCGATCTGCAACAGCAGGATTTACTTTACACCGTCGCCGAAATGTCGGCGGATGCCTGGACCGCCCGCATTGTTGGCGTGGTCAAAGAGGCGATGCATGCCCAGGTCGATGGTCTGGAAAGCGTGCTGGCAAAAATGTGCGAGCCTCAGGTCGCTATTGTGTCATTGACCATTACCGAAAAAGGCTACTGCCACTCGCCGGCCAGCGGTGAATTGCAGTTAGATCATCCGTTGATTGTTGCCGATTTGCAAAACCCGCATCAACCGAAATCCGCGCCGGGCGTGGTGGTAGAAGCGCTGGCACGCCGCAAGGCGGCAGGTCTGCCGGCCTTCAGCGTGATGTCCTGCGACAATATGCCGGAAAACGGTCACGTCATGCGTAATGTCGTCTGCGCCTATGCCCGCGCCGTCGATGCCGAATTAGCCGAGTGGATTGCGCGCAGTGTCACTTTCCCTTCTACCATGGTTGACCGCATCGTACCGGCGGTGACTGCCGAAACGCTGGAGAAAATTGAACAGCTCACCGGCGTTCGCGACCCGGCCGGCGTCGCCTGCGAACCGTTTCGTCAGTGGGTCATTGAAGACAACTTTGTCGCCGGTCGTCCGCAGTGGGAAAAAGCCGGCGCTGAGCTGGTGTCGGACGTGCTGCCCTTTGAAGAGATGAAGCTGCGCATGCTGAACGGCAGCCACTCGTTTCTTGCCTGGCTGGGCTATCTGGCGGGATACCAGCATATTAATGACTGTATGCAGGACGAAAACTACCGTCGCGCCGCGCGTGCGCTGATGCTGGAGGAGCAGGCGCCGACGCTGAACGTGCAGGGTGTGGATCTGGCACGCTATGCCGGTCTGCTGATCGAGCGCTATAGCAACCCGGCGCTGAAGCACCGCACCTGGCAGATAGCGATGGACGGCAGTCAGAAACTGCCGCAGCGGATGCTGGATTCGATTCGCTGGCACCTGGCGCATGGCGGCGACTTTACGCTGTTGGCAATGGGCGTCGCGGCCTGGATGCGCTATGTCAGCGGGGTGGATGACCAGGGGCAGGCGATTGAAATCTCCGATCCTTTACTGCCGGTGATTGCGCAAACCGTACAGAATAGCGCAGACGGCGAAGAACGCGTGCGCTCGCTGCTGGGTATTGAGGCTATTTTCGGTGCCAGTCTGCCCCAGGAGAGCCGTTTCGTGAACGCGGTGGTTCGCGCTTATTTATCCCTGCAGCAGCACGGCGCAAAAGCGACCGTAGCGGCCTGGGCTCAGGCAAACTAATTTATTTCACCCGCATGCCGCCAGTCCCGGCGGCATTGCCCTCACGCTTTATCCCTGAACGCTTTTCCCGCCAGAAATATATTTCCCGTCAGGCGCAATCTTTGATCCAGATCGTTGAATATACATAACTTTATCTAACAAAAGTTAAGTATAAATAACTGGTGTTTATTTTAATGAATTAAATATTTATCTGGATGATTATTCATTCTCCTGGTGAAGTAAATATGGCATGATGAGTTAACTTACTAAGTTTCCTCAGAAAAAAGGAGAACGGACTATGTACAAAAAAATTTTGCTGCCCGTAGACGTTTTTGAAATGGATTTAAGTGACAAAGCGGTTCGCCATGCTGAGTTTTTAGCATCAGCGGATGAAGGGGAGATTACGCTGCTCAACGTTCTGCCGAACAGCAGCAGCTCAATTTTACGCGGTTTTGCGGCCGATATACGTAAGTTTGAGGCCTATATGCGTGAGGAATCGGAGAAAAAGATGAAGACGATATCCCGTCTGTTCTCCATTCCCGCCGGGCGGATTCATTCCAGAGTGGTCTTTGGCAACGTGCGCGATGAAATTCTGGCGGTGAGCGGCAATGAGGATTTTGACGTTATCGTTATTGGTTCCCGCAAGCCGGGTATATCCACTCATCTTCTTGGTTCAAACGCTGAGTCGATTTTACGTCACGCTAAAATACCGGTTCTGGTTGTCAGGTAAGTCAATCTCTCGCGGCAGATAACCTGTTCTGCCGCAACTCGTTTTATTCCTCGCTGAACCAGTCGCTGTTTTCCTGACGAACAAGCAGCACGGACTCGCTAATTTCTTGCAGATGCAGGCGCATGGCTTTTTCAACCGCATCCGGATTGCGGGCGACCAGCGGCTGGAAAATATCATAGTGCTGACGCAGCATCATATCGGGCGGGGTCACATGATCGAGGCTCATATAGCGCACCCGGTCAATGGTGGCTTTAATATTCTCGACGGTATCCCAGGCGAGCTGGCAGTCGGCGATTTGCGAGAGTTTCTGGTGAAATTCGTCATCCAGCTGGAAAAAATCCGTTAACTGCTGCCGCTCCACCGCCGTACGCTGCTGATTGAGATTTTGCTCAAGCTGGTAGAGCTGTTCATCATTCACCATTCCGGCGGCGCGTCGCACCACGGCGCATTCGATGGCCTGGCGGACAAAACAGCCGTTACGCACCTGTGAGAGCGAGATTTTATTCACGTAGCTGCCGCGCTGCGGACGGATCTGAATTAAGCCATTTTCAGCCAGTTTTATAAAAGCTTCGCGTACCGGTTGCCGGGAAACGTCAAAGCGCACGGAGACTTCTTTTTCCGAAAGAGGGGTGCCCGGCGGGATCAGACAATGGACGATATCCCGACGCAGGATACGATAAATTTGCTGATTAACGGGCTGTGTCGGATTCAGTTGTGCTTCTGCGGCCATGGATGATTACTTTTATATGAGGTATTTGCGCTATTTTACGCGTTTTTTGTCTTCCAGCCCAGACCCGGCCCGCGGGCCGGGTTACAGAGCTTAGCCCTGGCGGTGCACGTTCAGTCCGGCAAAACTTTGGCTGATCGGCATGATTTCCAGGGTATTAATGTTGACGTGTTTTGGCAGGGTTGCGACCCACCAGACCGCTTCGGTGACGTCTTCCGGAGTCAGAGCCTGAGTATTTTCGTAAGCTTTCCCGGCTTTAGCGTCATCACCTTTAAAGCGCACGTTAGAGAATTCGGTGCCGCCGACCAGGCCGGGCTCAATATCGGTCACGCGAAGGGCGGTACCGTGAAGGTCGGTACGAAGATTGAGGCTGAACTGACGCACAAACGCTTTGGTCGCGCCGTAGACGTTACCGCCAGCATAAGGCCAGGCGCCGGCGACCGAACCGATATTGATTACGTGGCCGCGATTACGCTCAACCATACCCGGCAGAACGGCGCGGGTCATATACACCAGCCCTTTGTTATTGGTGTCAATCATGTCTTCCCAGTCTTCAATGTTGGCTTTATGCGCCGGCTCCAGTCCCAGCGCCAGCCCGGCATTATTGACGAGAACATCAATCGCCTGCCAGTCTGCCGGCAGTCCGGCGATCAGCTCTTCAATGGCTGCACGGTTGCGCACGTCCAGCTGGGCGGTATAAAGGTTCTCGCCCAGCTCATCTTTAAGCGTTTTCAGGCGTTCTTCGCGACGCCCGGTGGCAATTACTTTGTGACCGTTAGCGATAAAACGGCGAGTTATGCTTTCACCAAAACCCGCTGTTGCTCCGGTAACCAGGATAATCATCTTACTGTTCCTCAACGATTTTTGTGTCTTCATACCATAGCACGCGATCCCGGCGACGGGTAATGGAAATCACCAGACCTCCCCGCCGAACGCGGCGGTGAACAGAGTAATCATTGCGGTCAATCAATGAGTTGCCTAATCTTACAGAATAATCGTGTTCAGGAGATGAAGATGTCGGAGAACAATCCTTTTTTTAGCGTCAGTCTGCTGCCTTATCAGGCGCCGCGTTTCGATTTGATTGACGTGAGTCATTACCGTCCGGCCTTCGACGAGGGCGTTCGTCGCCAGCGCGCAGAGATTGCCGCTATCGTGAATAACCCGCAGCCGGCTGATTTTGCCAACACGCTGGAAGCCCTGGAGCAGAGCGGCCAGCTGCTGGCTCGGGTAACCAACGTCTTCTTCGCGATGGCGGGCGCGGAGACCAATCCGGCCATTCAGGCGCTTGATGAGCAGTTTTCCGCTGAGCTGGCGGAACTGGCGAATGATATCTGGCTCAACGATGCCCTTTTTCAGCGCGTGAAGCAGGTGTGGGAGCGGCGAGAGTTGCTCTCCCTTGACGCCGAATCCCGACGTCTGCTGGAGGTGACCTGGCAACGCTTTACCCTTGCGGGAGCCACGCTTGCGGACGATCAAAAAGCGGCGCTTCGCGCGTTGAATACCGAAGCGGCAGCGCTGCAAAGCCAGTTTCAGCAGCGCCTGCTGGCGGCGGTAAAATCTGGCGGTCTGGTGGTGGATTACGCTCATCAGCTCGCGGGGCTTAGCGACGATGAAATAAGCGCAGCGGCAGAAGCCGCGCAGGAGAAGGGATTAGGTGGTCGCTGGCTGCTGCCTTTACTCAATACGACCCAGCAGCCCGCGCTGCTTTCGCTGCAGGACCGGCAGACGCGAGAGAATTTGTTTGCAGCAGGCTGGACGCGAAATCAGAAGAGCGATGCGAATGACACTCGCGAGCTGGTACTGCGGCTAGCGGAGCTCCGCGCGCGCAAAGCGCAGCTGCTGGGCGCTGATGACTTCGCCAGCTGGTCAATGGCCGATCAGATGGCGGGCGATCCGGCAGAGGCGTTTGCCTTTATGCGGCGAATCGCTCCGGCGGCGAAGGCGCGGGCCGAGCAGGAGCTGGCGGATATTCAGCAAGTTATTGATAATGAAGGCGGTGATTTCCGCGCGGCGGCGTGGGACTGGCTCTATTACGCCGAGCAGGTGCGCAGGGCGAAATTTGCCATCGATGAAGCGCAGCTCAAGCCCTATTTTGCCCTCGACCGCGTCCTGCGCGACGGCGTGTTCTGGACGGCGACACAGCTGTTCGGTATTCGCTTTGTCGAGCGATTCGACATTCCGGTTTATCATCCGGACGTGCAGGTATGGGAAATTATCGACGCTAACGGAGAGGGAATTGCGCTGTTCTACGGCGACTACTTCTCGCGGGACAGCAAAAGCGGCGGGGCGTGGATGGGCGTATTTGTTGAACAATCCACCCTGCGTGCGCAGCATCCGGTAATTTATAACGTCTGTAACTACCAGAAACCCAAAGCCGGACATAGCGCGCTTCTTTCCTGGGATGAGGTCATCACCTTATTTCACGAATTTGGGCATACCCTGCACGGCCTGTTTGCCAGCCAGAAGTATGCCAGTCTGTCGGGAACTAATACGCCGCGCGATTTTGTTGAGTTTCCTTCACAGATTTATGAACACTGGGCCAGCGAGCCGCAGGTATTTGCCCACTATGCGCGGCATCATCAAACCGGGGAAAACATGCCGGCCGCGCTGCGCGACAGCATGTTCCGCGCGGCGAAGTTTAATAAAGGCTACGACATGAGCGAACTGCTCGCAGCGGCGCTGCTGGATATGCACTGGCATAGCGTGAGGGAGGATAAACTCCCGGACGATGTCGATGCGTTTGAAGCCGCGTCCCTGCGTGCGGAGAATATGGATCTGGCCGCCGTGCCGCCGCGCTATCGCAGCAGCTACTTTTCGCATATTTTCGGCGGCGGCTACGCCGCGGGTTATTACGCTTATCTGTGGACGCAGATGCTGGCGGACGACGGCTACCAGTGGTTCGTTGAGCAGGGTGGTTTAACCCGTGAAAACGGCCAGCGCTTCCGCGAAGCGATTTTGTCTCGCGGCAATAGCACTGATTTAGCTGAACTTTATCGCCAGTGGCGCGGACACGATCCGCAGATTGAACCGATGCTGGAAAACCGCGGGCTGAGCTAGTCGCGCGTTTTGACGAGTAGAAGAAGACCGGGCGCAGCGCCCGGTTTTTTATCCAATTTTTCCTTCTCCAAAATCTCTGCAAAACGTCTCCGCCCAATTTAGCGCCCTCGGAATGGTTTGTCCTGTTATGGTAATCCCGTGCATCGACGCGCTGGCCACTTTTGCTTAAAAACATGAAGCCCGGCATGAAGTGTTTTTTAGCGAAAAATAATATTAATATATTAAATATAGCTTCCTTGCAATATTAGGAGTTTACTTACATTGTTGCATGGATTTCTTAAATTTAATAAGCGAACTTGCTCTGTGAATGTTCTTCACTCTATCATCTGTCTTATCTCTTGCATATCTTTTATTGAACGGATTGAGTATGGCTAATATATTGATTCTGGTATTCGCGGTTTTTTTATTGCTGGTTTCACTGATTTCTGGGTTTTCGTATTTTCAAGACAGAAAAAAGCAAAAGTTGAGTTTTAAAAGCAAGCGTATGAAATTCTAATTAAAATAGAGAGATGTTCTTCTCATAACGATGGAAGAGAATCTGATAAGCTCCTGATTGTTTTCTAACTGGAATTTCTTCATTATTCGCAATTTATGGGAGTATACGGTTCTGTGATCGATGCCCAGATTTTCTGCTGTTTCATTATTGTTAAGGCCAAGATTTATGGCATTAATGATTTTTAGTTGCGAACGACTCAATGATTGATGCGGGCATTTTAAACAGCGATTCTTCTCTATCGTTATACGTTTCTTATCGCCCGCGATAAATTCATCAAAGAGAATAGACAGGTTTTTTTTGATTGTTTCAAGGCTGTTTTTATGAAATAAAATGACAGCATTTTGAACGCATAAAGGCAGCAGGCAAGGATTAAATGTTATTTCTTTTTTGGTGAAAATTACCACCGCTGGACACTCTGATTTGTATTTTTTCATTTCCTGACATAATAAATACTCGCCAACCTCCATCTCAGTAAAAATTATGTCTGGTTTTGTGAGGTGATCTTGTATGTTGTTTCTTTGGAAACAAAGGTCGCTTATGCCTTTGGTGCTGGAAATTTCTTGGGTAAGTTCCTCTATGGCCTTTTCTAAATAAATGTTTTTGGTAATGATGGCGATTTTTAGCATGATTTTCTTATTTTTAAAAAGACGGCGGGAAAAATTTCGACCGCCGTATGATGTTTTATTTAAGTAACGCCTGATGAGATTAGGATATTTCTTATTTAATATAATGGCAATAGGTTTAAAGATAGAACAGATTTACTTTTTAATAAAAATTCGCAGCCAAATCAGTACTTTGTGTAGGTGATTTGTTTGTTTTTCAGCATTTTTAATCGCACTAAATGCCAAGATTTGTTATGCCACTATTAATTTGCATTCACGGTTTTTATTAATTAATGGCAATCATTCAGAAAATCATTATGAATATAGCATCCAAAGCTAATCTTTAGCGGCGTCCATTGAATCATAGGGCGAGACGCTATTCGTCATTTAACGGCATGCATGCCGTTGATTTGATACTTCCACCGCGTAGCTATCCGGGACGCGTTGAGCAGGGCGGTTTAACCCACGAACAGGGCCAGCGCTTCCGCGAGGCCATTTTGTCTCGCGGCACGGGTTTTGATTTAACTGCGCTTTATCGCCAGTGGCGCGAGCGCGCTGTTAAGAGTGAACTGATGCTGGAAAACCGCGGTGCCAGGGCATGGTTAAAATGCATTCGCATTCGATTTGACCTTAGCGATAAACTCTTCTGTAAGCGACAAGCCTTCGATGATTTCCTTATCGACTACGGTAATTCCGTATTGGACAATTAACTCCAGCAGTCCGTCATAGGTCTGTATGAGCTCCAGAAGGCTGTAGATTGTTTTGCGATCGGAAACTGAGGGCATCTCAGAGTTTGCTGAAGATTGATTAACAATCCACTCAAGATTGGCTTTGATTTTTTCTATATCAAGGTAACTATACATATTTCATGGGCTTAAATCCTCATTTCAAGATTTTTTTGAGAAAACGCGTTTCTGACTTCACAGGAATAAGCTATTGAATAACATCCAAAAACTCTGTTACTGAGAGATGTCGATGATCAAGCCGGATGGGGGCTAGCTGCAGAAGCGGTTATGTCCTCCCCTAAAGAAGGGCGCGATGTGCGTAGACTTCATTATGGAACGGATCGCCGATATATCAAGAAATCAGCGGATAAAATGTGAATAAGTAAATTTTGCTGCGGATAAGGCTGCTCACCTGCAAACCGTATGCAAGAGCTGCAGGTGAGCAATGTGCTATGGAGGCAGTACCATAGCGGCAAAATTTTAGCCTCGCGCTGCGGGCAAAACCAACAAACCGTTTACCGCCGGGAACATTTTAGGACTTACCTTACTCATCACCGTGCGCAAGGCAAATGAAAATAGGGTATCAGCAGGGCTCAATATGATGTCTGCCTGCGGCCTCGCCCCTTCGCGGCCAGCGTAAGCGCTGTTCAAGGCAGGAGTGCCTTGTCCTGCAACTCGAATTATTTAGGGTAGTAATAATCTTTTTTAACAGCTAATGCGGATTAGCGTATTTTGCGTCATGTTTTTACGGGCATAACGCGCGCGCGACTGGAATAACCGAGAGGCAGGCGGATATTGGCTGAGGGAGGAGAAAAATTATCTGGTTAATAAAGGACGCAGAGCCCGGCGTCCCATTGCGGATAAAGAACAGAACGGCTGGAATTACCTAACGGCGCTTCGCTTGCACGAGTCCGAAGAAATTGCGCGGCAGGTTGTGACTCTGATATTGGCAGGCCGGGTAAGGCGTCAACCGCCACCCGGTGAAGAACCGGGGAAGATGTTTAAACAGATTTGTCATCACTCCTAAACCGGGCGCAGAGCCCGGTTTGTTGAGCCATACGCTTTCACACCTTAAGCAGCTTTACCGTGGCCTCAATGTCTATCTCATCTTCCGAGAAGATGAGGGTGGTTCCCTGGAAGGTGGTAATGGCCAGCTTTTTCACCGAGCGCATTTCGCCAGGCTTAGCGGCGGATTTTGGCCTGATATTTCCCATCAACAGGCCTACGGAAAGGACCGCATTCTCTTTGTCGATGCGGGCATCGGCGGGCTCTTCCTCGCTGTACACCAGGAAAGATTTGATCGATGTAAGCTTAATCCGCTCGCCTGCAATATAGATATATTTGCTTTCCGGCAGGACTTTTACCGCATAGGCTGACAAACCCTTGCTATTGGTGGTGGGTTCGAAAGTGACTGCTGCATCTTTTTTAATGAGTTCAGGGTTGGCAACCTTAATCACATGAAAATAGCGATTATCGCCGTTTTCATCTTTGATAAATCCAAAACCTTTATCTTTAAACCACGTTGTGATCGTTCCGTTCATCGCCGTTACCGCCTGGTTAATCGTTTATCTACTCAATTTTTGCCGCGCGCAGTGTAAAGCACAACGCCTGCGCAGACCAGGTCTGAATCGCCGGTCTGCGCAGGCCCGCATTGCTTACCACATCAAATCATCGGGAACTTTAAAATCAGCATACGGATCGTCTTCGTCCTGCTCTTCCGCACTTAGCGCGCTGTTTAAGACAATGCTGCTGGCGTCGCGCTGGGCGATTTTATCGGCGACGCTCGCCGGGATAATCGCGTATTTGCTCTCGCCGTCGTTATCGCCGGCCAGACGCGCAATGGCGAGACGGCCGCTAATCAGCTGTGCCTGGGTGAGTTTATCCACGGCGATTTTTTTAATGAAGTTGTTATCCGTGAAGTTAAAATCAATATTGCCTTTTGAAATATCGATTTTATTCATTTCAATAAGCTGCTTAACCTGCGCTTTATACTCTTTCGAGAGCGCCGCCTGCTTTTGCTGCTCGCTAAGCTGCTTATCTCGCTCAAGCTGCGCTTTTTTATTCTCTTCCACTGCTTCTCTGGCTTCACGAGCCTGAACGCGGGACTTTTTCGCCGTTCTCTGAACTTTGGCCATTTTTTTGCTGGTCACTAACCCGGCTTTAAGCATTTGTTCTTGTAAGGTGAGTTTTGTCATCTTCGTGTCTGAATCCGCTGAATAATGAGTGAGATTATACCTGCAAATGTCCGGGATGTACCAGGCGGTATGATTCGCATAAAGCAATTGCATAAAAAATCACTATTATCGCCATTTATTTGCTATAAATGCATCTTTATTGCTTTTTTATGAGGTGTGGAGATGATTGTCAGAACCTGGCATGGTTGTGTTCCCATTGAGTTTGGCGATGCGTTTGCGGTTCATTTGCAGGCGACAGGCGTACAGCATTCCCAGGGCATCAGCGGCAACGCGGGGGCGTTTGTCAGACGGGAAACGCAGGGGGAGTGGGAACACTTCTTCCTGGCAACGTACTGGCACAATCTGGATGCGGTCATCGCCTTTGCCGGTGAAGCGTATCATGTCGCAGTGACCTATGCGGATGATGAGCAATTCCACCTGTTGTCCGACCCGTACGTTTTTCAGTTTGACGTAGCTGAAGTCGTGGCGATTTGAGTCAGCGTTAGCATAAGCGCGCCGGAGGCAAAAAATTAAGGCCCGAAGGGCCTTAGAATGGGTTATTTCCGTCCCGCCAGTAAACCAATCACCAGCCCGATAGCGCCGGCCGCCAGCAGTCCGGTCAGCGGATTTTCCCTTACGCGCTCGGAGACCTCTGAAACGGCATCCGACGCCTGAGCGGCGTACTTACGGGCCGCGCCTTTTAGCTGATGTTTAGGCGAATCAACCGCATCACCAAATTGCTGCTGGGCTTCCCCGGCGAATTCATTGACTTTGTTGCTCACTTTGTCCGCCAGATTCTGCGCGTCGTTTTCATACTCTTGTGATGACATGGGAGTCTCCTTTCGTTTGACTTATTTAAGTCTAGTGGCTAACAAGCGAAGTACAAATGCTCAGCCGTCGGTGAGCCTCACTCCAGGAATTTTCCACAACGTCCGGGATATAAACCAGGTCGCTGTTTCTGCCACAAAAGCGCTACACTCTGGCGAAAAGAAACGTCGCCAGAATGGGGGGATTGCCGTCATTTCAATTGATTAAGGTAATTCCTGGATATAAGATCCGTCGGGCGCGGGGGCAGGAAAGGCGGCAATTCATAAATAAGAACTATTGATGTTCACAATTCCTCTTTTTTCCTTCATCATTTGTCAGCTTTTACTCCTAATAATCAGCGCTTAGCTCAGCATAAGAAAGAAATTTTTTTACTCAAGGCCGGTATGAACTATAAGAAAGTACTGAAGAACACGTTGCTGCTTGCTCCCGTGGCGATCCTGAGTCTGCAAACCCCTGTCTGGGGCGCAGAGGCCACGAAAACGGCGACCTGCCAGAAGGCGTCGCCTGCGGTGGACAAAGAAGGCGTGCCGTTACCGCCCGTTGTTGGTAAAGAGGGCGCGCAGCCGGCCTCCGCCAAAGACAAGTCCGGCCACGGCGGCGCAACGGCCAACTGTCAGCCTGCGGCCATCGAAAATTAATCATTGACCTCAACCCGGGAGGGACATGGTGCACCCGTTAATTAAGGTGATGCTGGTTGGAGGGAAGGGCGACGGCCTGATGGTTAGCGTTGCCGATAACGCGACGGAGATTTCCGTGACGCCTGCGCAGTACGGCGCGAAATCCGGCCAGCCGCTGAGCTACAGAATCGTATCGCAGACCATTGACGATGAACGCTATTTTTTCGGCGTTTTCAACGAGAGCCATGAGGATACGGACAAACTCAAAAGAGTCGCGCTGACCCGCGGCATGAAAAAACTCTTCAGCTAAGCCGGAGCCGGGCGGCAAGCCGTCGTCCGGTCCGCGCCTGTTTTGTTTTCCTTTCGCCTCCGATACAGTAGCGCCAAACGCTTTTATCAGTTTCGGGAATCTATGATTAACCATATCCGGATAAAAAATTTCAGATCGGTCAGGGATATTGAGCTGGAACTCGGTGCGCTGAATATCGTCTTTGGCCCCAACGGCTGCGGTAAATCCAATATCTATAAAGCCATCCACCTGTTAACCGCCTGCGCCGACGGGAAGTTTTCCGGCTATATCAGCGATGAGGGCGGGCTGGAAAACATTATGTGGTCCGGGCCAGGTGCGCCGACCGACCGCTTTCCGCGGCGGCTGCAGATTGGCTGTCTGACCGACGAGTTTGACTACCAGCTGCAGGTGGGTTTTCCGGAAAAGCTGCCTTACCCTACCCAGTTTCAGCTGGATCCGATCGTTAAAGAGGAGTCGATCTGGCTGGCGGGATTTTCCCGACGTCCTTCATCGCGGGTGCTGGAGCGTAAAAACCAGGCGGCGTTCCTGGTGGATGTGAATGGCGAAAAGAGTACCTTTACCGACGCCATTTACGAGAATGAATCGATTTTTGGCCAACTGGGCGAGCCGCACCGTTTTCCGGAGGTCTCGCGGGTCAGGGAAACCATGCGCCACTGGCGCTTTTATCACGAATTCAATATTGGCAGACTCTCACCGCTGCGACACCCGACGGTAGGCTACCGCTCGCCGGTGCTCGACAGCGATGGGCATAACCTCGCCGCCGCCTTTCAGACCATCGTGGAAATCGGCGCCGAAGAGCTGCTGCATGAGATCCTCGGCGAAGCGTTCCCGGCGTGTACCTTTTATTGTGAAAACGAAAACTCGCGTTTCTCGATGAAGATGCGCCGTAACGGCGTCTGGCGGCCTTTACTGGCGGCGGAAATGTCCGACGGCACGCTGCGCTTCCTGTGCCTGGCGGTGGCGCTATTAAGCCCGCGCCCTCCGGCATTTCTGGCCATTAACGAGCCGGAAAACAGCCTGCATCGTCAGATGTTCCCGGCGCTGGCCCGGCTGATTGTCGAAGCGTCCCGCTATAGCCAAATCTGGTTAACCAGCCACTCCGCCGAGCTGGCTGAGCTGATTTCATCGATGGCGGAAGCGCGTCTTTACGGGCTGGAAAATAGCGACGGGGAAACGCGGATCGCCGGCTAGCGGCAACTGCCTTACCCGGCGTCTTAACGGTGTATTGCCGACGCGCCGCCGGAGGGTTTCCGGCGGCCTGGCGTTATGCTGCCGCCGGGAGCAGGGTTTTGCTGCCTTTCAGGGTAAACAGCGAAATGACGGTAAAGCTCAGGGTAATACAGCCCAGGATCAGATAAGCCTGATGGAAGCCGACGGTATCATACATCCGTCCTACCCAAGCCGAGAGCACAACGCCCGACAGCTGTTTCGATAAATTAAAGCCGATCAGGAACAGCGTCGCCGAAAGTTTTGGGTTAAATGCCGACGAGATATATTTAAAGGTGCCAACCAGCAGGAAGGGGATCTCAAACATATGCAGCATTTTTAATATAATCACTTCCACCGCCGAGGTCGCGAAAGAGGAGCCTAAAATTCGGACTGACATAATTACCCCGGCAATTAACAGGGCATTCTTGGCGCCAATTCGGTTAATAATTGCCGGCGCGCAGAACATGATCAGCGCATTGAGTAATTCCCCACCGGTGGTCACGAAGCCAAACACTTCGGTGCCGCGCTGCGGGCTGGCGAAGAAGCCTTTAAAAAAGTTGGCGAACTGCTGGTCGAAAACGTCATAGACGCTGGCGACGCCAACGACATAAATAATAAAGCCCCAGAAGCGCGGCATCCGCAAGAGCTCGGCGGCGGTGCGCATGGAGAAAGCCTGACGGTTGACGCCCAGGGCGTCGATAACCTCGGCGCTATTGCTGCTTTCCGGCTTCGAGACCCACAGCAGCACGCCGAGGATCAGCGCGAAGCCGGAGGCGATCCAGAAGGTGATATTGGGGTCGATACTAAACAGAATGCCGGTGATCGAGGCGCACAGCGCCCAGCCGACGCAGCCGGAGACGCGCACTTTACCGTATTCAAAACGGTTGGCGCGGCTGACGCGTTCAATATAGGCTTCTACCGCCCCGGAGCCGCTGGAGAAGACGATCCCCAGATAGATCCCGCCCACCAGCGCGCCCGCGATGATATTCATCTGCAGCAGCGGAGAGAAAACAAAAATAAAGAAGGGGGCAAACAGGATTAATAAAATCGTAATCGTCCACAGCAGATGTTTGCGCAGGCCGAGCTTATCGGAAATCAGGCCAAACACCGGCTGGAAAATTATCGCGAATAGCGAAATGGAGGAGAAGACAATCCCCGTTTCGGTTTTGGTTAAATGGTTTACTTCCGCCAGCCACACTGGGAAAAAGGGGAAGTAGGCTGACATAATGAAATAGTAGAAGAAAAAGAACAGCATGAAATATATAAAATTATGCCGTTCTCGTGGCGCGAGTTCAGAGAGTTTCATTGTGAATATTCCATATTATTATGCCTGTAAGGTTGGGGGCTGGCGCCCCCGATTATTATTGGAAATGAATCGTTAACTGATATTGCCATTGTGTCTCAAGCAGCAGCCATTGCTGTAGTACGCTGGGTGTCCAGGAGTCATCGCCGCCGATGCCCATGTGTTGAGCATCGAGCGCGATCCAGACGCCGTTTTCCGGCTTCATCCTGTGCCAGTGATCGGTCTCCATTAACTGCTCGGTGCTGTAGGGCTGTACGGAGAAGTGGAAATCGCCCGCGACGTGCCAGCGCCCCCAGTCCAGCGCTTTGTTATCGCAGCGCAGGCCGTTTTCCGTCGGGAAAATGTACGGTGTGGTCATCTCTTCCAGCGGCAGCTGCCAGCGGGAGAAACAGGCGCTGGTGCGGCGGTCCGGATAGTTTTCATGCGGGCCGTAGCCGAGCCAGGAAACCGGTTGATGCTGGTCCGGAACCTGGAAATTCAGCCCGATGCGCGGCAGCGGCGGCAGGGTGCCGGCGCGTTCGCCATTGACCGCCAGATGCAGCTTGCCTTCGCCATCAAACGTCACCCGCCAGTGGCTGACAATCACCACTTCGTCGCCGCGCAGATAGTGCCAGCGGCTATCGATAACCACTTCATGGGCCAGGCGCTGGGCGTCGCACTGTACGCAGCGGGCGCTGAGGCCGTAGAGCCCGGCGCTCTTCCAGCGTTCAACCCAGGCGTTGGGGTCGATGCGCTCCACTTCGCTGACGCCGATATCGTTATCCAGCGGGGCGCGCACAAACTGGTCGCGCAGCGGCGTCAGCAGCTGTTCCACACCCTCTACCTGCCAGTGGGTCAGCAGGCCGCTCTCCCGGTCGATAGTCCATTGCTGCGAGCCGCTGCGTACGGTCCAGGCCGCGTCGCTGCTCTCCAGCGCTGGCGCCGTGCCGACGGGGGAAGGCCGGCGCAGCGCCAGCGGGGCGGCGAGCGGGAACTGCTGCCAGGCGACGCGATGCCCGGCGTCGGACCAGGCGGTGGCCTGCGGCTGGACAACCTCCAGCGTCAGCCACACCGCTTCGGCGCCCACGGGCAGCGTCAGGGCATCGCACAGCGTCAGCTCGCCCTGGCCTTCAGGGCTCAGCTCAAGCTTCACTTGACCCTCAGCAAAGGTTTCTCCGGCGGCCTGGACCTGCCAGCGCAGCGCTTCGTTATCGGTGGCGCGGAACAGATATTCGCTGCTGATGCTGATACGCAGCGGGGATTGCGCAAGCAGGGTAAACTGGAAGTACTGCTGCGCGTGTTTCGCTTCAATTAATGAAGGGTGCGGGCGGCGGTCGGGGAAGACCAGGCCGTTCATACAGAACTGGCGATCGTTCGGCGTATCGCCAAAATCACCGCCGTAGGCCCAGCCGACGCTGCCGTCGTCGAAGGTTTTGCTGATGGCCTGATCGGCCCAGTCCCAGATAAACCCGCCCTGCAGGCGCGGATAGTCGCGGAAGGCCTGCCAGTAATCAGCAAAGTTGCCGAGGCTGTTGCCCATCGCGTGGGCGTATTCGCAGAGGATCAGCGGGCGCTGCTCGCCCGGCAGACTGATCCACTTTTTGATCCCCCATTTCGGCACCGTCGGAATCCGCTGATCGCGCTCAACGCGGGCGTACATCGGGCAGATAATATCGGTGGTGGTGCTGTCGGCGCCTCCACCCTCGTACTGCACCGGGCGGGAGGGATCGTTGCGCTTCAGCCAGTGATACATCGCTTCATGGTTGCCGCCGCCGCCGGATTCGTTCCCCAGCGACCAGATAATAATCGACGGGTGGTTGCGATTGCTTTGCAACATCCGGCTGACGCGGGCGCTGAAGGCCGGCAGCCAGGCCGGATCGTCGGAAAGACGATTCATCGGCACCATGCCGTGGGTTTCAATATTGGCTTCGTCAACGACGTACAGGCCATAGCGATTGCACAGCTCATACCAGCGCGGGGTGTTTGGATAATGCGAGCAGCGCACGGCGTTAAAGTTGTTCTGCTTCATCAGCAGGATGTCCTGCACCATATCCTCTTCGGTCACCACCTGGCCGCGCTGGTGATGGTGCTCGTGACGGTTGACGCCGCGGATCAGCAGCGGTTTGCCGTTTAACAGCAGCAGGCCATTTTTGATTTCAACCCGGCGAAAGCCGATATCCCAGGCTTCAGCCTCGATCGTTTCATCGCCGCGGCACAGGGACACCACCGCCCGATAGCAGTTTGGCGTTTCCGCGCTCCACAGCGCCGGTCGCTCTACCGGCAGACGAATCGCCGCGCGTTCGGCATAGCTTCCGCGCTCATCGATAATCGGCGAACCCGGCGACTGCTGGTGACTGGCGACCAGACGATCGTCATCCCACAGTTCGATCTTCACCGTCAGCGCCTCCAGCAGCGCGACCGGCGCGGCGACGCTTAAGTTCACCAGCAGCTCGGCATCCCGATAGAGCGCATCGAGCTGCGGCGTGAGCTGAACGTCGCAGAGGTGCAGGGTCGGTTTGTTCAGCAGCCAGACCGAACGGAAGATGCCGCTCATGCGCCACATATCCTGGTCTTCAAGCCAGGTACCCGCGCTCCAGCGCATCACCATCACGCAGATGCGGTTATCACCCGGCTGAAGGTAGGGTGAGAGATCGAAGGCCGCGGGCAGGCGACTGTCCTGCGAATAACCGACCCATTCGCCGTTGCACCACAGATGAAAAGCCGAATTAACGCCGTCGAAGATAATCTGCGTCTGGCCGTCGGCTCGCCAGCTCTCATCGACGCTGAACGTCAGCGAGTAGCAGCCGGTCGGATTCTCCTCAGGTACGCGCGGCGGCGTAGTGTCGATCGGGTAGCGGACGTTGGTATAGATCGGAGCGTCGTAGCCTTCCATTTGCCAGTTTGACGGCACCGGCGTACTGCGGCTGTCCGGCAGATCGTCTTCCAGCCAGCGGGCATCCACGTCAAACGGGCTGCGGGCCCAGGAGAACTGCCACTGGCCATCAAGCCGGCGGCGGAACGCCGAGGGCTGGTTTTTCCGCGCCGCGTCGGTATCGCGCCAGCTGGCGAAAGTCGGGTGGGCCGGTAAACGGTTGAGATGGGTAATGGTCTGGTTCTGCCAGTCTTCGCGGGCGAGAATCTGATGGAACGTTGCTGCTGCGGCGGAATGAGAGTCGTGTTGTTGCATACGTATTCCTGACGGATAAGTGATAAAAATGTCATTCGCTAGACAATATAATTTTGTTATCAGTTATTTTCGCTATAGCCGCAATATTGGCGAAAATGAAACCCACTGGCGATCACGAAAAGCTGGAAAAACAGCTGATTTTTGTCGTCTTTTAAACATAAAATGTTAGCGGACGACATTGAGGTTTTAATTCAGAAGGAGTGTACTATGCAGCGTCGCCTGGCAACGCTTGACGATGTGGCCCGCGAGGCCGGCGTGTCTCAGCAGACGGTCTCCCGGGTGCTGAATAATCCGGACGTGGTGTCTGAACGAACCCGCGATAAGGTCATCCGCGCGATGCAGGCGCTGCGCTACGTACCGAACCGTTCCGCTCAGCTGCTGGCGGGGAAATCCGCGCCGTCGATTGGGCTGATCACCGCTTCGCTGACGCTGCACGCGCCTTCACAAATCGCCGCGGCGGTGAAAAGCTACGCCGGTCTGCATCAGCTTGAGGTCTCGATTGCGATGCCGGTGCAGGTTGACTATCCGTCGCTGCAGGCGCGGCTTAATGAGTTTCGCGCCCAGCATATTCGCGGCGCGATTATCAGCTTGCCGCTCGAAAGCAGCCTCGCGGAGCGGCTGGTGGTGGAAAACCCCGATATCGCCTGCATGTTTCTTGATGTTTCGCCGGAGACCGACGTGTGCTGCGTGCGTTTCGATCATCGCGACGGCTGCGGCGCGTGCGTGCGGCATCTCTGGGACGCCGGGCACCGGGAGTTCGGCCTGCTGGCCGGGCCCGAGAGCTCGGTCTCCGCACGCATGCGATTGAGCAGCTGGCGCGAGGCGCTGCATCGGCTGGGCGTCAGTAATGCGGTGACGGTGTTTGGCGACTGGAGCGCCGCCAGCGGCTGGAACAAAACGTTTGAGCTCCTGCATCATCATCCGCGCATTAGCGCCATCGTGGTGGCTAACGATCAGATGGCGCTCGGGGTACTGAGCGCGCTGGCGCAGTTGAATCGCACCGGCAGCCAGGCGATCTCGGTCACCGGTTATGACGATACCGCGGACAGCCTCTACTTCCAGCCGCCGCTGACCACCGTCGCCCAGGATTTTAACGTTCTGGGAAAAAGGGCGGTTGAGCTGCTCATCCAGCTAATGGCTGCCCCGCAGATGAAGATCCGCGAGCTGCTGCCGACGCGCCTGATTATCCGCCAATCCACCTGGCCCTGCGCGGGCGCCACGCAGGAGGAGAAAGAGGGTCTTGTCGCGCAGATCAAAGCGCTGGTGGAAAAGCTGTAAGCAACGGTCCGTTTAGCTTTCATTGATGTTGCGCGTGATAGCTTATCGGACAAGCGTACTCAGGGGGTTATGCCCTGAACGTAAAAATGCAAAACACAATCTATCCATGCAAGCATTCATTCACCGCCAGTCACATGGCGGTTTTTTTTTGCCCGTTTTCGGCCGTTGGAATATGGCGTTATTTTATTTAATTCTGCCTCCTGGTCGATTACTCGCCGCTGTTAAGCATAAATGCGCTGTTTTCACGCCGCGGTGTCAGAAAATTTCCCCGGCTTATACTTTTTTATCCAGCATAAAATGCTGTTGACCGGGGGCGGCAGGGCGCGCTTTTTTTAGCGCCATTCGGCTATGCTGAAAGCCAAAGCAGGCGAGTGAAAGGCAACGTCATGATGATATTAAAAGATAAAGAGCACGTGGACTCGGTTGACTGGCAGACGGTGGCGGAGATTATCGCCGCCGCAGGTCTCAATCAGCGGGACGTCGCGCTGGTGGAGCGCGCGTTTCGCCATAGTACCTTTTGCTGGTTTGGCTATGAAAACGGGCAGCTTATTGCCGTTGCCCGGGCGATTAGCGACCTGACCTGGTGCAGCTATCTGGCGGATGTCGCGGTGCACCCGCGCTGTCAGGGAAAGGGGTACGGGCAGCAGCTGATGCAATCGGTCAGCGAGCGGCTGCGGCCGTTCGGCAAAACCTTCATCTACTCGGTGGTGGATAAAGTCGGCTTTTATCGCCGCTTTGGTTTTGAAACGCTGACCACGGGCATGGTCTGCGCCAGCGAAGAGGCGATAGCGCGCATGCGCGAGCAGGGATTTGTTGGCTAGTAAATACCGCTTAAAAAAACGCATTTACCAAACGGTTTAAATGGCTGCTGAATGAATCACTGCCATTACCCGCGCCGCTGAGGATTATTTCGCTGGCCCTTGCCGGTTGCTGCCGTAAATAATCGGATAAACTTAGTCGGCTACAGCCGGTCCAGTTAATTATGACAGATAGCTGGGTTAAAAGGGTAAACTGTGTTACACAGTCCCATTCTCCTGGCAAACATCTGGATGGGATTATGCTGACAACTCTGATTTACAGAAGTCAGATGCATTTAACACAAGAAACCGATCTCATACTGCTGGTTGAAAAAGCGAATGCTGAGAACGCAGCACGCGGGATTACGGGCATACTTCTTTTAAAAGATAATGTTTACCTTCAGATAATTGAGGGGGATGAGTGCGTGCTTGAGCAGCTATTCAGCACGATCAAGCAAGACGATCGCCACCATCAGGTTGTCGAGCTGATGCGTGATTACGCGCCGCGCCGGCGCTTTGAAAACGTAGGGATGATGTTTTTTGACCTGAATAAACTGCAAACCGCTGACGTCCTGACAAAGGTTCGCCAGCTTAGCCAACTGAAAGGTTATCTTTCCACCGAAGAGCGCGTCTATAAATTTATCCATACTTTTATCAGTCAAAAAAGCGCTGCCGCGCCGTCACCCTTTTTACGGCCTGACAAATGGTCGCTTCATTCGCGTAAACATGCATTTCATGCGCCGCAAGAATCGTTTTTTGCCGGTCAATGTTGTCAGTTTGCTTTCCAGCCCATTATCGAACCGTTGGCCGGGAATATCACTTCGCTTGAAGCGCTTATTCGTGATAAAGACGGCGGTAGTCCCGCCAATTTCTTTGCCTCGATTCCGCCAGAGCAACGTTATGAAGTTGATCTCAAAGCGAAATCAGTTGCCTTTGCCCTGGCGAAAGAAATCAATATTGGCGACCATAAAATATCCATTAATATCCTTCCGATGTCTCTGGTTGTTATTCCTGATGCCATTGAATACCTGTTGCAGGAAATAAAAAAACAGGGTCTTGAACCTGAACAGGTGATCGTGGAGGTGACGGAAGATGAAATGATCTCCGGTTTTAGCCAGTTCAGCAGCGCGATAAAAAAACTGCGCGTCTCTGGTATGGGGCTGGCAATTGATGACTTTGGCGCCGGTTATGCTGGACTCTCGTTGTTGACAAAAATTCAGCCTGATAAAGTTAAAATCGACCGCGAGATTATTACCGATATCCATCAGAGCGGCCCTAAACAAGCGGTGGTAAGATCGATTATCAACTGCTGCCGTGAACTTGAGATTGCGGTGGTTGCTGAAGGCATAGAGCGGATAGAGGAGTGGTGTTGGCTCGAATCTGCGGGTATTAAACGTTTCCAGGGCTTTTTATTTGCCATGCCGAAAGTCAACGGCGTCGGTGACATACGCTGGCCTGGGGAAAAGTGAAGCCTGATTTGCCTTAATGTACCGAGCGGTTTGCCTCCAACAGCAGCGCAGGCGAGTAGACATTGCGTATTCCGCCTGGAGTATCCCTATTTTCTGAAGCTGAACCGGCCAATAGTTGCTGATGGCCGGTAAGCTCATGACTAAACGCAAGTCCTGCATATTCCCAATCTATAACAGACTGACCCTTGTTAATCATCGAGCCTGTCATGACTGATTTCATCTTCGTGGGTGCTTATCAACTGCGTGAGCGCTATTTGTTCCTGAAACTTGGTCAAAAGCAGTTCTGCGTCCGTCTTCAGAACGTCTTCAGATGATTCCAGTACCGAATTTATCGCTTTCGTTACGCTGCTAACTAATTCCGCGACCCCGCCTTCTTTGCCGATAGCGAGCATCAGCGCGCTAATGAGCAAAGACTGCGCCTCGACCTGGGCAGCAAGCTGCTTACTTTCGGCATCCATGGCGGAAATTTTAGCAATTATGCTGAGAATGACATTATTCATTGTATCCCTCAAATCAATAAGTTAGAGCGGGTTGTTGATGGCTATATTCGCTGTTGATAATCCGAATGAACCATAGAACATAAATATGCCAGAAAAAATATCGGTAGCGTTAGTCAGGTTTTGGACATCACCAAAGTAAAGCATGAAAACGCGCCGGTCCCACTTCCATTTTCCTCCAACGATCGCGCCCGACAGAGCGCAAAGGAGCATGAAGAGTGCGGTTGTTGAAAAGAAAGACGCCAGGCTTGAGGTCGTGTTTAGCCTGGCCGACCTCTGATGTTTCTTGCTTCAGCATCAACTCATACAGGCGAACAGGAAAAAATGTGCGGATGTTTAACCGGCAGGACAAGCTCGTTGGCAAGAGCGGCTGGCTCTGTTCAACGAGATACAGCATGGGCTGACGCCAGACCATGAATATGGCTCATGTTGTAATGAAATTAACTCGCTTTCACTCATCTAATGGCTCTGGCATAACATGCTGTATTCGATATAGATAATATGAAGATGAAGACTGCTTATGGAAGCCTGCGCCAGCCTGCAACCATCAGAAAGGACTGCAGTTTTTATCTCAGAACTTAGGATGCACATCTGCAATGAATCAACAATTTACCTTTACTATTAAACGCACTCTCTTTGATGAAAACTATAACCCCTCAGAAAATACGCGTATTACAACCAACTTTGCTAATTTAGCAAGAGGGGAAAATCGCCAGGAGAATCTGCGCAATACCTTAGTCATGATTGACAATCGTTTCAATACGCTGGCGCACTGGGATAACCCCAAAGGCGATCGCTATGCCGTTGTGCTGGAAATTATTTCAGCCGAAATGAATATCAGCGCCACCGGCGATACCTTTCCGGTGATTGAAATATTGCAAACCAGCATTATTGATAAAAAGACCGATGAACGTATTGAGGGTATCGTTGGCAATAATTTCTCTTCGTACGTTCGCGACTACGACTTTAGCGTATTGCTGTTAGACCATAATAAAGGACGCGCAGGTTTTAGCCTTCCGGAAGGATTCGGCGATTTGCACGGCAACATATTTAAACATTTCGTCAATTCAGCGGAGTACAAGGCCAATTTCAAAAAATCACCGGTTATTTGCCTTAGCGTCTCCAGCAAAGACACCTATCACCAGACCGGAAATCAACATCCTGTCCTGGGGCTCGAATACCGCCCAGAGGGTTCATCGTTGACTGAGCAATATTTTGGCAAAATGGGCCTGAAGGTTCGCTACTTTATGCCGAAAAACAGCGTTGCGCCTTTGGCCTTTTATTTCTCAGGGGATTTGCTGAGCGATTACACGAGCCTTGAGCTGATTAGCACCATCAGCACGATGGAGACGTTCCAGAAGATATACCGCCCGGAGATCTACAACGCCAACTCTGCCGCAGGACTCTGCTATCAGCCCGATCTGCATCATCAGGACCATTCATTAACCAAAATTGTTTACGATCGTGAAGAGCGCAGCCAGCTGGCGGTAGAGCAGGGGAAGTTTACCGAAGAGCACTTTATTAAACCGTATAAAAATATTCTGCAGCAATGGTCTGCTCATTACGCTCTTTAAGACATCGCATATATAAGGCTATCGATAATGACAAAATTATTACCCACTTCAACAGCCGGCAGCTTACCGAAACCGTCCTGGCTTGCAGAGCCTGAGAAACTGTGGTCCCCATGGAAACTGCAGAATGAAGAGTTAATTGCCGGGAAAAAAGACGCGCTGAGCCTGTCCTTATTTGACCAACTGCGCGCCGGCATCGACATCGTCAGCGATGGCGAGCAAACCCGTCAGCACTTTGTTACTACGTTTATTGAGCACCTCAGCGGCGTCGATTTTGAAAAACGAGAAGTCGTTAAAATCCGTAATCGCTACGATGCGAGCGTTCCGACCGTCGTGGGCGCCGTCGAGCGTCAAAAACCCGTTTTTGTCGAAGATGCGCGTTTTTTACGTCAGCTCACCAGCCAGCCGATTAAGTGGGCGCTGCCGGGTCCCATGACCATGATTGATACGCTCTATGACAATCACTATAAGAGCCGCGAAAAACTGGCCTGGGAATTTGCGAAGATACTTAATCAGGAAGCCAGGGAGCTGGAGGCCGCCGGCGTCGACATTATTCAGTTTGATGAGCCAGCCTTTAATGTGTTTTTTGATGAGGTTAATGATTGGGGCATCGCGGCCTTAGAAAGAGCCGTTGAAGGGCTAAAATGCGAAACTGCGGTACATATCTGCTATGGATACGGCATCAAAGCGAATACCGACTGGAAAAAGACCCTGGGAACAGAGTGGCGACAATATGAAGAAGCGTTTCCTAAGCTGCAAACATCCAGCATCGATATAATCTCGCTGGAATGTCATAACTCACGTGTTCCCATGGATCTGCTTGAACTGATTCGCGGAAAAAAAGTGATGGTTGGAGCCATCGACGTGGCGACCAATGCGATCGAAACGCCGGAGGAAGTCGCCGCGACCTTACGTAAAGCGCTGCAGTTTGTGGATGCCGATAAGCTTTATCCTTCAACCAACTGCGGCATGGCGCCGCTATCGCGTCCAGTGGCGAGCGGCAAGCTCAATGCGCTAAGCGCCGGGGCGGAAATTATCCGCCGGGAGCTGCAGGCTAAATAGAACCCTGGCAAAGGGCTGGAAGCCTCGCCGCAGCTGACGGATGTCCAGCGAATGGTATGTAAGGTATGCGAAATGCTTCTGGCTCAGATTTCATCATTCGCTGACCGGGCATAATCAGTACGTCGTGCCGGGCGCTCGGGCGCTACTTAAAATATTTATCGAGGGGATCGTGATGGCGGTATTTTCGGAAGAAAAACAGCCAGTAGACACAACCCAGAATAGCGCCCAGCCCGGCAAACTGCAGATAAAGTATTTTACGTCGGGCAAGCAGGTCCATAAATGAATACGCGCCTTTCCACATATCAATAATGCCACCGTTTATCACCAGGTCTGTAAACAGCGCAAGCCCCGGCAGAGCAACCGCGTACGCCGCCATAAGGTATAAAAGCGCCGCAATCCTCATTTTGGTATTGATGTGCATATTCTGCCTCCTTGCCCGTGATGACAAAGCATAACATAGCCTATCAACGATCGGCATCGAGTGGGCTGTTGAGGGATGTTCGGACGGAGTTTCTCCTGGTGACTGATACGATAAATTCTCGTGTATAAGGTGGTTCATCGATCGGCAAGCCAAAAGCAGAACGCCCCCTGGTGCATCGGCAGCAGGGGGCGTTTACGGATGGGGATTATCGTCGTTCATCAGTCATCCCATTTGTGGCTCAGGTATGCGGCAAGAAATCCAAAGAACAGAATGGTTCCCAGAACTGCCATAAATACATGCATATTTCCCAGCATGATTAACCTCCATTAGTTTTGCTATGCGCTATGTTGTCCTCATTGAACGGGTTTACGGTTGTTGGATACATCTTAACCCGACTAGTCTAAACAAACGCTTAACAAATTGCCCGGCGTGACTATTATCCATGTGAATCACTCTCCCTTTTTACCCGCCAGCGCGCTTTTCCTGTACTGCAACGGGCTAAGGGCAAACTGCTGGCGGAAGTGATGGCGCAGGGTGCTGGCATTTGAGAAACCGCAAAGCTCGGCAATCTGCTCAACGCTCAGCCGGCTGTGGGCTAAGTGCTGCGTGGCGCGCTGAAGGCGCTCGTCAAGCAGCCAGCGGGCGGGGGTTTTGCCGGTAGCGTCTTCGAAACGGCGTAAAAACGTGCGCTGCCCCATGCCGGTTCTTTCCGCCAGCGAGGCCACGGTGTGGCCAGCGGCGAGATTCTGGTGCAGGAAATCAAATAATTGCCCCAGCCGCTGGCTCTCCCGCGCTTTGGCCACCGGGCGAACAATCTGCTGCGCCTGCCCGCCGTCGCGATGGGGGGAAACCACTAACCGTCGGGCGACAAGATTCGCCGCTTCGACGCCAAAGTCCTCGCGCACCAGGTGCAAACATAAATCGATACCCGCGGCGCTGCCTGCGGAGGTCATGACGCCTTCGGCGCCGACGTACAGCACGTCATCGATCACCTCAATGCGCGGAAACCGCGCCCGCAGCTGGTCGGTATAGCGCCAGTGGGTGGTCGCCTGGCGGCCGTTCAGCAGCCCGGCCGCGGCCAGAACGAAAACCCCGGAGCAGATAGAAATTATCCGGCAGCCTCGCGCATGGGCGGCGACCAGCGCCTCGCACAGCGCTGGCGGCACGGGGGAGTCAATACCGCGCCAGCCGGGCACCACGATGGTGTCCGCTTCGCCTAACAGCGCCATACCGCCGTCGGTCATGAGCCGAATTCCGCCGGTTGCCCGCAGCTCACCGTCGTCGACGGCGGCCACGGCAAAGCGATACCATCGTTCGCCCATCTCCGGGCGCGGCAGGCCGAAGATCTCAACGGCGACGCCAAATTCAAAGGTACACAGGCCATCGTAGGCGAGGGCAACAACCCGGTGGCGTGACAACGTCACGGATGGAATTGTCAGGATTTCAGCGTTTTCAGTCATGGTTCTCGGCAGATGTCGCGCAGGCGGTTAATTAAAGTAGTGGTATCACAGACAAGGAGAAGATGCCATGAGTGTTGTAACCGCTATTGCCCCCGCCAGTTCTACCGACGCCGCCGCCTGGTTTCGTCATAAGCTAAGCCTCGAGACCGACTGCGCCGATGTCTACAGCGCGATGCGCGAAGGAGAAGTGGATTTTGTTCTGCTGCACGTCGTCGGCAGTGAGGAAACCTTTGCCCGTCGTCATCTCCCGGGCGCCCTGCATTTACCGCACCGACAAATTGATGAAACCAGAATGGCGCAGTGGCCTGATGACACGCTGTTTGTGGTCTACTGCGCCGGGCCGCACTGCAACGGGGCGGACGTCGCCGCCATGAAGCTGGCTCTGCTGGGGCGCCCGGTAAAAATGATGCTCGGCGGCCTGACCGGCTGGGAAGATGAAGGGTTGCCTTTCGCAAAGTGAATTTATTTCATGTGCCATGAAATATTGTCGTTTGCCGATGAAACCTCTGCATGCCAGTATCTGGACATATAGCCATCCAGAAGTCTATAAATTCAAATAATGAACTATCACGGTGGGTAATTAACTTTGCCCGCCGCTAAGGAGACACCATGCAACGTCATCAGGCCCCGTTCCGCGCAGATATTGTCGGCAGCTTTTTACGTCCGGACGCCATCAAACAGGCCCGTCAGCAGCTGGCCGCCGGCACCATCGACGCGCAGCAGCTGCGGCAGATAGAAAATGAGGCGATTCGCGATCTGGTGCAGCAGCAGTGCGAGTGCGGGCTGCATGTGGTCACCGACGGTGAGTTCCGCCGCGCGTGGTGGCACTTTGATTTCTTTGACGGACTACAGGGCGTTGAGCGCTACGATTCAGAAAAGGGCATTCAGTTCAACGGGGTACAGACCAAAGCGCACGGCGTTCGCGTCACCGGTAAACTGGCCTTTGGCGATCACCCGATGCTGGAAGATTTTCGCTATCTGAAGAGCATCAGCGGCAGCGCTCAGCCGAAGATGACCATTCCCAGCCCGAGCGTGCTGCACTTCCGCGGCGGCCGGAAAGATATCGACGCGACGGTGTATCCGGATCTCGCCGACTATTTCGATGACCTGGCAACCACCTGGCGCGATGCCATTCGCGCCTTCTACGATGCGGGCTGCCGCTATTTACAGCTTGATGACACCGTCTGGGCCTACCTCTGCTCCGATGAGCAGCGACAGCAGGTGCGCGAGCGCGGCGAAGACCCGGATGAGCTGGCGCGCATTTATGCCCGCGTTCTGAATAAGGCCCTGGAAGGGAAGCCTGAGGATCTGACCGTTGGCCTGCACGTGTGTCGCGGTAACTTCCGCTCGACCTGGATCTCCGAGGGCGGCTACGAGCCGGTTGCGGAAGTGCTGTTCGGCGGCGTTAACATCGACGCGTTCTTCCTCGAATATGACAATGACCGTTCCGGCGACTTCGCGCCGCTGCGCTACGTTCGCCCCGGCCATCAGCAGGTGGTACTGGGCCTGATCACCACTAAAAACGGGGAGCTGGAAAACCCGGAAGGGGTGAAGGCTCGTCTGCAGGAGGCGGCGCAGTACGTCCCGCTGGCGCAAATTTGCCTCAGCCCGCAGTGCGGTTTTGCTTCCACCGAAGAGGGTAACTCTCTGACCGAAGCCCAGCAGTGGGATAAAGTCCGCCTGGTCACCGGCATCGCCGCGCAGGTCTGGTAATCTCTCCATAGCGCAGCGTTGCACTATTTTAAGGCAACGCTGTGCACCCGCCTTTATTTTCCCCGTATTCTGCCGCGCTTTCAGACGCTTTCACAACCTGGCATCGTTTTTGCCTTATCACTTCCGGTGAGTCGTTAATTCATTTTTTTGTTTTTGCGCTATTCAGGAGTGACACACATGCAGCGTCGAACACTATTAAAAGCTTTTGCTCTCTCCGCCTCTGTTATTAGCATGGGCTTCTCCTTACAGGTTTATGCCGCCGACACCATTAAAGTCGGCATTATGCACTCGCTTTCCGGGACGATGGCGATTTCTGAAACCCCGCTGAAAGATGTCGCCCTGATGGCTATCGATGACATCAACGCCAAAGGCGGCGTACTGGGTAAAAAACTGGAACCGGTAGTGGTGGATCCGGCATCAAACTGGCCGCTGTTCGCCGAAAAAGCGCGTCAACTGCTGACGCAGGATAAGGTGGCGGCGGTGTTCGGCTGCTGGACCTCCGTATCGCGCAAATCGGTTCTGCCGGTATTTGAAGAGCTGAACGGTTTGCTCTTCTACCCGGTACAGTATGAAGGCGAAGAGATGTCGCCGAACGTCTTCTACACCGGCGCGGCGCCAAACCAGCAGGCGATTCCGGCGGTGGAATACCTGCTGAGCGAAGACGGCGGCGGGGCGAAACGCTTCTTCCTGCTCGGTACCGACTACGTCTACCCGCGCACCACCAACAAAATTCTCCGCGCTTTCCTGCACGCCAAAGGCATTCAGGATAAAGACATCGAAGAGGTCTATACCCCGTTCGGCTATAGCGACTATCAGACTATCGTCGCCAATATCAAGAAGTTCTCCGCCGGCGGTAAAACCGCGGTGGTCTCTACCATCAACGGTGATTCCAACGTTCCGTTCTATAAAGAGCTGGCTAATCAGGGGCTGAAAGCGACGGACGTGCCGGTGGTGGCCTTTTCCGTGGGCGAGGAGGAGCTGCGCGGGATTGATACTAAACCGCTGGTGGGCAACCTCGCGGCGTGGAACTACTTCGAGTCCGTCGATAACCCAACCAATAAACAGTTTGTTGCCGACTATCGCGCTTACGCCAAAGCCCACAAGCTGCCAAACGCCGATACCGTGGTAACCAATGACCCGATGGAAGCGACCTGGGTTGGCCTGCACATGTGGGCGCAGGCGGTGACGAAAGCAGGATCGACCGATGTCGACAAGGTGCGTGATGCCATGGCCGGCCAAACCTTCAAGGCGCCGTCAGGCTTTACCCTGACCATGGATGCCACCAACCATCACCTGCACAAGCCGGTAATGATTGGCGAAATCGAAAGCAACGGCCAGTTTAACGTGGTCTGGCAGACCGAAGAGCCGGTACGCGCCCAGCCGTGGAGCCCGTGGATTGCCGGGAATGATAAAAAACCGGATCACCCGGTTAAAACCGTCAGCAACTAAGCGTTAGACCCCGGCGCCGCGCCGGGGTGAATGATTCAGTCTTCCGGGCCCGAAGCCCGGATTTCCCCGAAAAGGAGAACGACCATGAACGCATTACGCCTCATGTGTTACTTCGCGCTGCTGATGGTCTTGATACCGTGGCGGGCGCAGGCAGCGGACGCCGACGATTTTGTGGCGGCCAATCGCAGCCAGCAGGCTCAGCTGCTGGAACAGTGGGCCGCCGCGCCCGAAGCGCCGCGTTTACCGCTGCTGCGGGCGCTGAAAAGTGAAACATTGCAATCCGATAGCGGCGGTCATGCGTTCAGCAAACAGGGCGACAGCCTGCTGGCGCTGGGCGCGGTTCCGGCGCCCGTCGGCCCAACAAAACCGGTGCGCCTGACCAACCGCCTGCGTAACCTGGCGGCAGGCGCGCTGGCGACGCATCTCCTGGTTAGTGACAACGTCACGGAAAGGGCCGCGGCGGCGAAAACCCTGCAGCGCGAAGCGACGCCTGAGATGGCGGGGTTGCTACAGCAGCGTCTGACGGCGGAAACCGACGGCGCGGTGAAGTCGCAGCTGGAAATTGCGCTGGCCCGTTTACAGCTTGTCAGTCCTCAGCCCGCACAGCGGCTGGCGGCCATTGAGCTGCTCGGCCACTCCGGTGACCCGGAAACTCAGGCGCTGCTGACGCCGTATACCGATGCCCGGCATGAGCCGGACCCGGCGATTCGCGCGGCGGCCCAGGAGAGCCTGAGTAAAATCCAGCACCGCCTGCTGCTGGGCGATCTTCTCGGCCAGGCTTTTATGGGCCTCTCCCTCGGTTCTGTCCTGCTGCTCGCCGCGCTCGGTCTGGCCATCACCTACGGTCTGCTCGGGGTGATCAATATGGCCCACGGCGAGATGCTGATGATTGGCGCCTACAGCTGCTGGCTGGTTCAGCAGGCGCTGGCGCAGCTGGCGCCGCAGTGGCTGGCCTTCTATCCGCTGATTGCGCTGCCGGTGGCGTTCCTGATCACCGGCGGTATCGGTATGGCGCTGGAACGCACCGTGATCCGTCATCTGTACGGGCGCCCGCTTGAGACGCTGCTCGCCACATGGGGGATCAGCCTGATGCTGATCCAGCTGGTACGGATGCTATTTGGCGCGCAGAACGTTGAGGTCGCCAATCCGGCATGGCTCTCCGGCGGCGTGCAGGTTCTGCCGAATCTCATCCTGCCGTGGAACCGTCTGGCGGTACTGGTTTTCGTGCTGCTGGTGCTGCTGTTTACCTGGCTGACGCTGAACAAGACCCGGCTAGGGATGAACGTGCGGGCGGTAACGCAAAACCGCGCGATGGCGGCCTGCTGCGGCGTGCCGACCGGACGGGTCGATATGCTGGCGTTTGGCCTCGGTTCGGGGATCGCGGGGCTGGGCGGCGTCGCGCTGTCGCAGCTCGGTAACGTCGGGCCGGAGCTGGGCCAGGGCTACATTATCGACTCCTTCCTCGTGGTGGTGCTCGGCGGCGTTGGTCAGCTGGCGGGCAGCGTGGCGGCGGCGTTTGGTCTTGGCATCTTTAACAAAATCCTTGAACCGCAGATGGGAGCCGTGCTGGGTAAGATCCTGATTCTGGTCTTGATTATCCTGTTTATCCAGAAACGTCCCCAGGGACTGTTCGCCCTCAAAGGGAGGGTTATTGACTGATGAGCCAACCTATTACCTTAACGCTGGCGCGCAAAGCGCCGCGCCCGCTGCGCTGGTTCGGCGTGCTGCTACTGCTGGGCCTGCTGAGTATGCCGTTTCTGGCGCTGCTGCCCGCCACGCATCCGCTGGCGGTCTCCACCTGGCTGCTGACGCTGACCGGCAAGATCCTCTGCTACGCCATTGTCGCCGTGGCGCTGGATTTGGTCTGGGGCTATGCCGGGATGCTCTCGCTTGGCCATGGGATCTTTTTTGCCCTCGGCGGCTACGCCATGGGCATGTACCTGATGCGCCAGGCGGCGGGCGACGGATTGCCGGCCTTTATGTCGTTTTTGTCGTGGAGCGAGCTGCCGTGGTTCTGGTGGGGCACCCAGCATTTCGCCTGGGCTATGCTACTGGTGGTGCTGGTGCCCGGCCTGCTGGCGCTGGTTTTCGGCTGGTTTGCCTTCCGCTCGAAAATCAAAGGCGTCTATTTTTCGATTATGACCCAGGCGCTCACCTACGCCGGGATGCTGCTGTTTTTCCGTAACGAAACCGGCTTTGGCGGTAACAACGGTTTTACCGGCTTTACCACGCTGCTCGGTTTCTCCGTCACCGCCATCAGCACGCGGGCGGCGCTGTTTATGGCCACGGTACTGCTGCTGTTGCTCACCCTGTGGATTGGCTATTTGCTGGCGCAAAGCAAATTTGGCCGCGTGCTGACGGCGGTGCGCGATGCTGAAAACCGCCTGATGTTCTGCGGCTACGACCCGCGCGGCTTTAAGCTGCTGGTATGGACCCTTTCAGCCGTACTGTGCGGCCTGGCGGGGGCGCTGTACGTGCCGCAGGTCGGGATCATCAACCCCAGCGAAATGTCGCCGACCAACTCTATCGAAGCGGCCATCTGGGTGGCGCTCGGCGGTCGCGGAACCTTAATCGGCCCGGTGCTCGGCGCGGGGCTGGTCAACGGCGCGAAAAGCTACTTTACCGTGGCGATGCCGGAGTACTGGCAGCTCTTTCTGGGGCTGATTTTTATTATCGTGACGCTGTTTTTACCGCGTGGCGTTATCGGCCTGCTGCGTAAAGGAGATCGCTGATGCCATTGGATGAAGAGCTATTTACCCGCCAGCTGCCGACGGACCGCTTTCGCGAGCAGACCGATCCGGTACTGCAGCTGGAAGAGATTAACGTCAACTTTGACGGTTTTCAGGCGTTGACCAACCTGTCGCTGCAGATTGGCGTGGGCGAGCTACGCTGCGTGATTGGGCCGAACGGCGCCGGTAAAACCACCCTGATGGACGTCATCACCGGCAAAACCCGGCCGCAGAGCGGCAGGGCGCTTTACGATCAGTCGGTGGACTTAACAACCCTCGATCCCATCGCCATCGCCCGCCAGGGCATCGGGCGCAAGTTTCAGAAACCGACCGTCTTTGAGGCGCTGACGGTGGCAGAGAATCTCGAACTGGCAATGAAAGGTGATAAATCGGTGTGGGCCAGCCTGCGGGCGCGCCTGAACAGCGAGCAGGCCGACCGAATCAGCGAAACCCTCCGCCTGCTGCGGCTGGAGGGCGAACGCTATCGGCCGGCGGGGCTGCTGTCGCACGGGCAAAAGCAGTTTCTGGAAATCGGCATGCTGCTGGTGCAGGAGCCGCATCTGCTGCTGCTGGACGAACCCGCCGCCGGGATGACCGATGCGGAGACAGAATATACCGCCGAGCTGTTCCGTACCCTTGCCGGGCAGCATTCGCTGATGGTGGTCGAACATGATATGGGCTTTGTCGAGACCATCGCCGACAGAGTGACGGTGCTGCATCAGGGACAGGTGCTGGCGGAGGGGTCGCTGCGCGAGGTGCAGGCCAACGAACAGGTGATTGAAGTTTATCTCGGACGCTAAGGAGCGCGGATGTTACAGGTTAATCAACTACATCAATATTATGGCGGCAGCCATATCCTGCGTGGAGTGGATTTTGCCGCTCGCCAGGGCGAGATCACCTGCCTGCTCGGGCGCAACGGGGTGGGGAAAACCACCTTGCTGAAGTGCCTGATGGGGCTGATCCCGGCGCGCAGCGGCGAGGTGCTGTGGCAGGAGAAGAATATCACCCACCGTAAACCGCACCAGCGGGTGCAGTCGGGGATCGCCTACGTGCCCCAGGGGCGGGAGATTTTTCCGCGCCTGACGGTTGAGGAGAATCTGCTGATGGGGCTGTCCCGCTTTCCCGCCCGCGACGCGCGCGCGGTACCGGAAGAGATTTATCAGCTGTTTCCGGTACTGAAAACCATGAAGCAGCGGCGCGGGGGCGATCTTTCCGGCGGGCAACAGCAGCAGCTGGCCATTGGCCGCGCGCTGGCCAGCCGTCCGCAGCTGTTGATTCTTGATGAACCGACGGAGGGCATTCAGCCGTCGGTGATTAAGGAGATTGGCGAGGTGATTCGTCAGCTGGCGAACCGCGGGGATATGGCGATTCTGCTGGTCGAGCAGTTTTATGATTTTGCCGCCGGTCTGGCGGATCGCTATCTGGTGATGTCGCGCGGCGCGATTATCCAGCAGGGCAACGGCGGCGATATGGAAGCCGAAGGCGTCCGGGGGATGGTCACCATTTAACTCGCCCCGGATGGCGGCCTCCCCCCGGCTCGCGCTGCGCTTAGCCGGGCTACAGGTATACAGCAGTCTGCTGGCCCGTAGCCCGGGCAAGGCGCTTTGCGCCGCCTCCGGGGAGATCGCCACAGGCCGCATTGGATATGGCTCCCGGAGGCGATGCTGCGCATCTGTCCAGGCTACCGCTCGCAGACGGCGATGGACCCGTAGCCCGGGCAAGGCGCTTGCGCCGCCCCCGGGGAGATCGCCATAGTCCGCACTAGATATGGTTTCCCGGAGGCGATGCTGCGCATCTGTCCGCGCTACCGCTCGCAGACGGCTATGGACCTGTAGCCCGGGCAAGGCGCTTTGCGCCGCCCCCGGGAAAAGCGCGCAGAGGGCTATTTGCGCAGCAGCCGCTGCAGGCGCGCCTGACGCCAGCGATTAATCCATTCGCCAAAAACAAACAGACGCAACCCTTTAACCACCAGCAGCGCTCCCCAGACGATCGCCACCCATGCGGACCAGTAGCTCTCTGCGCCGCTCAGCCAGTTCAGCAGCGCCAGCAGAACGCAAACGACGACGGCCACCGTCAATGAACGGTAAAAACGGCTCTCGCGTTCGACGCGCGCTTTGGCTTCCTCAATACGTAAATCCAGCGACGCTTCGTGGCCCGCCGGTGATTCGCCGCTTATCTCGGCGACGTTAACTTCAAATACCGCCGCAAGCGCGCTGAGCGTCTCGAGGCCGGGGCGGTCGCCGTTCTCGATGCGCTGAATGGTGCGCACGCTGACGCCGGCCAGTTCGGCAAGCTGCTCCTGCGACCAGGCGCGCTGCAAACGTAATTGTTTAACCTGATGACTACTGTTCATTGTTTCTATCTCCGGGTGAAAACCTGAGATGGAGTATCATCGAGCGGGCTGTCGGGCACCACGATCGAAACCCGACAGGGACGCGACAGCAACCTGACAGCCGCACGGCGCCTGGCATCAGGCGCGGGCGACCGCGCTACCGTTCCACGGACGAACGTTCATGCCGCGGAAAATCATCAGCCATGCGGCGATAATCGCCAGCATCAATATCACAAACAGCGACCAGTGCGGCAGATGGGTCAGAATCGTTCCGGTCAGCATCGGGTTAAACGCCGCCCCCAGCCAGCCCAGCGACTGGGCGGAAAAGTAGCTGGCTTTCATGCCCGGCGGCGCAATGTTATCGATCAGCATATATTCCCCCGGCGCGTAGATAACCTCTCCGAGTGTAAAAATGGCGGCGGAGAGGCCCCACAACAGCAGGCTGTTATCGGAAATAACAAAACCGCCCAGCCCGAGCACAAAACAAACCGTCCCAAAGGTCATCAGCGGGCGAATATTGCGGGCGGTAAGGCGACGACCAACCGCATACTGCAGCGCCACCACCACGGCCGCGTTAACCGGCAGTACCACCGCAACCACTTTTTCGGCAAAATCGCTGTCCGCTACCACCAGCACATACTGGGAAATGCAGGAAGCGAAAGAGCCGCCGACAAAGGAGGCCAGCAGGCCGGAAAGGGTAAACCACAGCAGAGCGCGATCGCGCAGCAGCACCGACGGCGACCACTGGACCGCGTTATCCTGAGCAATCGCGGCGCTGGTGCGCTGCACAAACAGCTGAATAAATACCAGCGGAAGGGCGGCGCAGCCGGCCGCCAGCCAGAACGGCAGGTTAATACTGTGCATGACCAGCAGAGTGCCGATAGGCGGTCCAACGGTCCAGCCAATATTGAGAAAGGTGTAGTTAAGGGAAAAAATCTGCGCCTTCTTTTCCGGCGACAGCACGTCGGCAAACCACGCTTTCAGCACGGTAGAGAAGACGGAGTAAGCGCAGTTAATCAGCGCGAAGAAAAACACCACCAGCGCGACGCTATTGATCAGAGGAATAGCGATAAAGCCGCCAATAAACGCCAGCACGGCGAGCGTCATATAGCGCTTTTTGTCGAACTTATCGGCGAGAATGCCAAACCCCATGCTGAACAGCACCCCGACGATCAGCGCGCTCGACAGCGCATAGCCGATTTTATCCACCTCCAGCTGGTACTGGCGGGTGAGGTAGATCGTCATAAAAGGTAACGTTGCGCCGCGGCCAATGGTTAACAGCAACGACGAAGCCAGCAGCGCTGCGGTTGAGCGCCTGAGAGTCGGTATCATTTTTTCCTTGCCTGATGTGATGTTATTTTTGTTGTCACGATCACAAATAGCACGCTAACCGGGGCTTGTATAGTTCCCGGAGGTGATGAAAAGCACGCCAGCGCCCTACCGAAAATAATGATCTATGCGGCGGACGAATTATTCGGTAGTTTGATTTTGTTCGCAAAAATTCCAATAACAACCGAGGCGGGTATGACGCGTAAAGACGGGCTGCTGGCATTGCTGGTGGTGGTGGTATGGGGGCTGAATTTCGTGGTGATCAAGGTGGGGCTGCATCATATGCCGCCGCTGATGCTCGCCGGACTGCGCTTTTTGCTGGTGGCTTTCCCGGCGCTGCTCTTCGTCGCGCGGCCAAAAATTCCGCTGAGCCTGCTGCTGGGCTACGGCCTGACGATTAGCTTCGGTCAGTTTGCGTTTTTGTTCTGCGCGATTAGCCTCGGCATGCCTGCCGGACTGGCATCGCTGGTGCTGCAGGCGCAGGCCTTTTTCACCATCATTCTCGGGGCGTTTATTTTCGGCGAACGTTTACAGGGGAAACAGCTGGCGGGGATCGCGCTGGCGATTTTCGGCGTACTGGTGCTGGTCGAAGCCAGCCTCGGCGGCCAGCATGTCCCGCTGGTGGGCTTTATGCTGACGCTGGCCGCGGCGCTGAGCTGGGCCTGCGGTAATATCTTCAACAAGAAAATCATGTCGCATGCGAGCCGGCCGCCGATTATGTCTTTGGTGGTATGGAGCGCGCTGATCCCGGTGCTGCCGTTTATGCTGGCGTCGTGGTTCCTCGACGGCCCGCAGGTCATGGCGGAAAGCCTGCTGCATATCGACCTGCTGACGATCCTGTCGCTGCTCTATCTGGCGTTTGTTGCCACTATCGTCGGCTATGGTATTTGGGGGGCGCTGCTCGGCCGCTATGAAACCTGGCGCGTGGCGCCGCTGTCGCTGCTGGTGCCGGTGGTCGGGATGGCCAGCGCGGCCCTATTACTCGGCGAGACGCTGAATAGCCTGCAGCTGCTGGGTGCGGTACTGATTATGGCCGGGCTGTATATCAACGTATTTGGCCTGCGGATCGTGCGTCCGGGCATGGCGCGGGGGTAAAAAAAAGCCCCGGTCACGGGGCTAAAGGGATTTTACAGGCTTTGCTGGTTGTAATAGGGCACGCCCAGTTCATCTGATTTATCACTGCCAGAGGCCATGTGATTGAAATCAAAAGGCGAATCATTATGTTCGGAAGGAATAATCATCGCATCCCGGTTGTTGTGGCGAACCGGGGTGCTGGTTTGCTCCGCATAACTTTGGCTCGAGACCAGCGCCAATAGCACGATGGCGGCGGAAGCGAATAGTTTCATGATTTCCTCAATACGTCTTTTTGCAGGCGGTTAACAACAGTTATTTAATGGGAGCAGGTAGCGCGACTCGCCCGGCACGTTGGTAATACGATACTGGTGCGGCGGAACATCGAAATAGTTCTTAAAAGTTCGCGTCAGCGTTTGCTGCGATTCAAAACCATAGCGTTCGGCCAGGTATAAGATAGGCTCGTTGCTCTGCTTCAGCTTCTGCGCGATCTCGGTCAGCTTACGGCTGCGGATATACTGTCCCAGCGAGTGACCGGTCTCTTTCTTGAACATTCTTTGCAGGTGCCACTTGGAGTAACCTGAGCGCTCTGAAACCTTCTCCAGCGACAGGGGCGATTCCAGGTTATCCTCGATCCACGACAAAATACTATGGATAGTGATGGCGTCGTTATTGCGTCTGGACATCATCTTACCTCTTCTTATTACGACAGAACTTTTTTGAGTAAACACTCAAGAGTGGCCACTTCATCCGTCGACAGATTTTTTGTTAGTTCCTGGTGCAATTTCTGACCCACAACCTGATGACATTGCTCACAAAGGGCTGCGCCGTCTGGCGTTAACTGTACCAGCACGCCACGCTTGTCAGTCGGGTTGGGTAACCGTTCAATCCAGCCTTTACAGACCAGGCGGTCGAGCATGCGCGTCATTGCGCCTGGGTCGACCGAAAGCACGGTTTTCAGCTCAACGGGGGTAATACACACTTCGCAACGAATGGAACAGAGCACCCGGAACTGGGTGGAAGTAATATCCATCGGCGAGAGATAGTCGTTGAGCAGGCGATCTTTTTTCTGGTTAACCATCTGGATCAAGCGGCCAAGAGGGATCATTTCGTTAAACAGGTCGCTTGTACTTTTCACAATGGTTGCCCAGGCAATGACTTAGTTGCGGGAGATATTATTGCCTAGGCAAATATAAGTCAACCTGATGAATTAGCCGATGCCACGATTTGCTAAAACGAATTGTTGTGAGGCAGGTCACTCTATTTCACGTTGTTATCTTATGATTTGAAGGAAGGGTGAATGCGTCCTGAGGAGAACGGGTACAATCTGGCAACAGACGATATACTCAGCACGCGTCATTTTTTTGATAATCCAATATTGACAGGACCTTAATTCACTATGATGGATCTTTTTAAAGCGATAGGCCTGGGACTGGTAGTGATTCTACCGCTGGCGAACCCGCTGACTACCGTGGCGCTGTTCCTTGGCCTGGCCGGGAATATGAACAACGCCGAGCGTAACCGTCAGTCGCTGATGGCCTCGGTTTATGTGTTCGCCATCCTGATGGTCGCCTGGTATGCCGGCCAGGTGGTGATGAACACCTTCGGAATATCGATTCCCGGTCTGCGTATTGCCGGCGGCCTGATCGTCGCCTTTATCGGCTTCCGCATGCTCTTTCCCCAGCAAAAAGCCCATGACTCGATGGAAGCTAAGCTGAAATCGGAAGAGCTCGAGGATGAACCGACGGCGAATATCGCCTTCGTTCCGCTGGCGATGCCAAGCACCGCAGGGCCAGGGACAATCGCGATGATTATCAGCTCAGCGTCTGCGGTAAAGCACGGGGCGAGCTTCCCGGACTGGGTTGTACTGGTCGCGCCGCCGATTATTTTTGCCCTGGTCGGGATTATCCTGTGGGGCTGTCTCCGCAGCTCCGGGGCAATCATGCGTCTGGTCGGGAAGGGCGGCATTGAGGCAATTTCCCGCCTGATGGGCTTCCTGCTGGTCTGTATGGGCGTGCAGTTTATTATTAACGGCGTGCTGGAGATTATTTCCACTTATCACGCCTGACGGTCATCGCCGTCCTGATACCAGACGTAAAAAAACCTGCCGATCTCACGACCGGCAGGTTTTTTTAGCAGCACGATCAGGAGTGATGCGGCTGCTGATCTTCCAGCGACACCGGCCAGCGGCGGAAAATCATCACCGCCCACACTAACGCGACGACCGCAGGGATCGCCCCGACATAGCCAATGGACGCCATTGACAGATGGGTACTGACCTGGCTGCCCACCAGCGCGCCCGCGCCGATGCCGATATTAAAGATCCCCGAAAATAACGACATCGCCACGTCGGTCGCGTCCGGCGCCAGCGCCAGCACTTTGACCTGCATACCGAGACCGATAATCATGATCGCCACGCCCCAGAAGACGCTCAGCAGCATCAGGTGGTTGGCGTTGTGCGAGGCGGGCAGCAGCAGCAGCAGGCACGCCAGCAGCAGGCCAATCGCCGCGTTAATTAACCCGGACGCATGCAGGTTGCCGAGCTTACCAAAGAGGATGCTGCCGACGATGCCCGCGCCGCCCAGGGTCAGCAGCAGCACGGTAGCGAAGTTGCCGCTCAGGCCGGCGACCGTCTGAACGAACGGTTCAATGTAGCTGTAGGCGGTATAGTGCGCGGTCACCACAATCACCGTCAGTAAATAGATGCTCAGCAGCGCAGGGCGACGGAACAGCACCGGCAGGCTTTTCAGCGACCCTGAGTGCTCGCTCGGCAGCTTAGGCAGCAGCTTGATCAGGCACACCATGGTAACCAGCGCACCGAGGCCGATGACCAGGAACGTGGTGCGCCAGCCAAAGTATTGCCCGACGATACGGCCAATCGGGATACCGAAGACCATTGCCAGCGCGGTACCGGTGGCAATCAGGCTCAGCGCCTGCGCGCGTTTACCTGCAGGTGCCATTCGTATAGCCAGCGCCGAGGTGATCGACCAGAACACCGCGTGGGCAAAGGCGATACCGATACGGCTGATCACCAGCACGTTGAAGTTCCAGGCCAGGAACGACAGCACGTGGCTGGCGATAAACAGGATAAACAGGCCAACCAGCAGGCGACGGCGCTCCATCTTGCTGGTCAGCAGCATAAAGGGCAGCGACATCAGGGCGACAACCCAGGCGTAGATCGTCAGCATAATCCCAACCTGCGCCGTTTCCATGCCAAAGCTGTCGGCGATATCCGACAGCAGGCCCACGGGCGCAAATTCGGTGGTATTAAAGATAAATGCCGCAATCGCAAGCGTGACTACGCGCAGCCACGCGACCTTGCGTGAAACCGTATTTGTCATCATAAGTTCAGGGCTGGTTACAAAGAGGAAAGAAGTGGGACGATCTTAAAACGATTGCTGCTGAAAATACAACCATTTTGTGATCTACATCTCATTTTCTCTTCAGCCAGATTTTCGGCACTAACGGATTAATTTTTCTATTAAACGTGTGGATTTCTCACGTTTATGTCATGTTATCGATAAGTAAAAAAACAGAGGGACAGAATAATGCAGGAAATTAGCTTTTATCTGGTTGATGCCTTCAGCGATCGGAGCTTTGGCGGCAACGCGGCGGCCGTCTGCCCGCTGACCGAATGGCTGCCGGACGAAACGCTGTTGAAAATGGCGCAGCAGCACAATCAGTCGGAGACCGCGTTTTTTGTGCGTACGGATGAGGGGTATGAGCTGCGTTGGTTTACCACGCTGTACGAAATCAACCTCTGCGGCCACGCGACCCTGGCGGCCTCGCACGTCATTTTTGAATATTTTGACCACCCCTCATCGACAATCGTATTTAGTACCCGCTTTGTCGGTGAGCTTCGCGTCACGCGCAGCGGCGACTGGCTGACGCTGGATTTCCCAGCCTGGGCGACGACCGCCGTTGAGCAGCCGCCTGCGGAGCTGCTGGGCGGGCTGGGGCTGAGCGACGCGGTGGAAGTCCGCGTGGCGCGTGATTACCTGGTGGTTTTAGCCGACCGCCAGCAGGTGGAGGCGGTGCGTCCGGATATGCAGCTGCTTGAGCGCCTCGGCAAAATGATCTGTATCAGCGCCGCGGACGAAGAGTATGACTTTGTCAGCCGTTTCTTCTGTCCGGGCGAGGCGGTGGCGGAAGACCCGGTCACCGGCTCGGCGCACAGTATGCTGATTCCCTACTGGGGCGAGAAGCTCGGCAAAACGGATATGCAGGCGCGGCAGGTGTCGGCCCGCGGCGGCGACCTGCGCTGCCAGTGGCGGGGCGACCGGGTTCTGATCGGCGGTCAGGCGACCACCTACTTAATCGGCACGATTACGCTTCGTTAAGGAGGGACGGTGACGGAAATTCCTTTTTATCTGGTGGCGGCGTTCAGCGACCAGCCTTTCGCCGGCAACCCGGCTGCGGTATGCCTGCTTAAAAAGTGGCTGCCGGATGAGCTGCTGCTCAAAATGGCGCAGCAGCACAACCAGTCGGAAACCGCGTTTGTGGTACCTGAGAGCGATGGTTTTGCGCTGCGCTGGTTTACCACCCGCAATGAGGTCAATCTCTGTGGCCACGCCACGCTTGCCAGCGCGCACGTGATATTTCATCACCTGGATTATCCTGATGCGCTGATTCACTTCGCGACCGCTTCCGGTCGGCTGACCGTGAGCCGCGAGGGCGACTGGCTGACCCTGGATTTCCCGGCGGGAGAAACGGAAGAGCGCGAGCCGCCCGCGGAGATGCTCTCCGCGCTGGGGATTGAGCGCTACCTGCATGCCCGCAAGGGGCGCGCATGGCTTATCGAACTGGCCTCCCGTGAGCAGGTCGAAGCCCTGCGGCCGAATATTGCTGCGATGACGCCCGGCGAACATAAAGTGACCGTGACCGCCGCGGGCAGCGGGGAATATGACTTCGTTAGCCGCTTTTTCTCACCCGGTGAAGCGGTGTGGGAAGATCCGGTAACCGGTTCGGCGCATACTATGCTGATCCCCTACTGGAGCGCAAAGCGGGGTAAAACTCAGCTGCTGGCGCGACAGGTTTCCGCGCGCGGCGGCGATATGCGCTGCGAGCTGAAAGGAAAACGCGTATTGATGAGCGGCCAGGCGGTGACCTATTTAAATGGCGTAATAACGCTACGCTAGCTCACCCGTCATCATAAGACGGGATCGGCAACAGACCCGCCGATCCCGAATCCGAGTGGGTTACACGGCAAACTTATCCTGCGCGCTATTTCTGCGAAACCCGCAGGGAAAATAGACCATCACGGTAGACGGGCGATATTGGCTTTAATCACTTCGATAGAGTGGCGGAATTTCTCCGCTTCATCATCGGCCAGCTGCAGCTCAATAATCTGCTGCACGCCGCTTTGCGTCAGCACCGCGGGAACGCCAGCCGCCGCGCCGGTTACGCCATATTCCCCGTCAAGAATGCACGACACCGCCAGCGCGCGATGGCTGCCGGTGAAAATATTGCGGCAGATTTCGGCGATGGTTCCGGCGACGCCGTACTCCGTGCAGCCTTTGCCGGCGTAAATCTCAAACCCCAGCTTGCGCACCTTTTCGGCAATCAGCTCCCGGTCGAGAGCCAGGCCGGTATGTTTTTGGTAAACATCGGCGATGGCGGAGCCGTAAACCGCCGAGTGTGACCACACCGGAAACTGGGTATCGCCATGCTCGCCAAGAATAAAGGCGTCGATGCTTTGCGCGCCGATATCCAGCGCCTGGGCCAGTACCCGGCGTAAGCGCGTCGTGTCCAGCCAGACGCCGGTACCCAGCACCTGGCCGCGCGGCAGGCCCGAAAGCTGCCACACCTGCCAGGTGATGATGTCGCAGGGGTTGGTGGCAACCAAAAAGATGCCGTTGAAGCCGCCGCGCATCATCTGCGGGACGATGCTTTTGACGATTTTTGCCGTGTTGGTCAGTTCGTCCAGCCGGGTTTGACCCGGCTTGAGCGCGCCGCCGGAAACGGTGATAACCGCGATATCGACATCGGCGCAGTCGCTGGCTTCCCGGGTGGAAATGGTCATCATGCCCGGCATGTAGGCGGCCGCGTCGCTCAGGTCCTGAGCGTGCGCTTCGGCGCGTGGTTTATTGAGATCGACAAGGATCAGCTCCTCGCAAATATTCTGGTTTAACAGGGCGTAGGCCGCTGAGGCGCCGACGTTTCCGGCCCCGATAATCATCACCTTGCGCGCTTTGGTATTCATCGTATTTTCCTGATAAAAGACGTTATGTCGCAAAATTACTGCCTCTCAAGGGGGGAGCGCAAGTCGGGTCAGAAGCTATAAGTTAATGCTATGGCGGCTCCGCGGACGCCCCGCGCTACAGTACGCTCAAAAAAGGAGCTTCTTTATGTACACTATCGCCGCGACCCCGCTAAATCACCCGGACCTGACCGCCTTAATTGCCGAGCTGGACGCATACCAGCAGACGCTCTACCCGGCGGAAAGCAATCATCTTATCGACCTGAGCGCGCTACCGGCGGCGTCGGTCATCGCGCTCATTATCCGCGATGGGCAGCACCGGGCCGTCGGCTGTGGGGCCATCGTGCTCGGCGAAGAGGGGATTGGCGAGATGAAAAGGGTGTTTATTCACCCGGCCCATCGCGGCCAGCAGCTGGGGGAAAAACTGCTGGCGGCGCTGGAGAAAGAGGCGATAAATCGCGAATGCCATACCGTACGCCTGGAAACGGGCATCCATCAGCACGCCGCCGTCGCGTTATACACGCGCAATGGCTACCAGACCCGCAGCGCCTTTGCGCCGTATCAGCCGGATCCGTTAAGCATTTTTATGGAGAAGCTGCTGCTTGTCGATCTTCGTTCAGCAGCGCTATAAACGCCTCGAGCTGGCGAGTTTTCGCCCCGCGCCGCCAGACCAGCCAGGTCGTCAGCCAGCGCCACTCTTCGGCCAGCGGCCAGGCGGATACCTGCTGATGGCCCGGCATACTCTCCAGCATACTGCGCGGCATCAGCGCCAGTCCGGCGCCTGCAATGACGCAGGCCAGCATCCCGTGGTAGGACTCCATCTCATGGATCCGCCCCGGGGTGGCGCGATCGGCGTGGAACCAGCTCTCAAAATGACGGCGATAGGAGCAGTTGGCGCGAAATGCGTAGACGCTGGCGCCGTTCACTTCGCTGGCGCGGGCGATGGGCGGGTGGCCAAAGGGCGCGACGATCATCATCTCTTCCGGGAATACCGGTAACCTCTCCAGCCCCGGGTGCACCAGCGGACCGTCAACGAACGCTGCGCTCAGATTTCCCTCAAGTACGCCGTCGATCATGGTGCCGGAAGGACCGGTGGAGAGGGCCAGGTGAATCTTGGGATAGCGCTGATTAAAATGCGCCAGGGTAGGGGAAATGCGCACGGCGGCGGTACTCTCCAGCGAGCCGAGCGAAAACAGCCCCTGAGGTTCATCTCCGGCGACCACCATCCTCGCTTCATCAACAAGGGCGAGGATCTGCTGGCTATAGCGTAAAAAGCTGTGCCCGGCGGGGGATAACCGCAGCCGCTGATTTTCGCGAATAAACAGTTCGACGCCGAGATCCGCCTCCAGCTGGCGGATGCGTGTGGTCAGGTTTGACGGCACGCGATGCACCTTCTGCGCGGCCTGGGTAATGCTGCCGGTGCTGGCGACGGCGTTGAACATCTCAAGCTGGGTCAGATCCATAGTGTTCTTCTTTTGTGAATGGGTTGCTTAATATTATTCATTTTTAATGAAAGGAAGGGTAAGCCAGAATAAGGTCACTTCGCAATCAACACAGAGAGAAAAACGATGAATTTATCTGCTACTCATGCGATTTCCGTGAGTCCGACCACCGGTGAAACGCTGTCGTCTGTGCCCTGGGCCAGCGAACAGCAGGTCGATGCGGCCATTGCCCTTGCGGAACAGGGGTATCGTCAGTGGCGCAACGTCAGCGTGGCGGAGCGCGCGGCGACGCTGCGTAACGTCGGTAGCGCGATGCGCGCCCGTGGCGAAGCGCTGGCGCAAATGATTAGTCGCGAAATGGGTAAACCGATTGCCCAGGCGCGCGGCGAAGTGGCTAAATCCGCCAATCTTTGTGACTGGTATGCTGAACACGGCCCGGCGATGCTCAATACCGAGGCGACGCTGGTTGAAGACAATAAAGCGGTGATTGAGTACCGCCCGATGGGGGCTATCCTCGCTGTCATGCCGTGGAACTTCCCGGTGTGGCAGGTGCTGCGCGGCGCGGTGCCCATTCTGCTGGCGGGCAACAGCTATCTGCTTAAGCATGCGCCAAACGTGCTGGGCAGCGCGGCGATGATCGGCGAAATTTTTGCCGCTGCGGGCGTGCCGGACGGCGTCTTTGGCTGGGTGAACGCCACCAACGATGGCGTTTCGCAAATGATTAACGATCCGCGCATCGCCGCGGTGACCGTCACCGGCAGCGTGCGCGCCGGGAAGGCCATTGGCGCACAGGCCGGCGCGGCGTTGAAAAAATGCGTGCTGGAGCTGGGCGGCTCCGATCCCTTTATCGTGCTTAACGATGCCGACCTTGACGAGGCGGTGAAAGCGGCGGTGATAGGTCGCTATCAGAATACCGGGCAGGTCTGCGCCGCGGCGAAGCGTTTTATCGTCGAAGCGGGCATCGCCGAGGCCTTTACGCAGAAATTTGTTGCCGCCGCTGCCGCGCTGAAAATGGGCGACCCGCGCGATGAGCAGAACTATATTGGGCCGATGGCGCGGTTCGATCTGCGCGATGAGCTGCACGAGCAGGTGCGCGCGACCCTAAAAGAGGGGGCGACCCTGCTGCTGGGGGCGGAAAAAATCGAAGGCGCCGGCAACTACTACGCGCCGACGGTGCTGGGAAACGTTACCGCGGAGATGACCGGTTTCCGCGAGGAGCTGTTTGGCCCGGTAGCGACGATTACCGAAGCCCGCGATGCCGATCATGCGCTGGCGCTGGCTAACGACAGCGAATTTGGCCTTTCAGCAACGGTTTACACCACCAGTGAAGCGCAGGCCCAGCGTTTTGCCGATGAGCTGGAGTGCGGCGGAGTGTTTATCAACGGCTACTGCGCCAGCGATGCCCGCGTGGCGTTCGGCGGCGTGAAGAAAAGCGGATTTGGCCGCGAGCTCTCCCATTTTGGTCTGCATGAATTCTGCAACGTGCAGACCGTCTGGAGAGATCGCCGCTAGCCTGTGGAAAAATCCCCGGGTTGCGGTTAACGCCTTTCCCGGGCTACCGATTCGTGCGATTTGCGGGTTTGGTAGCCCGGGCAGGTGCCCCGCTGACGCGCGAACCATCCCCCTGGCGACGCGAGGGCGAGAAAGAGGCTGTTTCTTCGCGTCCCGTGCGCCTATAATTACCGCCCGAATTTTGTTGTTGGCAAGGAGCCGCGCGTGGCGACGGTAATGAATAACGCAATGCTCGATGCCATTTTGGCTGAAGTCAGGCCGCTAATTGGTCGCGGTAAAGTGGCGGACTATATTCCGGCGCTGGCCAGCGTCAGCGGCGATAAGCTCGGCGTGGCTATCTGTACGGTCGACGGTCAGCACTACAGCGCCGGCGACGCGCACGAGCGCTTCTCTATCCAATCTATCTCGAAAGTCCTGAGCCTGGTGGTCGCGATGAACCACTATCAGGAAGAGGAGATCTGGCAGCGGGTGGGTAAAGATCCCTCCGGCCAGCCTTTCAACTCGCTGTTGCAGCTGGAAATTGAACAAGGCAAACCGCGCAACCCGTTTATTAATGCCGGGGCGCTGGTGGTCTGCGATATGCTGCAAAGTCGTCTCAGCGCGCCTCGCCAGCGGATGCTGGAAATCGTGCGTCGTCTGAGCGGTGTGGGCGATATCGCCTATGACCCGGTGGTTGCCCGTTCGGAGTTCGACCACTCGGCGCGCAATGCCGCGATAGCCTGGCTGATGAAATCCTTCGGTAATTTCCATAACGATGTCGCTACGGTGCTGCAAAACTATTTCCACTACTGTTCGCTGGAGATGAGCTGCGTAGAGCTGGCGCGCACCTTTCTGTTTCTTGCCGACCGAGGTATCGCTCCGCACCTTGAGACGCCGGTTATCGCCCCCATTCAGTCGCGGCAGGTCAACGCGCTGATGATGACCAGCGGCATGTATCAGAACGCCGGTGAGTTTGCGTGGCGCGTTGGTTTACCGGCGAAATCCGGCGTCGGCGGCGGGATTGTGGCCATCGTTCCGCAGGAGATGGCGATTGCGGTCTGGAGCCCGGAGCTCGATGACGCCGGGAACTCGCTGGCCGGGATCGCTTTACTGGAAAAACTCACTCAAAAACTGGGGAGGTCGGTATTCTGATGGTGCCCATAGAAAACCTGTTTGCCCGCCTGCAGCGCTCCACCTTTCGCTCCCGTTTTCGCCTCGGCGTGAAAGAACGGCAGTATTGTTATGATAAGGGCGCGGAGGTTATCGACCAGCACGCGGCGGACTTTATCGCCAGTCGGCTGGCCCCTGCGCAAATTCCTAACGACGGTAAGCAGACCCCGATGCGCGGACATCCGGTGTTTATCGCCCAGCATGCCACCGCGACCTGCTGTCGCGGCTGTCTGGAAAAGTGGCACGCGATCCCGCGGGGGCGCGGCCTCAGCGACGAAGAGCAGCGCTACGTGGTGCAGGTGATTCACCGCTGGCTGGTGATCCAGATGAATTCGCCGGACCGCAGCAGACCGTAATTCATCGGGCGGCGGTATATGCCTGATAATTATTCTCATGATATGATGAACCGCTTACTAATTATTAACATAATAATTGCCTGAAACAATTAGACGGATAATCATGAATGTCTCCACTGTCGATTCGGTCATTCACGCTGTTTCGTGAGGAACAGCCCGTGCGTGATGCGCTGGTGTTGTTCACTTTAACGCTACTACTGCATTTCTTTGGCGCGATGCTGCGTCTGGTACAAGAATTGTCGTTCTTCTGGCCGCTGAACGCGGTAATGGCGGGGATTTTTGCGCGTTATATCTGGCTAAATCGCAGCTATTTTTACGCCGTTTGTTTTGCCGCCATGCTGGTATATGACGGTTTAACATCTCGTTGGGGAATGGGGTTCGCCTCCTTTCTGATCAACTTCTCCAATATCGTTTTTATCGTCACCCTGGCGCAGCTCATTTTGTGGGATAAGCGCCGGGCTGATTCGATGCCGGGACCGATAAATGCGCTAAGCCTGTTTTGCTACTGTCTGCTGGCGGCGCTGCTCTGCGCGGCCGTCGGGGCGCTGGGTTCGGTAGATGTGGAACGCGCCACGTTTATTCCCCAACTGGCGGACTGGTTTAGCGAACAGTTTTCGACTGCTGTGCTGATCCTGCCGTTCATTTTAACCCTCACGCTCCCTTCGGCGTTCGGGCGTTTTCGCCTGCGTCAGCTGTTGCCGGCGATTGCGCTGGTGCTGTCGATTGTGCTCGGCGTGGCGGTGGGCGGGGCCGGGAGCATAACCTTCCCGTTACCGGCGCTGATTTGGTGCGCGATTCGCTATCCGCTACCGTTAACCTGCCTGTTGACCTTTATTACCGGGATTAGCGAAATTCTGCTGGTGGCGAACTCGCTTATCCATCTCTCCCCCGATACCCGGATGCAGCCGTGGCAGCTGTTTTCAACGCGCCTGGGGATTGCTGCGATGCTGATCAGCCCCATCATCGTCGCTTCCAGCGTTGAGGCGATTAATAACCTGGTCAAACAGCTGGCCCTGCGCGCTGATTTCGACTTCCAGACCCGGGTCTATTCTCGCTCCGGGCTAAGCGAAGCGTTGAAACGTCAGCCGATCGCGGAAAACGAGCTGCTCACCGTGATGGTGCTCGACATCGACGGCTTCAAGCAGGTTAACGATCGCTGGGGCCACGAGTGCGGCGATTGTATGCTGGCCCAGTTTGCGCAGCAGGTGCGGCAGCTGGTGGGTGAAGAGGGCATGGTGGCGCGTATTGGTGGGGAAGAGTTTGCCGTCGCGGCGCTGACCTCATCCGCGCGAGACGGAGTGCTGCTGGCGGAAAAAATTCGCCAGGGCATCGAGTCGCAAACCTTCACCTGGGGGCAAAACAGGATCCAGCTGACCATCAGCATGGGGCTGGAGAGCCGGGCGCCGGGTTCAGCCAGAATAACGGATCTGTTCAACCAGCTGCTCATGGTCGCCGATGATTCTATGATTCGGGCAAAAAAAGCCGGACGCAATCGTATTTTTACGCAAGAAATGGTCTGAATCGTACATAAGAAAATACGATGGTAATTCCGCTTGTGTTAAATATAAGTTAAAAACATAGTGATGTGGTCAATTTCAAGGAGTTACCTATGACCACATCCTTTTCTCTGCGCACGCTGTCGCGTGACGATATTCTTGAACACCTTCCTGAATTAACCGACATCCTCGTCAGCTGCGTCAACGGCGGGGCCTCGGTGAGCTTTATGCTGCCTTTTTCCCCGGAAACCGCGACGGCGTTCTGGCTGCGAATGGCGCAGAGCGTCGCCGCCGGTGAGCGCATTGTTCTCGCCGCAGCGGATGCGCAGCAGCGGCTTGTTGGTACGGTACAGCTGATTACCGACCAGCCGGAAAACCAGCCGCACCGCGCCGATGTCGCCAAACTTCTGGTTCACCAAAATGCGCGGCGTCAGGGGCTGGCGAATGCGCTGATGTCCCGACTGGAAGCCATCGCGCGCGAGCTGGGTAAGAGCGTTCTGGTGCTGGATACGGCGACCGGCAGCGGAGCAGAAAACTTTTATGTACAGTGTGGTTGGGAAAAAGCCGGGGAAATTCCACGCTATGCGCTGATGCCCGACGGCGAGCTGACGGCAACATCGCTGTTCTATAAATTTCTGTCATAAATTTTATATTGCATACAGCTTTGATCAAAACAGGGTTTCACTTGCGTAAAAACCTGATAACTTATTGGACCAATTACTCAGGTTGTATGACTACTCTATGAGGGAACCCTTGTGAAAACACTAAACCGTCGCGATTTCCCGGGCGCGCAGTACCCTGAACGTATCATTCAGTTTGGCGAAGGTAACTTCCTGCGCGCGTTTATCGACTGGCAGATCGATCTGCTGAACGAGCATACCGACCTGAATGCCGGGGTGGTGATCGTGCGTCCGATTGAGAGCTCATTCCCGCCGTCGCTCAGCACCCAGGATGGCCTCTACACCACGATTATTCGCGGCCTGAACGAGAAAGGGGAAGCGGTCAGCGATGCGCGTCTGATTCGCTCGGTAAACCGCGAAATCAGCGCCTATGCGGATTACGATGAACTGCTGCAGCTGGCGCACAACCCGGATATGCGGTTTGTGTTTTCCAATACCACCGAAGCGGGTATTAGCTACCACGCGGGCGACCGCTTCGACGATGCGCCTGCGGTGAGCTATCCGGCAAAACTGACCCGCCTGCTGTTTGAACGCTACAGCCATTTCTCCGGCGCGGCGGATAAAGGCTGGGTCATCGTTCCCTGCGAGCTGATTGATTATAACGGTGAAGCGCTGCGGGAACTGGTGCTGCGCTATGCGCAGGAGTGGGCGCTGCCGGAAGCGTTTGTGGCATGGCTGGATGAAGCCAACGCTTTTTGCTCCACCCTGGTAGACCGTATTGTGACCGGCTATCCGCGCGATGAAGCCGCGCAGATTGAAGAGCAGCTGGGGTATAAAGATGGTTTCCTCGATACCGCCGAACATTTCTACCTGTTTGTCATTCAGGGGCCGAAATCCCTGGCCGCCGAGCTGCGCCTCGATAAGCTACCGCTTAATGTGCTGATTGTTGACGATATTAAACCGTACAAAGAGCGTAAAGTGGCCATTCTTAACGGCGCGCACACCGCGCTGGTGCCGGTCGCCTTCCAGGCAGGCCTGGATACCGTGGGCGAAGCGATGAACGATGCGGAAATCTGCTCATTCGTCGAGAAGGCGATTTATCAGGAGATTATTCCGGTTCTCGATCTGCCGCGCGATGAGCTGGCGTCCTTCGCCAGCGCGGTAACCGGTCGTTTCCGTAACCCGTACATCAAGCATCAGCTGCTGTCTATCGCGCTGAACGGCATGACTAAATATCGTACCCGCATTCTGCCGCAGCTGCTGGCGGGCCAGAAGAAAGAGGGGGCTCTCCCGACGCGCCTGACCTTTGCGCTGGCGGCGCTGATCGCCTTTTATCGCGGCGAGCGTAACGGTGAGAACTATCCGGTTCAGGATGATGCCGAATGGATGGAGAGCTATAAGGCGCTATGGGCCCAGCATCGGGATGCGCAAATCACCACCGGCGAGTTGGTAAAAGCCGTACTGTCCGTTGAATCCCACTGGGAGCAGGACCTGACGAAAGTGCCGGGTCTGGTTGATCGGGTCACGCAGGATCTGGATGCTATTCTGCGCGACGGCGTGCGCGCCGCCGTTAAGCCATTATGCTGATACTCTGAAGCCCGCTGACGGACGACCAGAATAGCGTCGATTGTGTCGGCCGGGTAAGGCGTCAGCCGCCGCCCGGCACTCATCCGGGCACATTCCTGAAGCGATGGAGCATCACTCTCAACCCGGCAGCTGCCGGGTTAGTTTGGTATTCGAATTAGTTACAACATACTGCTGTGTTTTTTTATAAACGCAGGTCTGAAAGATTGTGCCCATTTCGTCCGGCAGCGGAAACAGGGGCAATTAAGAGAAAAAGATGAATTGTGCCCCCGGCGGTTGCACTAATTATCTGACTGGAAAATAATGGCTTATCCAAACGAGGGATGAGACCCATGGTCATTGAAATTCGTGAAGTGTGCCAGCAGGACAAAGCGCAGTGGCTACAGCTTTGGGAAGGCTATACCCGTTTCTACGGTAGCCCGCAGCCGTCCGACGTCACGGAATATACCTGGCAGCGGATGCTTGATTCCGCTTCTCCCATGCTGGGCCGGGTTGCCCTGGCGGATGGCAACATCGCTGGATTTGCGATTTGTGTCCTTCACGAAGGCACCTGGGTAAAGACGCCTGTTTGCTATCTGGAAGATCTGTTTGTTGCCCCGCCGATGCGCGGAAAAGGCATCGCCAGGGCGTTGATGCAGACGCTGCAAGCGGAAGGGAAAGAGAAAGGGTGGTCGCGGCTGTACTGGCACACTCGTACTGATAATCCGGCCCGGCGTCTGTATGATGAATTTACGCCCGCCGATGACTATGTTCGTTACCGCGTGACGCTCTGAAAATCTGAGATTAAGAAGTTATTAAGATTTCCCCTGTAAAACAGGGGAAACGACTCAGGAGTAACAAAATGGAAAAACGCATAGAGACAGTTGTGAACCTCATCATGTTTCTTTCGCTGCTGGCCACCGCATGGGATCTCTCTCTGGTCCATCATCTGTCCTGGTAAACCTGGCCTACGGCGCCTGCTTCCTGCGCCGTAGCGTTCTCTCCCTCTTTTTACACTCCGATGGCGCTAGCGGCGCGCGACGATAAACAGGCGCGGAAATCGCAGCAGTACCTTTCCGTTACACTGTAACGGATAGTGCTGTTTCAGCCGCTCCAGATAGCGTTCCAGAAACGCCTGGCGCTGCTGTTCATCAAGCGGTTGTAAAAACGGTCGCAGGCCCGTTGACTGTAGCCATTCAATAATGGCCTGGTGCGATGCCAGCGGGTGATGGTAGGTGGTGCGCCAGATATCCACCTCGCAGCCGCTGGTGGTCAGCATATCGTAATACTCCGACACATCCGGCAGCGGCTGCCGCCCACTGGCCGGATGCCCCAGCTCTTCAGCTACCTGACGCATCAGCACGTGCGAGGGCTCTTGCCAGTTCACCGGCATTTGCACCGCCAGTACGCCGTTTTTCGCAAGATTGCTGACCAGATATGGGAAAAGGCGCTGATGATCCGTGAGCCACTGCAGCGAAGCATTAGAATAAATCACGTCCGCCGGCCGCTCGGGGCGGAATGTAGCGATATCCGCCTCGACGAACCGGCAGTCCGGTAGCCGCCGGAAGGCCTCTTCCAGCATGGCCGGAGAATTATCAACGCCGATAATCGTGGCATCTGGCCAGGCATCGCGCAGCAGAGCGGTACTGTTGCCAGGTCCGCAGCCCAGATCAACGGCCAGCGTGGCGGGATGGTGGGCGATGCGGGCGAGAAGCTCGGCGGCGGGCCGCGTACGCTCAGCGCCGAATTGCAAATAAAGTGAAGGATTCCAGTCTGCCATAGCGCGCTCCGGTTAAGAGAAACTCGTTCATCAGCATAGACGGCAATGCTTATCTGGCAACTAAACAGAATCAATATGTTACTTTATTGTGACGCTGTCACTTTTCCTTATGCAGGGTTCATCACGGCATCCCCGCCAGCGGTTGGCTACAGTAGGCGTCGCAAACCAGGGGGATGGTCATTAAATGGCGTTAATCATTAAGGTGTTACTCGAAAACCGGCTTGGCAAGGGGCAGGACAGCCTGCTGCAGGCGAAACCCGGATTAAGCCTGCTTGTGGAGGATGAAACCAGCCGGGTGCTGTTTGATACCGGGCCAGACGGCACGTTTCTTCATAATGCGCAGCGTATGGGCGTCTCTTTATCTGACCTGACCGCCACGGTGCTCTCCCATGGACATTACGATCACTGCGGCGGGGTGCCGTGGCTGCCGGACAACAGCCGTATTATTTGTCATCCGCAGATTGGATTCACCCGCTACTCGGCGTTATCTCTCGCAGGACGCAGCTGGAAAGTCAAAAAGCTGTCGCGAGATATCGACTACTCCCGCCACCGCATGGAGTACAGCCGCGAGCCGGTGGCGATCGGCGAACGACTGCTGTGGTCCGGTGAGATTACGGTCGCTCACCCGCGTGCCTATGGCCTCCTGACGGGTCAATCCCAGGGTGAGGACTATATTGTCGATGAAGGCGTCCTGATCTACCGCACGACGCGAGGGTTAGTCATTATCTGCGGCTGCGGGCATCGCGGATTGATCGATACGATTCGCCACTGTCAGAAGATCACCGGCGTCCAGCAGATACGCGCCATCATCGGCGGTCTTCATCTGCGCAGCGCGCCGCCGTGGGCAATTCGTCAGCTTAGACAATTCTTGCGCCAGCAGAAGGTCGAGGAGGTGATGGCCTGCCACTGCACCGGTTCATGGGGGCGCTGGTGGCTAGCGGAGAGTAGCGCGCCGGCAACCGGCGATACGTTGGTGCTGGAATAATAATCGCGTTCACTTTTGCTAATTACATATAAATAACATTTTTGCTATTTATTAAATACATTATCTGCCGGCTATACACCTTCCCCCAAGGGGAAGGTCAAATACTGATATCCCTTTTTGGTGTAAATATTTATAGAGAAACTTCATTCTATTTAACCTGGAGTTTTCTCTTTGAAATATCGTTTAATTCTTGCAGTGAGTGTGATTTAATCCAGCGGTCGTCTAATTGCGAATATCACTATGATTCAGTCACTACAGGCATTATTTAAACAAGCAACCCGGCGCCGGCTTCGTATCCGCGCAGGGCTTGTTATTGCCTGTTGGTTACTGCTCAACCTTCAGCTCGCCGTCGCGGCGCACCATGGCGGCCAGCAGCAGCCCGCGGTGCCGCAGGTGCAGATTCACCATATTGTCGATGGCATGATGAATATGCCCGGCATGGAAAACGTCGGCCAGAAAGTTATCTGTGAGAAGCACTGCGACCCCGATACCGCGCAGCCTAACTCCTTAACCTCTCTACAGCTGAACGCGCTCCCCTCCGAAACCGCGCTACTCGTGGTTTCCCCGCAGCAGGAGACCTGCGCTGAACGTATGGACTGGCGCACGCCGCCGGTCACCGGTCCCCCGGTTGAGATACGCTTCTGCCGTTTCAGGGAATAACGCACCGTTAAAAACATTCATCAGATCTGCCCGGTCTGCGGGCGACTTTATGTTTTTTTCGGAGACTTTATTATGCGTTCGACCTCTATTTTTCTGCTTATTACCAGCGTACTGACTTTTTCCTTCAGCGCATTTACCGCCAGCGCGGAAGACGCCGCGATGCACCATCACACCATGTCCTCCATGGCGGATATGCCGGAGATGAAGAAGGCGGATGATTCCGCCACGCTTTATTCGGCCAGCGGGGTCATTAAAGCCTGGCGCGACGATGCCGTCGTGATTGCCCACTCTCCGGTTACCGAGCTGAACTGGCCGGCGATGACCATGAGCTTTGCGCTCGCTGATAACCACGATAAAAAGCTGGCGGTGGGAGAGCAGGTCGATTTCACCTTCCGCCAGACCGACTCCGGCTACGCGATCGTTTCAATTACCGCGCGATAATTCCGGAGTCATTATGCACATCTTCAATAAGGCGGCCTGCGGGCTGCCGCTTTTACTGTCGCTGATGTCCACCAACGGCTGGGCAACGACGCTTTCTGAGGCCCTGTCGGCGGCGGAAAACTACTCCGCCGAGCTCTCCGCCAACGATCATCAGGTTAACGCTTTGAAGAATATGGCGGATTCCGCGATGCAGCTCCCCGATCCGAAGCTGAAATTTGGTATTGAAAACGTCCCGCTGGGCGGCAATAACGCCGGCCGTCTCACCCGCGAGGGGATGACCATGCAAAGAGTTGGCGTGATGCAGGACTACGTCAGCAGTACCAAGCGTGAACGGAAAGCCGACTCCATTACCGCCGAGGCGCGCCAGACCGCCGCTAATGCCGATGTTATTCGTGCCCGGCTGCAGCGGGAAACCGCCCAGGCGTGGCTGGCGCTGGCGGTGGCGCAGAAGTCGCTGCGCTCGGTGCAGACGTTGATTAGCGAAACGTCCCGGCAAATCGACGTACAAAAGGCCGGCGTCAGCAGCGCCAGCGCCAGTCCCAGCAGCGTGCTGGACGTTCAGCTGGCGCTGAATGCGATGAAAAATGAGCAGGATAACGCCCGCCGCGATGTCCAGATCGCCCAGGCGCGCCTGTTGCAGCTCACCGGGAAGGAGGTCCGCGATATCTCCGGCCCGCTGCCGCGCATTGAACGTCTGCCTGCCGACGAAGCCGACCTAATGGCCGGGATTAAACTTCACCCGGAAGTGATCCAGGCCGCCAGAGAAGCCGATCTGGCGAAAGCGAAATCAGGTCAGTCGGAAGTCGCGGCGATCCCCGACGTGGGCGTTGAGGTTTATTACGCCCGACGCGGTGATGATTATGACGACATGGTGGGGGTCATGTTTACCGTCGATATGCCTATTTTTCAGGGCAAACGTCAGGACAAAGACCACGCAGCGGACGTCTCCCGTACCTATGAAGCCAACGATCGGCTGACGTTATTGATGCGCGAACATCAGGCGCAGCAGTATCAGCTGATTTCGCAATATAACGCCGCGAAAGCCATTTACGATCGCCAGCAAAGCGAGGTGCTGCCGCTGCTGCGCAAGAAGGTGAGTCTCGTCAATGCCCAGTATCGGGGCGGCAGCTCCGCGCTGCCTGAGCTGCTCGCCGCCCGTCGCGATCTCCTGAGCGGAGAAATTGCCAGCAACAATGCGGAGAAAGCGCTTGCCGATGCGTGGGCCGCTATTCGCTACCTTATTCCACAGGATGTTAAATAATGAAGCTTAAATCTGCTCTTACCCTTGTGGCGCTGGCCGTCGCCCTTGCCGCCGCGGGCGGCTACTGGCTGGGTTCGCGAAGCGCGCCGATGCCCGCCGCTGGCGGCGGCCAGGCGGAAACGGGCCGCAAAGTGCTGTACTGGTACGATCCAATGGCCCCCGCTACGCGCTTTGATAAACCGGGTAAATCGCCGTTTATGGATATGGATCTGGTGCCGCGTTACGCCGATGAAGGCGCGGGAGAAGACGCCGGGGGCGTGCAGATTAGCGCCCGCCAGCAGCAAAACCTTGGCGTCCGTACGGCGAACGTCTCCCGCCAGACGCTGGCGATGAAGCTCAATGCTTTTGCTACCGTGGCCATTGATGAGCGGGGCGTTGAAACGGTACCGGCGCTGGCCAGCGGTCTGATTGAGAAACTTTACGTCAACGCCTCCCAGCAGTTTGTGAAAAAGAACGAGCCGCTGGCGGAGCTGTGGATCCCGCAGTGGGCGGCGGCGCAGCAGGAGTATCTGGCGGTGAGGCGGCTGGGCGATAGCGGGCTGACCGCCGCGGCCCGCGACCGCCTGCGGCTGCAGTTTATGCCGGAAGCGGTTATCCGTAGCGTTGAGCGCAGCGGTCAACCGCAAACCCGCATGACGGTGCGCGCGCCGCACGATGGCTACGTCAGCAAGCTGGATGTGCGCACCGGCGCGCAGGTCACGACAGCCCAACCGCTGTTCGAGCTGGCCAGCCTCGATCCGGTCTGGATCGTGATTGATTACCCGCAAAGCCAGGCCAGCCTGCTGCGCGAAGGCAGTAAGGTGACAGCCACCACCGGCAGCTGGCCCGGTATGGCGTTTCAGGGAACCGTCAGCGAACTGCTTCCCGACCTCGAAGCCACCACCCGTACGTTGAAAGCCCGCGTAGTGCTGAATAATCCGCAGCATCGGCTCAAGCCGGGCATGTATTTGAACGTTGAGCTGGCTGAGGCGCAGCAGGAGAGCGCCGTTCTGGCTATTCCGGAAGAGGCATTAATTGCCACCGGCACCAGTAATCGGGTGCTGATCGCCGACGGCGAGGGGCATTTCCGTCCGGTCGAGGTGACCGCAGGGCGAACGCAGAATGGTCTGGTTGAGATTAAATCCGGCCTCGAAGCGGGCCAAAAGGTGGTGACTTCCGGGCAGTTCCTGATTGACTCCGAAGCCAGCCTGCGCAGCGCGCTGCCGCAAATGGCCGGGCAAGAGGAGGAAGCAAAAAGCTACTCAGCGCAGGGCGTTATTAAGGCCGTGAGCGATGAGGCGGTAACCATCGCGCACCAGCCGGTACCGGCGCTGAAATGGCCGGCGATGATCATGGATTTTGCTATTACGCCGCAGCTGCGGGAACAGATGCGGCCCGGCGAGTCGGTGATGTTTCACTTCGTCCTGACTGATGAAGGGGCGCGAGTCACCTCAATGATGCCGCTGAACGGCGCTAAGGAGCAGCCATGATTGCCGCCGTTATCCGCTGGTCATTGCGCAACCGTCTGCTGGTATTGCTGGCGACGCTGATTATGGCCGCCTGGGGCGTCTGGTCGGTACAGCAGGCGCCGCTGGACGCGCTGCCGGATCTCTCCGATACCCAGGTGATCATTCGCGTGAGCTATCCGGGGAAAGCGCCGCAGATTGTCGAAGATCAGGTGACCTACCCGCTGACCACCACCATGCTGTCGGTGCCGGGAGCGAAAACCGTGCGCGGCTTTTCGATGTTCGGCGATGCTTATGTCTATGTGCTGTTTGATGATGGAACGGACCCGTACTGGGCGCGCTCCCGCGTGCTGGAGTACCTGAGCCAGGTCCAGAGCAGCCTGCCGCCGGAAGCGAAAGCGTCGCTGGGGCCGGATGCCACCGGCGTCGGCTGGGTGTTTGAATATGTGCTTACCGACAAAAGCGGCCAGCATAGCCTCGGCGACCTGCGGGCGATTCAGGACTGGATCCTCAAATATGAGCTGAAAACCGTGCCGGATGTTTCGGAGGTGGCCAGCGTCGGCGGAATGGTCAAAGAGTATCAGGTGATCCTTAATCCTGACCGGCTGCGGGCGCTGAACGTCACCCACGAGCAGGTGATTAGCGCGATCCAGAGTGCCAACCAGGAAGGGGGCGGTTCGGTGCTCGAGCTGGGCGAAGCCGAATATATGGTGCGCACCACCGGCTACCTGAAGTCCATCGACGACTTTAACCAGGTGGTTATCGCTGCGCGCAGCGGCGTGCCGGTGCTGCTCTCCGACGTCGCCAGCGTGCGCCGGGGACCGGCGATCCGGCGCGGCGTCGCCGAGCTCAACGGCCAGGGCGAGGTGGCGGGCGGGATTATCATTATGCGCTCGGGTAAAAACGCGCTCAGCACCATTAACGCGGTAAAGGCCAAACTGGCGGAAGTCCAAAAAAGCCTGCCCGCAGGCGTGGAGATTGTTCCGGTCTACGATCGTTCGCAGCTGATTAAAAACTCCGTCGAGACCCTGACCCATAAGCTCATTGAGGAGTTTATCGTCGTGGCGGTGGTCTGCTCGCTGTTTCTGTTCCACTTCCGCAGCGCGCTGGTGGCGATGATCACGCTGCCGCTGGGGATCCTTGGCGCGTTTATTGTGATGCACTATCAGGGCGTCAGCGCCAATATGATGTCGCTCGGCGGGATTGCGATCGCCATCGGGGCCATGGTCGATGCGGCAATCGTGATGATAGAAAATATGCATAAGGTGCTGGAGCAGTGGCGGCACGAGCACCCTGAACGCCAGCCGTCCTCCGCCGACTACTGGCAGATTGCCCAGCACGCGGCGTCGGAAGTGGGGCCTGCGCTGTTTTGCAGCCTGCTGATTATCACCCTGTCGTTTATTCCGGTGTTCACCCTCGAGGCGCAGGAGGGCAAGATGTTCTCGCCGCTGGCCTTCACCAAAACGTATTCGATGGCGGTGGCCGCCGGACTCGGGATCACCCTGGTGCCGGTGCTGATGGGCTACTTTATTCGCGGCAAAATTCCTGATGAAACCGCCAATCCGCTCAACCGCTGGCTGATTCGCGCCTATGAGCCGCTGCTGGATAAAGTTTTGCAGTGGCCGAAGGCGACGCTGGCGGCGGCGGGCCTGCTGCTGGTTGCCACGCTGTGGCCGCTGGCGCAGCTCGGCAGCGAATTTCTGCCGCAAATTGACGAGGGCGACCTGTTGTATATGCCCTCCACGCTGCCGGGGATCTCCAGCCGCGAAGCGGGACGCTTGCTGCAGCAGACCGACCGTCTGATCAAGACCATTCCTGAAGTGCAAAGCGTATTCGGCAAGGCCGGGCGGGCGGACAGCGCTACCGACCCGGCGCCGCTGACCATGCTGGAAACCACGATTCAGTTCAAGCCGAAAAGCGAATGGCGGCCCGGCATGACCATGGATAAGCTGATCGAGGAGCTCGACAATACGGTGAAGGTACCGGGGATAGCCAACGTCTGGGTACCGCCGATCCGTAATCGCCTGGACATGCTGGCGACCGGCATCAAAAGCCCGGTCGGCATCAAAGTGAACGGTAACAATCTGGCGGAGATCGAAAAGACCGCCGAAGAGATTGAGCGCATCGTGCGTAGCGTACCGGGGGTGACGTCGGCGCTGGCGGAACGCCTCGACGGCGGCCGCTATATTGATATCGCTATCGACCGGGTGAAAGCCGCCCGCTACGGCGTGTCGGTGAAGGAGCTGCAGTCAATCGTCGCCAGCGTCGTCGGCGGCGATAACATCGGCGAAACCATCGAGGGGCGAGAACGTTACCCGATCGGCGTCCGCTACCCGCGAGAAATGCGCGACTCGCTGCAAAAGCTGCGCGATCTGCCGGTAGTGACCAGCGGCGGGGCGCAGGTAGCGCTCTCGGAACTGGCGGACATCACCATTACCGACGGCCCGCCGATGCTGAAAAGCGAAAACGCCCGCCTGTCGGACTGGATCTACGTGGATATTCGCGGGCGCGACTTAAAATCCGCAGTTGATGAAATGCAGAGCGAGGTCGGCAAACGGGTCAGGCTGCCGGAAGGCATCTCGCTGACCTGGTCCGGGCAGTATGAGTACCTTGAGCGCGCCACCGCGAAGCTGAAAATCGTGCTGCCGTTTACCCTGATGATTATCTTTATCCTGCTTTACGTCACTTTCAGCCGCGTTAAAGACGCTCTGCTGATTATGGGAACTTTGCCGTTTTCGCTGATCGGCGGCGTCTGGCTGCTCTGGCTGCTGGGCTACAACCTGTCGGTAGCCGCCGCCGTGGGCTTTATTGCGCTTGCCGGCGTGGCGGCGGAGTTCGGGGTGATTATGGTGCTCTATTTGAACCAGGCGATCGCGAAACGTAGCCCCGAGCTGAACGATCGAGCGCTCAACGAGGCGATTCATGAAGGGGCCGTGCTGCGCGTGCGCCCGAAAGTGATGACCGTGGCGACAATCATGGCCGGACTGCTGCCGATTATGTGGGGAGGGGGCACCGGATCTGAGGTGATGCAGCGTATCGCCGCGCCGATGATCGGCGGGATGATCACCGCGCCGCTGCTCTCGATGCTGGTGATCCCGGCAGTCTATCTCCTGACGCACCGTAACAAAGGCTAAAGTACAACGCTCGGGCCAGGCGGCTCGGGCGTGAATCAGTCGGCGTTCTTAAGATCTTCCGCGCGTTTGGCGGTGGCGTAGACAAAATCGAGCATGGGTTCAAGGTCGGTATCGTAGCCGGCCTGAATGATTTTGCCGCGCAGCCATTCGATCTCGCTGGTAATATCCGGGTGGAATATATTGTTGTCCTGCGCTTTACGTAGCCACTTGAGCAGGAAATTATTTTTCCCGCGGATACCGCCTGATTTCTTCGATTTTGCGTGTATTTTCAGCGCCACCAGAATGCAGTAATAGAAATGAACGCGCTGATTAAAACTTTGGTGCATGTCTTTATTCCCGCCAGAATCAGGTTGCGGACGGGCATGGACCTTAAACATGCGGTCTCTGATATTCACCCGTACCACCATCGCGCCGCTTGCCGGACGCTGAAGCGATGGTGGCACGGAAGCCGAATTGCCGTCAATTATTGATTAATTTTTTACCCATATTTGCGCCGGTTATCTTTCGACGATGCTTCCTCAGGTTCGCGGTAAAGCAGCGCGTTGTTGCAGGTAAATGCGCAAAATCAAGATAAATGCCAGCGCGACCACCGCCGCCGCCAACAAATAAATAGTCTCCAGATCGTAATAACCGGCCACCCAGCCGGCGACCGGGCCGGTTAATCCCAACGCCAGATCGAGAAAGGCCGAATAGGTGCCCAGCGCGGTGCCCTGATTCTGTTCTTCAACCTGTTTCACCGCTTCCACGCCAAGCGCCGGGAAGACCAGCGAAAAGCCCGAGCCGGTGAGAAAGGCGCCCATTCCGGCCATCCACGCCGAGGAGGCCGACCAGATGATCAGCAGGCCGATACATTCGATCGCAAAACAGATTAACGATACCCGCACGCCGCCGTAGCGGGTAATGGTGTTGCCCAGGATCAGGCGGATGCAGATAAAACCGATGCTGAACAGGGAGAGGGTAAACGCCGCGCCTTGCCAGCTATGGGCGGAGAAGTAGAGGGTAATAAAGGTTGCGATAACCCCAAAACCGACGGTACCCAGCGCCAGCCCCAGCCCGTAGGGCCAGATTTTGCGCGCCACCACATGAAACGGCGCTCTGATCCCCGCCGTCACGCTGACGTCCTGCCGCGTACGGGCATAGAGCAGGCCAACCGCCGCCGCCAGGATCACCACGGCGGCAAATCCGCTGATGCCAAAATAGCCGTTAAGCATGACACCCAGCGGGGCGCCGACCGCCATGGCGACGTAGGTCGCCACGCCGTTCCACGAGATCACCCGCGAAGTGTGAATCGCACCGACGGTTTTGATCCCCCAAAGGGTCGCGCCGGTGGCGGTAAAACTTTCCCCGACGCCGAGGAAAATGCGCCCCACCAACAGCGCGGCAACGGCCAGCGGCGGCGAGGATTGCAGCAAGACCGCGAGCAGCGTGAAGAGACCGCTGAGCAGGCAGCAAACAATCCCCCGACTGACGACTTTTTTCGGCCCCCAGATGTCGGTGTAGCGGCCCGCATGCGGGCGGCTGATCAGGGTTGAGATGTACTGAAGGCTGATGACCACGCCGGCGATAAAGGGGCTATAGCCCAGCTGATAGTGGATATAGCCCGGCAGTACGGCGAGCGGCAGGCCAATAGAGAGATAGCAGATACAGGTAAAAACAACGATAGAAATAATACGCAGATTAAGCTGAGTGGTGCAGGCGGAAGTGGTCATAACGCGAAGTATTGAAAACCAAAGGGAAGCTAAGCATAGCGCAGCGCCGTCGGGCGCAACGAGCAGAGCATGCGTTTTCTCAATGATTCAGGCAAACGCACTAAAAATAGTCATGAGAAAAGAGGATTCTGGGCAAGTCGTGCGCGGCAGAGTATAAAATCTGTTAACGCATCACGGATAATGACAGGAGAGAGTATGGAATACGATTTAGACGGTATGGATGTGCTTTTTGTCGCCGGCTTTGGGCCGATAACGCAATCGACGCCGGCCAGCAGGGAGTTTTATGTGGCTGCGCTGGGCCTGCCGCTAAAACCGATGCCCGGTAACGAAGAGTATCTGCTGACCGAACATGACGCCATCGGCGGGGTAAAACATTTTGCCCTGTGGCCGCTGGCGCAGGCGGCGCGCTCCTGCTTTGACGCCGATCTCTGGCCTGACTATCTGCCGGTGCCGCAGGCGTGGGTCGAGTTTGAAGTGCGCGATATCAACACCGCCACCGACGCGCTGAAGGCCAGAGGCTATCGTCTGCTGGTGGACAACCGCATTGAGCCGTGGGGGCAAACCGTCACGCGGCTGCTGAGCCCGGAAGGGCTGCTGACAGGGATTACCGTGACCCCGTGGCTGCGCGAGGGCAAAGCCTAATGGCATGCATGAGCCGCCCATCATCCCCTGCGATCGGCAGGGTGATGGAATGCTGATTTATGACGTATTCGGGCGCCATATTGGCGTCCAGCGCCAGGGCGAACGCTGGCTACTTTTCCGCGTCGATCTGAACGAGCAGAAATGTTCGCCGCTGCGTGGGATCATCATCCCGGACGATCTCCCGGAGGCGGAAATTCCCGGCTGGCTGGGCGATATTTTTCACGAAGCGGCAAGCCCGCGCCATCCTGACGTCCGGCTTATGGAGTAGCGTCTATGGCCAGCTTCTGTTTTGCAGCACCACGCGATAACCGTCGCCGTCGACAAAGGTTTTACCGTTCACATTCCAGTACGGATTGAACGCGCTGACCGGCGCAAAACCGGCGGTCAGCATTTTCGCACACTGTTCCCGCCATTCCGCGGCTTCCGGGTAATAAAGCACCAGCAAATCTTCCTCGCCCGGAGAGGGCTTCACCGGATGATGATGGCAGAGGGTGAATTCAAGATGCCAGCCGAGATCGCGGCGTCCGACCATCACGCCGCTAAAGCCGGCATGATCGGCAAACTGCGCGATCTGCTCCAGCCCAAGGCCCGTGCAGTACATGTGGCAACTGAGTGAAAGGTCGGTGACCGGCCTGGCGATGCGCATAGCGTTAAGCGTCATAACAGCCTGTATCGATAAAGGTTTGGTAGATTGACTGTATCCGCTTTTGCGGCGGCCATTTGTCACAAAGAGCTTTTAATGCGCCCGGCAAAGCGAATTTTTTCGATTGTCTCTGCGGCGCGTTTTATCTAGAATCTTCGCTTTCGGAGAGAGAAAATGTCCGTTGCTGATTCCCTTCTTGCTTACTCTTTTGCTGCGCTGTTGCTCACCCTTACCCCAGGCCTGGATACCGCTTTAATTCTGCGAACCGCGACCGTTGAAGGCGGAAAAAAAGCCTTTCAGGCGGCGCTGGGCATTGATACGGGATGTTTTATCTGGGGGGCTGCGGTCGCCTTCGGTCTTGGGGCGCTACTGGCGGCATCGGAGCTGGCTTATGACCTGCTCAAATGGTGCGGGGCCGCCTATTTATGCTGGCTGGGCATTCAGTTAATTCTCAAGCCGCGCGGTCATTTTGTTCATCAGGACAGGGCGGCGGCGCCGGCAAGTAACTGGTTTTTAAAAGGGATGATGGGCAATGTGCTCAATCCGAAAATGGGGATCTTTTACGTCTCTTTCCTGCCGCAGTTTATTCCGACCGGCCACTCGCCCATCGTCTGGACGTTCCTGCTGGTCGCCATCCATGTGGCGATCGGGACGCTCTGGTCGTTAACGCTAATCCTGACCAGCCGCTCTGCCGCTCGGCTATTAAAGACGCCGCTATTTATTCGGTGGATGGACCGCGCAACCGGCGGCCTCTTTATGTTATTTGCTGCCAAACTGGCTTTTAGCCACCGTTAAATCCCTCTGGACAAGGATGTCCAGCGCCTCACTCCACATTTCGTTACTCGCCGAAGCATCCCCCGGCCGTTGCCGTAAAGTTTCTCCCCGCAGGCCGGGCGCTGCCGCATGGCGCTGCTTGCGCATCGTGGCAAGCGAAATCATAATAAATAAAGAATGATTATTACTAATAATTCTTTATTTGAGAATAATAATGGAGGGGAGTGGGTGAACGTTTTTGCAACCAGGCCGGAATGGAAGGCCTTTCTGCTGGCGCTGGCCGGTTCGGTCGTGCTGATCGTTGGCATGGGCTATGGCCGGTTTGCCTATACCGGGATCCTGCCGCTGATGCTCAATGAGCAGCTGCTGACGCTGCGTGAAGGTAATCTTGCCGCTTCGGCAAACTATGCCGGCTATCTGGCCGGCGCGCTGCTGCTGGCGAAAGCCAGGCCCGCGGACGCCAGGTGGCTAAGCCTGCTTTCCGCACTGTTGACGCTGGTGTGCCTGGCCTTACTGGCGTTTCTGGTTTCCCCCCTGGCGATTATTGTGGTGCGCGGAATTGCCGGATTACTCAGCGCGGTGACGCTGATCGCCGCCTCCCTCTGGCTACTGCAGCATATGAAGCACCCTAACGGCGCGCCGGTGCTTTTTTCTGGCGTCGGAATGGGGATATTCTTGTCGGCGGAATTTATCTCCCTGGGGAAGGCGCTGGCGCTCTCCAGTCAGCAGATATGGCTGATATGCGCGATAAGTTCTGGCGTGCTTTTTGTTCTCGCGCTGCGTCTGCTGCTGAGCCCCGCCGACTACCTTATCGCTTATCAACCCGCCGCGATCGCACACCGCGAGGAGGGCGAGGGGCGGGTGCGGGAGGCTTGGAAACTGCTGCTGATTTATGGTCTGGCCGGCTTTGGCTACATTATTACCGCCACCTATCTTCCGCTGTTTCTCAGCGGTTCGCTGAACGTTATCGATCCGGTGCAGATCTGGGCCATTTTCGGCCTCGCCGCCGTTCCCTCCTGCTTTATCTGGCACCGGCTGGTCATCAAGCTCGGCTACCGCCGCGCGTTTACCCTTAATTTGCTGATTCAGGCAATCGGCGTCATTCTCCCGGCGTGGAGCCATGCGTTACCGTTTTGCATATTAAGCGCGCTGCTGGTGGGGTGCACCTTTTTGGGCACCGTGACCATCGCGCTGTCCGAGGGGAGGCGGCTTAATCATCTGGTTTCGTTCAATATGATTGCCGCCATGACCGCGACCTACGGCATCGGGCAAATCGTCGGCCCGCTGGTTGCCGGAACGCTGTATGACCGCAGCGGGTCGTTTAATCCTTCGCTGAGCGCGGCCGCCATTGCGCTGCTGGCTGCCGCCGCGCTGGTGGCGGCAGGGGCGGGGCGAGCGTCAAAGGTCGGAAGCTGATTCCAGAAGCTGGCGCATTTTCTCGAGGGCGGGAGACGCGTAGTCTTTGCGCCAGATAAGCTGGGTGATCGCCTGGCCAACCGGCCGCAGCTGGCTGGCTTCGGGCAGCGTCAGGGTATCGAGCACGCTCTGCGGCACGATACCGGCATAGCCGCCGGAGGCGACGCAGGCGAGCATCGCGTGATAGGAGCCGACGTCCTGGATCTCGCTCTCCACCTCCTCTGATTGCGCCAGAAACGCTTCGCCCATCGCCCGGTAGGTACAGCCCTGCGCAAAGGCGGCAAAGCGAAAGCGCTGTGGGCTGGCGGGAAGCACCAGCAGCAGCTGTTCTTTAAAGATGGATACGTACTCCAGGTCATCGGGCGGAGGCGTTCCCTGCGGCAGGCTCACCAGCGCGCAATCCAGCGCGGCGTCCAGCACCTGTTGGGTCAGCTGACGGGTGGGCTGGGTTTTGAGGGTGAGCGTCACCTCCGGGCACAGCGCGCGAAACCGGGGAAGCAGCGGCGGCAGGCGGCTGGCGGCGGTGGCGTCCATCGCCCCCATGCGTAAATTGCCGCCCGGCGTCGCCGGATGCAGCGCCTGTCTGGCCTCTTCGGCCAGGCTGAGGATTTTCAGCGCGTAGCCCAAAAAATGTTCACCGGCGGGGGACAGCAGCATCCTTTTATTGCCGCGGGCAAACAGCTCCACGCCCAGCTCCTCTTCCAGCTGGTGAATGCGGGTGGTGATATTGGACTGGGCTCGCCCCAGCCGCTTTGCTGCGCGGGTGACGCTGCGCTCTTGCGCCACCGTTTTAAAAATCTCTAATGTGGTGTGGTTCATATTTTTATTCTTAATTTGAAAATAATGTTGATCTTATCATCTCTAAAAGAGATTTTAATGGCCCGAACGCACAAATTTCAACAGGGCAAACCATGAGCAACAGGCTTACGCAGCAGCTTGATATTGATTACCCCATTATTCAGGCGCCGATGGCCGGCGTGTCGACGCCGGAACTGGCGGCAGCGGTCAGCGGGGCCGGCGCGCTCGGCTCGCTGGGGCTGGGCTCGTCAACCGTAGAGCAGGCTGAAACGCTGATTAACCGGACCCGGCGCTTAACCACCCGTCCGTTTAACGTCAATCTGTTTTGCCACGCCCCGGCGGTAAGGGATCCGCAGCGTGAAGCCCGGTGGCTGGCGCGGCTGCGCCCGGAATTTGCGCGCTTTGGCAGCTTGCCGCCGGAGACGCTGGCGGAAATTTATCTGAGTTTTCAGCAGCAGCCGCGGATGGCCGAGCTGCTGCTCGACCTGACTCCGGCGGCGGTGAGCTTTCATTTTGGCGTGCCGGATCGTGAAACCCTTCGCCGACTGCGGGAAAAGGGGATCGTCACTCTGGCGAGCGCGACCAGCGTGGCAGAGGCTTTGCTGGCCGTAGAGCAGGGAATCGATATGGTGGTGGCGCAGGGCTACGAGGCCGGCGGCCATCGCGGCATCTTTGATCCGCTGGCGCCCGACGGGCAGATGAGCACCTTTACTCTGGTTCAGACGATAAGACGGCATGCCGATATTCCGCTTATCGCCGCTGGCGGCGTGATGGACGGCGCGGGAATTAACAGCGTAATGAACCTGGGCGCAGACGGGGCGCAGCTAGGGACGGCGTTTCTGCTGTGCCCGGAATCGTCCACGGATGGCGGATACCGTGAGGCCCTTAAAAGCGCATCTGACGGGCAAACGGTTTTAACCTCAGCCATTTCCGGACGCCCGGCGAGATGTCTGGTTAACGGCTGGCGTGAAATAAACGATCCACCGCTGATTCCGGCTTATCCCGTGGCTTACGACGCCGGGAAGGCGCTGGCATCGGCGGCGAAAGCGCAGGGAGATCGTCAGTACGGTGCTCACTGGGCCGGGCAGGGAGTGAGCCTGATTCGCGAGCTGCCGGCAGCGGAGCTGATACGCACCCTGGCGCGCGAAAGCGGGTTTTAATCGCGGATGGCGCGCGGCCACCCGCTTATTGTTAACGACGGTGGGCGAGGCCGCGGACCAGACGGTCGCCGGCCATCTGCACGCCCTGCACCAGCGCGACCAGAATGAGCACGGTACCGAACATCACCTCGTTATTGAAGCGCTGATAGCCGTAGCGAATGGCCAGATCGCCCAGTCCGCCGCCGCCAATCACGCCCGCCATCGAAGAGAAGCCGATCAGCATAACGATGGTCAGCGTGATGCCGGCCAGCAGCGTTGGCAGCGCTTCCGGCAGCAGCGATTTAAAGATCACGTGCCAGATATTGCCGCCCATCGATAAAATCGCTTCGATACGCCCGTAATCCACTTCATCCAGCGCGTTCTCCGTCAGCCGCGCAAAGAACGGAAAGGCGCCAATGGTGACCGGAACCACCGCGGCGGTACTGCCGAGGGTGGTGCCAATAATCAGCCGGGTGAACGGGATCAGCGCGATCAGCAGCACGATAAACGGCAGCGAACGACCAAAGTTGATAATCGCGCCCAGCACGGCGTTGAGCTTCGGCATCGGCGCCAGGCCGTTGCGGCGTGAAACAAACAGCAGCACGCCGGTCGGCAGCCCGAGCAGCACGGTAAACAGCGCCGCCAGGCCGACCATATAAACGGTATCTACCGTGCCCTGAAGCAGCAGCGGCCAGAGATCTTCCCAACTCATGCTACTCCGCATAATGGCCTCCCGTGAAAACCGTGGCGAGCGAGGAAATCCCGCTCTGCCTGAGGATCGTGCAGCAGCGACTGCCGTAGCCGCGACCATGGCGCCACCAGCAAATCGGCAATTCTGCCGCTTTCAATAATCTCCCCGTGCTCCAGCAGCGCTGCGTGGTCGCAGAGGGTTTTCACCACTTCCAGCTCATGGGTGATCAGCACGATGGTGAGGTTCAGCTTTTGGTTGATATCCGCCAGCAGGCTGAGCACCGAGGCCGTGGTCTCGGGGTCAAGGGCGCTGGTGGCCTCATCGCACAGCAGCACATCCGGCCGCGCGGCCAGCGCGCGGGCGATCCCCACGCGCTGTTTTTGCCCGCCGGAAAGCTGTGACGGAAAGGCGGCGGCTTTATCCGCCAGCCCGACCAGTTCCAGCAGCTCCGCCACCCGCGCCTGGCGGGCGTCTTTCGGCACTTTGGCTATCTCCAGCGGCACCGCGACATTGTCGGCGACGCTGCGGGCGTGAAGTAAATTAAAGTGCTGGAAGATCATGCCGGTACGCAGCCGGTACTCGCGCAGCGCGGTTTTATCCATCCGGGTAATATCGTTCCCGTTCACAATAATGCGGCCCGACGTGGGCCGCTCCAGCAGATTCAGGCAGCGTATCAGCGTACTTTTGCCTGCACCGCTGCGGCCGAGGATGCCGTAAACGGCTCCTCTCGGCACCTGCAGAGAGACATCGTTTAGCGCCGGTCGGCCTGTTCCGGCATAGGTTTTACTCAGCCCGACAATCTCAATCATGACTGAGGAGCAACCGGGATCACCGAGCCGTTATACTGCTTACGAATAAATTCGGCAACCTGCGACGAGGTGAGGTCTTTGGCCAGCGCCTTGATGCGCGGATCGTTCGCCAGCGCCGGCGTTGTCACCAGAATGTTGGCGTACGGGTTGTTGGTCGCGCTCTCCAGACCCAGCGCGTCTTTGGCCGGCACCAGCCCGGCTTCCAGCGCGTAGTTGCCGTTTATCACCGCCAGGTCAACGTCATCCAGCGACCGCGGGATCTGCGGTGATTCAATCTCAAGGATTTTCAGGTGCTTCGGGTTTTCCACGATATCTTTCGGCGTCGCCAGGGTGGTCGACGGGTCGGTAAATTTTGCCGCCAGCTTAATCAAACCCTGATTTTGCAGCAGGAACAGCGCGCGGCTCAGGTTAGTGGTGTTATTCGGTACCGCCACGGTGGCGTTCTCGGGCAGAGATTTAAAATCTTTATGCTTGCGCGAATAGATCCCCAGCGGCTCAATATGGACGGTCGCCGCGACGGCGAAGGTTTTGCCCAGCGCTTTCTCCTGATCTTTCAGATAGGGGACGTGCTGGAAGTAGTTGGCATCGACATCGCCGTTGGCCAGCAGTTCGTTGGCGTTAACGCCGCTGGTGAGTTCGACGATTTTCAGGTCGAGGCTGGGATCGATCTTCTTAATGTAGTTAAGGATCTCGGCGTGCGGCACCGGGTCCGCGGCGACGCGCAGCGCGGCGGCCTGGGCGGAACTCCATGCCAGAGAGAGAGACAGTGCAACCCCTGCCAGTTTAAATGCGGCATATTTCATCATCTTATTCCTTGTATTGTTGTTATGTTTATACCCGTCATACTTCAAATTGCATGTGCGTTGGCTGCGTGCGCTCACCCGAATCACTTACCAGAGTAAGCTCATCGGGATTCACTGACTTGCCGCCTGCCTGCAACCCGAATTATTTAGGGTCTACACGATCAATTGCTCGGCGCGTTCGCGAAAAACATCCTGGTAGTAGCGCTCGGCGACATCAGGATGCGAACGCAGACGCCCTTTCAGGTAATTCCAGCCCACCTCGCGCAGCAGCGGGTTTTGCGGGTCGCTATCCGGTCCGAGGGCTTCGCGGGCCAGCTCGTCGGGCAGCGTGTAGACGGGGACCACGGCATCCAGCTGGGCGCCGAGGAAGAAAGCGATCGACAGCCGCTGCTGGTCGGCAGGCGGCGAAACGACCCGGTGCACCGTTGCCCGCAGATAGCCGTTGGTTGCCAGCTCCAGCAGCTCGCCGATATTCACCACAAAGCTGCCCGCCAGCGGGGTCGCGTCAATCCAGCGGTCAGGGGAGACTTCGACCTGCAATCCTTTCTGCTCATCCTGCAGCAGGAAGCTGAGGAAGCCGGAGTCCTTATGCGCGCCAACGCCCTGGGCGCTCTGGGTCTCCTGCCGGCCGGGATAGCGGATCAGCTTGATATGTTCATTGGGCTTATCGCCATACAGGCCATCGAAGGCATCCAGCGGCAGGCGCAGCGCTTCGGCGAAGGCGCGCAGCAGGGTGATCCCAACCTGGGTCATTTCCCGTTGCCAGGTCAGTAATGTGGGTTTGAGCGAGGGCAACGCCTCTGGCCAGAGATTCGGCCCCTGCAGGCGCTGCCAGCGCGGCGCGCGTTCGCTAAGCTGCAGGGCCGGGCGCTCGGCGCCGATATCGAACTGCTCGCGCCAGTCGGGTTGACCGCGGGTTAATTCAGAAGCGGCGCGGTTGTAGCCGCGAAAATGCGGAGAGTGAATCATTGCCACCCTCTGCTTTTGATCGTCGGGCAGGGCAAAAAAGGCGCGGGATTGCTGCTGCACGGCCTGCTGCAGCGACTCATCGACGCCGTGGTTGATCAGATAAAAGAAACCGATATCGCGGGCGGCGTGGCGCAGGTCGGCGAGAAACGCCGCTTTTTCAGCGGGGTCCGCGTAGCGGGCCAGATCCAGTATCGGTAAGGTTGTCGCGTTCATTGTGTTCTCCGAAGGCGGTATTCAGTTGTTTTCGTCGATTCAGATTCAGGGTTCGGGGACAACAACAGCGCATGATCGATTCCTCAGTCGGGTGGTTGAAGCCAGCTTGCCTGAAGCGAAAATAATCAACCAATAACGTTCTTTTCTAATTTATGACCGTGGAGGGTTCTGTGCTTTTGCGAATTTTGGATAAGGGGGAGGCGGGGCTGTTGCGATTGGCGTCGGGAGCCAGTATGGTGAGCGAAATTTTTAATTCAGGTAAAGAGACGCAATGCAGCACCCAAACGATCCTCTGCACGGCATCACGCTGGAAGCGCTGTTAAACGCGCTGGTCGCGCGATATGGCTGGGCCGAACTGGCGAAACGCATCAACATCAACTGCTTTAAAAGCGAGCCGAGTATTAAGTCGAGCCTGAAGTTTTTACGCCGCACGCCGTGGGCGCGTAAAGAAGTGGAAGCGTTGTATATCGATTCGTTGTCCGATACCGATACGGCAGGAGCGGAAGCGCCGGCGAATAATCCGTGGGCACACTGGCAGAAAAAGTAGGGCGCGCAGCGGATAATTCCGCGCGCGCCCCGGGCTGTGTGTTACTGAAGATTGCCTGCGGTCAGGCTCTCTTTATCAAAGGCATGGCTGACATCAATATGATTCTGATGCACGGACGTGTCGATATTTGAACCTGCCTCCGGACGCGCAAAGCTATTCTCTGCGGCCATCGCCCCGGACGAAAGTGTAGCGGCTAACAGCAGTGCGGTGACTACGCCGATATTTTTCATATTCTGTTCCTTATTTCATCGTGTTGTCGCTGTCGCCTGTGTCTTCCGGCGGCCCGGCAATGTTTCAAATTTTATTTCGTCAGTTCTGCGGTCATATGCACGCGGTTATTGAACTGAGCGCTGGTGATTTTGTAAGAGGCGCCTTGCTCTGCGGCCTGAGCGGCAATTTTGGCTTCTGCGCGGTCCAGTGTGGAAGCGCTGGCGCTGATGCTCTGCGCAAAAGTACCGAAAGAGATCATAGAGAGTGCGGCAACTGCAACGAAAGTTTTGATGGATTTCATGGTCGTATTCCTTAAGCGTTTTTTCAGTGTTGGAGCGATGTTGCCCCGATGTGATAAATAATAGGCCGACGACGCGATGATTAAAATCGAAACAATTTGCTCTCATTGTTCAATAAATTTGAATGAAAGTATCGGTTACCGCAATCCTGTTTTGCAAATAAGGTTTAATTACAATCAAGCCTCATTGTCATAACAAATATATAAAAAGTTATTTTTTGACTTTCGATAGATGATTTTCTTGTTTGCTATCATCTGAACGGCGGCAATATAGTTTTTGTACAGCAATAAATGCCGGTGTGCGGCAAATAATCATTATTCACGAATATCTCATTATGATAACGCTCAATAAGATCAGTAAAAGCTTCTCCGGTGAAAGAGTGCTAAAAGAGGTATCGCTCAGCATTCATTCCGGCGAGATTATTTGCATTATTGGCCCCAGCGGCTCGGGGAAAACCACGCTATTACGTACGCTTAATTTCTTAGAGCCTGCCGATAGCGGGCAAATAAGAATAGATGATGTGGCGCTGGATTGCGCAAAAGCGGGAAAAAAGGAGATTGAAAAACTACGGTCAAAAACCGCTATGGTTTTTCAATCGTGGAATCTTTTTCATAACCTCACCGCACTGCAAAATATTACCGAAGGACTGATATACGCTAAAAAGCGTCCGCGGCAGGAGGCGCTGGCTATTGCTGAACGACTCTTAAAGCAGGTGGGGTTGCTGCATAAAAAAGACCACTATCCGCACAGTCTCTCCGGCGGCCAAAAGCAGCGTATCGGTATTGCGCGGGCGCTGGCCATTAACCCCGCCGTTCTGCTGCTGGATGAGCCGACCTCAGCCCTGGATCCGGAAAAAGTCGGTGAAGTGCTGGAGCTTATTCAGACCATTGCCGCCGCGGGCCAGACGATGATCATCGTGACCCACGAAATGGCGTTCGCCCGTCAGGTCGCTTCCCGGGTGGTATTTATGGAAAACGGCGAAATCGTTGAACAGGGCCCGGCGGAACAGATATTTGGCGCGGCGCAGCAGGGCCGAACCCGGGCGTTTCTTGCACAACTGCACTATCATGCCTGAGGCTGATGATGAACAATAACCCGCTGTTTAGCTGGCAGGATATCGCCGGAATAGTGCCGAAGCTGCTGGAAAATTTACCCGTGACCCTCGGTATAACGCTGGCGTCGCTGCTGCTTGGTTTAACGATCGCGCTGCTGATTGTGCTGCTGCAGTTTAGCCGCTTTAGGCCGCTCAGCGCGGCGGCAAATGGGTATACCGACATTCTGCGCGGCGCGCCTCTGGCGCTGCTGATCCTGCTGTTTTTCTTCGGCGGCAAATTAATTTTGACCGCGCTGGCGCTGCCGCCGCTGTGGATTAGCGATACCACCTTTGCGGTGCTGTCTATTTCGGTCAGCATCAGTCCCTACTTTGCAGAAATGATGCGTTCAGCGTGGCGCGCGGTGGATAGCGGCCAGAAAGAGGCCATTATCAGCCTGAATATTCCCTGGCATCAGGGAATACGGCGGATTATTTTCCCCCAGGGGCTTATTATTGCTATTCCCGTCTTTGGCAATCTTTTAATTAATCTCGTGAAAATGACCTCGCTGGTCAATATTATTGGTATTGTGGATATTTTTGGGCGGGCACAAAAGATTTCGCAAAATAGCTACGGGGCGAAACAAGTCGCGGCATTTATTAGCGTTATTATCGTCTACTGGGTGCTGAATAGTATTATTCTCTATTTTACCACTCGTATTGAAAAGAAATATCAGTTCCTGCTGGAGTGATAAATTAACATGTTTAGCCTGGCGTTCATTCGCGACAATTTTACGTTTATTTTAAGCGCGCTGCCGGTCACCCTGACGATAACGTTATTATCCTTACTGGTTTTCCACTTTGCTGGGCGCAGCGCTGGCGTGGGCGATTATTCGTCAGGTACCCGGCGTTCAATGGCTGGCGAGGGTATTCCTCTCCTTTGGCCGTTCGGTCCCGGTCCTGGTGATGCTGTATTTCTTTTTTTACGTCTGGCCGTGGATTGCCGCCGGGCTGTTCGGCGGCCCGCAGGACACGATGTACCGCTATAAACTCTCGCCGCTGGCGGCGGCGGTCACCGCGCTGTCGCTGATCTTCAGCGCTTATTTCGCCGAAACCTTTCGCGCGGGATGGAATGCGGTTGATAAGGGGCAGCGCGAGGCCGCATGGTCAATCGGGCTAAGCGGATTCACGCAGTTCCGACGCATTATTTTTCCGCAGGCGGCGGTATCCGCGCTGCCGAACTTTACCAGCGTGCTGATCGATCTGATTAAAGACACCTCGCTGGTTTACACCATCACCGTTGTTGATCTGATGGCGAAAGCCAATATCGCCGCCGCGCGCGGGTTTCATTTTGTCGAAGCCTACTGCGTCGTGCTGGTGATTTATATCGTGCTGTGCCTGGCGATTGCCAGAGCATTGCGCAGTGCAGAAAGGTTTCTGAGCGCCCTCTGGCAAGGAAACGCAGAAAAGAGTGTTCCACGGTTATCATTTTGGGGAAGGTATTTTGAAAAATAAAATTTTACTGGTGAGTGCGCTGGCGTTGGCAATGGGAATGAACGCCTCGCAGGCGGTTGAAAAAAGCGCAAACGCGAAAACGGTTGAGGTTGTCGTCAATGCTAACGGTTTTCCCTTTAGCTTTGTTGACGATAACAACAATATTACCGGTTACGATGGCGACCTGTTAAAGGTGCTGGACCAGCGTTTAACCGACTATACGTTTCATTTTAATGCGGTCTCGCGCGATGCGATGATCGTCGGCCTATCGACCGGCGCCTATACCCTCGCGGCGGATCACTTTTATCTCACCAAAGAGCGGGCGGAAAAATACGACCACTCCGGCGAGCCGACCGGCATCAGCGATTTGCGCCTGATTGTGCGTAACGATGAGAACGATATACATAATCTCGGCGATCTCGCCAGCGGGAAGAAAAAGCTGGTGCCGATTCATACCTCCGACGCCCGTTATACGGTGATTGAAAACTACAATAAAAAACATCCAGGCCAACAAATTAACCTGCAGCCCAACGGCGAGCAGTCCGCCGCCGATATCTTTAAAGCGGTAGCCTCCGGGGAGTACGATGCGGCGATTTACCCCATTGGCGCGCTGCTGGCGTTAAATAAGGCGCTAAATCTTAATCTGAAAGCGTCGGATTCCGTCGGCCTGTTTCCTAACGTCTATTTGTATAAAAAAAATACCGATCCGCAGCTAATCAAAGCGATTGACGCGCAGCTGGTTGCCCTGAAAAAGGACGGCACGCTCGCTGAGCTCTCGCGGAAATGGTACGCCGAAGATGTGTATGCCCTGCCGGGCGCCAGCGACGTGAAAGTGAATACCGACTGGGAATAAGCGCATGACGCAAATAAGCTCGGAACCGGCGCATAACGCCGCCACCTTAAACGATGAGGTGACCCTGGCGCTGCGCGCCATTACTGAAAAACGCGCGGCAACGATCGGTTACCTGTTGGACGAAAGCCGACAACGCCATATCGCGGATGATTCTGTCCGTGAAGCAATACGCCGCTATGGCCGCGATATCGGGCATAAGCTGCGCGCGCAAATGCGCGATCGAAAAGATTTGCAGGAGTTTGCCGGGCTGTTTACCCGCGGTCTGGAATCTCAGGTTTATGAGATGGAGCCCGTTAGCGCCAGCCGGGACGAATTTATCGTCCTGTTTCACTACTGTCCCTATGTCAACTGCTGGCGGCAGCAGGGGCGAGGCGCCAGCGAAATTGAGACGCTGTGCGATATCTGCATGGAAGGCGATCGTGCGCTAACCGACGCGTTTCCGGGGCTGCATTTAGAGGTGCAGACCGCGCTGGCTCGCGGCGATGCCGCCTGTCGGCTGCGTTTTTATCAGGCAGAGGAGCGGGAGGGCGAATGGCAATCTTAACGTGGGACCACGCGGTCCAGTTTGTTAATCAGCCGGAAGCGGCGATTCAGGCGCTGAGCGGGCAAAAGCTCAACGTGGTGGCCGGTGGGCGCCACCCGGGCTGGGGGACCAGGAATGCGCTGAGCTATTTCGGCCTGACCTATATAGAATTTCTGGCGATTGCCGATGATGCAGAGCTGCTTTCCGCCGCGGAGACGTTTTTACTCTCCCGGGATGCGTCGCGGCTGCTGCCGGATAATGAAGCGCTGTATCGGGTGGCGCTGCGTAGCGACGATATTGAGCGCACGCATGCGGAGTTGCACGAGCAGGGCCTGCGGGTTTCGCCGATCGTCAACGGCCAGCGCGACGATCCGCAGGGCAACGTTATCCGCTGGCGGATCTTCACCATTGACGGCGATTTTGACGGCCTGGTCTATCCCTTCATTCTGCAATGGGGGGAAGAGGATGACGCCCGGTTGAGCCGCCTGCAGGCACAGGGTCTCGCTGCGCCGCATCCGCTGGGGGAGATTGAACTGCAGCGCGCGGTTTTCACGGTACAGCATCCTCAGGCGTTGCGCGACCGCTGGCAGCTGCTGTTTGGCTTTGCCCCGCAAGGCGAGCAGGGGCTGGCGGTGGGCGGTCGAGAGTTTCTTTTCCGCCAGGGCGCGGCGAACCAACTGACTGAACTGGTGTTTCGCGTTGCTGACCCGGCGCTCAAAGGCCGACGCTTTCGCGTTGGCAACGGCGAATATCTTTTTGAATAAGGAGTAAGACTCATGGCCAGGGTCCATTTTATTGGCGCCGGACAGATGGCGGAGGGGATTATTCGCGCGTCATTAAGCCACGGTGCGCTGCGGGCGGACGCGATCTCGCTGGAGGATATCGACAGCGCGCGAGTCGAGGCTCTGCGCGCCCGTTATCGGCTGTCGGGCGACGGTGGCGTAAACGAGGCCTCTTTGCTGGTGCTGGGGATCCGTCCGCAGGACGATCTGGCGGGGGTGGCGAACCGCGTGCGCCCACAGCTAAACGGCTCGACGACGGTGGTTTCTCTGATCGCGGGGGTGACCCTGGAAAAGCTGGCCTCCCTGTTTGGTGCGGCAACGCCGATTGCCAGGGCGATCCCCAATACCCTGACCGATACCGGATTTGGCTATAGCGGCGTGACCTTAAACCCCCACGCCAGCGCGGCTGAGATCGAGCCGTTTCTGCACGGCTTTGGCAAAGTGCTGTATCTGCCTGAGCGGTTGATCGATATCTTTACCGGCTTTGGCGTCGCGGGCCCTAACTATATTTACTACTTTATTGAGTCCCTTACCGATGCCGGCGTGCTGGCGGGGCTGCCGCGACCCCAGGCAACGGAGGTGGTGCTGGAAAACCTGCTCGGCGCGGTCGAGATGCTGCGCCAAAGCCAGAAGCATCCGCGCCAGCTTCTGGATATCAACAACTCCCCGGCGGGCGTCGGGATCCACGGTCTGTATGAGCTGAACAACAGCGATTTTGCCGCTGGGCTTCAGCGCAGCGTACTGGCGGCGGTCAGGCGCACCCGTGAACTGGGACAGTGCTAAAATCCTTCTTCCCGCGACAGATCGCGCAGCGCGCCCGGCGCCTTTCCGATAATGCGTTTAAAGGCGCGGCTGAAGGCGGCATGAGAACTGTACCCCAGCCTGAAGGCCACTTTTTCCAGCGCCTGACCCTCATGGGAAATGTACTGCACCGCGAGGCGCATACGCAGCTCGGTGAGATAGCGGGCGGGCGTGGTGCCGGTGGCGGAGAGGAAGCGTTCAGCAAATACCGAACGCGAGATTCCCGCCTCGCGGGCCAGATCCTCGACTTTCCAGTTAATGCCCGGCTGCTGATGCATCACGTAAATGGCTTTAGCCAGCTTAGGATCGCGCAGCACCTGTACCCAGCCGGTGGCGTTGCCGCAGCCGCACTCCACCCAGCCGCGGACAATCAGCGCGGCGACCACATCGGCCAGCCGCGCCAGAATGCCGGCGTAGCCCGCCTGTCGAGTGAGGCTTTCGCGTTCCATGGCCGCCAGCATCGGCGGGATCTCCGGACGGCTGGTCAGCAGGCTGCTGACCAGCATCACTTCGGGCATCGCTTTGACCAGCGGCTGCATACCGCCCAGCTCAAAGTCCATACAGGCGCTGAAGATAATGGCGCTGTCGCTTTTCGCGTCGTCGCAGGCGTTTTTGACGCAGCTTACCGAGTCGCAAACCGGTTCGCTGGGCAGTCTGGACACGTTAACCACCGTTGCCTGGTCATCGGAGAGCAGCACGTGACCATCGCCGTTCGGAATAAACAGCGCATCGCCGCTCTGCAGCATCAGGCGCTGACCGCTGACCATGCGCAGCAGTACCGGTCCCCGGCTGATAAAGTGGAACTGCGCTTTACCGGGTACGAAGCCGAATTCGACGCCAAAAGGGCGGGAGGTTTCGATGCGGCGATAGTTGACGCCGGAAAGGCGCATGCCGCGCAGAAGTTCGCTGGTGAGATCGAGGGCGTGCTGAGTCATAACATCATTCCCGGACGAATTATCAATAATCAAGGAGTATGCATCATAGATCGTCCGAACAGAACCGCCTAATCTTAACGAAATGTTAATTGTTCTGGAGAGATGTTTATGAGTTCCTGCATTGCAGCTGAAGAGAGCCAGGCCAACGCCCGGCCCGCGTGGCGCGCCGTCTATGCGCTGGCGCTGGGGGTGTTTGGCCTGATTGTCGCCGAGTTTCTTCCTGCCAGTTTGTTAACGCCGATGGCGGCAAGCCTGGGCGTTAGCGAAGGTATGGCGGGGCAGGCGGTCACCGCGACGGCGCTGGTGGCGTTAGTGACCGGGCTGCTGATCACCACCGCGACGCGAAATATTGACCGCCGCTGGGTGCTGATGTTCTTCTCCGTTTTGCAAATTATCTCCAGCATGATGGTGGCCTTCGCCGGTTCGCTGGAGTTTTTGCTGCTTGGGCGCCTGCTGCTGGGGATCGCCATCGGCGGCTTCTGGTCGATGTCGACCGCGACCACCATGCGTCTGGTTCCGGCGGCGATGGTGCCGAAAGCGCTGGCGATTATCTTTTCCGCCGTTTCCATCGCGACGGTGGTTGCCGCGCCGCTGGGCAGCTATTTCGGCGCGCTGATCGGCTGGCGCAACGTATTTCTTATCTGTGCGCTGCCGAGCGTGGTTGCGCTGCTCTGGCAGCTGTGGGTTCTGCCTTCCATGCGTCCGGAGAGCGTCGGCAGCTTCGCTACCCTGTTTAAGGTGCTGCGTCGGCCAGGTATGATTGGCGGCATGCTCGCGACAATCCTGATTTTCAGCGGCCACTTCGCCTTCTTTACCTATCTGCGTCCGTTCCTCGAAACCGTGGCGCAGGCCAGCGTCGAAGGGGTTTCTCTGATCCTGCTCGGTTTTGGGGTAGCGAACTTTATCGGCACCTCGATTGCCGGACATCTGTTAGCCCGAAGCCTGCGCCTGACGCTGGCGCTGGTGCCGCTGGCAATGAGCGTGCTGGCGCTGATGATGGTAACGTTCGGCCACGTCGCGCTGCTGGACGGTCTGCTGGTGGCGATGTGGGGCTTTGCTTTTGGTCTGGTGCCGGTGGGCTGGTCGACCTGGCTTGCCACCACGGTGCCGGATGAAGCTGAAAGCGCGGGCGGCCTGCTGGTGGCGTCTATTCAGCTGGCGATTAGCGCCGGTGCGGCTGGCGGCGGTGCGGTATTCGATCTCAACGGCGCGAGCGGCGTTTTTGTCGGCAGCGGCGTGCTGCTGGTCAGCGCCATGGTGATAGTGCTGTTTGCGGTAAGAGTCAAGCCAGTCGTGAGCGAGGAGTAGGGCTGCAGCACCGCAGATTGCCGATAGCCCGGGGAATATGCCGTGACGTGGTATTGCTGCGGCTTTTTCCCGGCTCGCGCTGCGCTTAGCCGGGCTACAAGGCCGCAGATTGCTGGTAACCGTAGCCCGGACAGATGCGCAGCATCGCCTCCGGGGAGGGTGTTAACTCTCGTCGATATCGTCGAGCAGATGCTGAATCAGCCCGTAGCCCGGGTAAGGCGTTTACGCCGCAACCCGGGGAATATGCCGTGACGGGGTATTGCTGTGGCTTTTTCCCGGCTCGCGCTGCGCTTAGCCGGGCTACAAGGCCGCAGATTGCTGGTAACCCGTAGCCCGGACAGATGCGTAGCATCGCCTCCGGGAAATACTGCCACTTTGCGCTTTTCTCCCGGGGGCGGCGCAGGGCGCCTGCCCGGGCTACAGGGCCACAGATTGCTGGTAACCGTAGCCCGGACAGATGCGCAGCATCGCCTCCGGGGAGGGTGTTAACTCTCGTAGATATCGTCGAGCAGATGCTGAATCAGTAGCGGAATCGGCCGGCCGGAAGCGACGCTTTTACCGCCTTCGCGCCACAGCGCCGTGCCGCTGACGTCGAGATGGGCCCAGGGAATCTCCGGCGGGCAAAAATGGTGCAAAAGCCAGGCGGCGGAGGCGCTGATGGCCGCATTATTGCCGGGCGTATTGCACAGGTCGGCGATTGCGCTTTCGGTCTGCTTCTTCAGCCTGCTATCCAGCGGCAGCGACCAGACCTCATCCCCGCTTTTTATCCCTGCCCGGGTTAACCCCGCCCGCAGCGCGTCGCTTTGCGTCATCAAGCCGCTCAAATCGTAACCCAGCGCCTTAACCACCGCGCCGGTAAGGGTCGCAATATCAATAATATAGTGCGCCTGCGGATGTCGCTGGCTCGCCCAGGCAATGGCATCGGAAAGCACCAGGCGGCCTTCAGCGTCGGTATTATTGATCTCTACCGTCAGGCCATTACAGGCCCGGGCGACGCTGCCCGGCTGCATGGCGGCGGGGCCAATCGCGTTTTCCGCCAGCGCCAGTACGCCCATTACCCGCACCGGTAGCGCCAGCTCGGCGATGCTCAGCATCAGGCCAAGGACGTTGGCCGCGCCGCACATATCGTACTTCATGGTGTACATCCCGGCGCCTTCCTTGAGCCACAGTCCGCCGGTATCAAAGGTGACGCCTTTACCGACGTAGCAGCGAACCGGGCCCTCGCTGACGCCATCATAATGAATCGCCAGCAGGCGCGGCGGGCGTTCAGCGCCTTTACCCACCGCATGCAGCAGGCCGAGCCCTTGTTCGACGATCGCTTTTTCATCCAGAACTTCGCAGCGCAGCGTGGGGATATCCGCGCACAGACGCCGGGCTTCTTCCACCACGTACTGCGGGGTACACTGCTCCGCAGGCAGATCCGCCAGACGGCGCGCGGCGAGCATGCCGTGCGCCGTGGCCCGTTGACGATGGGCGAGGGTGTCCAGCGCCGACCGCTGTTCGGGTAAGGCGTAGAGGGCGAGCTGGCGCAGGCGTGGCCTGGCGGCTTTCACCTGATGCAGGCCCAAATCATCAAGCTGCCAGTCGAGGTTAAACATTTCGCGCAGCGCTTTGGTTAACGCGCCGCTGCTCTCTTCCAGCGAAGCGTCGAGGATAAGCGTTTCGCTCACCGGCTTTTTGCATAGCAGCCGCAGCGCCTCGGCCAGGCCATCGTTCAGCGTCTCCCTCCACAGCGGTGGCGGAATGAGGGTGATGCGGGCGAAGGGGGAGCAGCCGAAGCGGGTATCCGCCACCTCGCCGCGGGCGGCCTGTTCCACCATTTCCGCGAGCAGCGGAACGGCATTGAGCGGGGCCTGGGCCAGCAGTGTGCTGCCGGGCCAGGTCACCAGATGTGCGCCGGTGCAGACGCTATCCAGTTGATTAATCAGACGATAATCCAGCATGGCTTACTCCTCGATGGGGGCGCGAATGCGTGCGGCATAGGCCTGCATCCATTCGTCGTCCACCGGCCGGTAATGGGTTTTCTCCCGAACGCGCTCGGCGCAGAACACGGTGAGCGGCTGCGTCGCGCTGGCGACGACAAAGGAGAAGGTTTTGATGTTGGTGGCGGCGCCGAATTCGCCGCGCCGGTTCATGCACACCACCGAAAGGTCGCCCGCGCGGCCAAAGCGCGACATCAGTTTGTCTTCCAGCTCGCAGACCACCGAGTCCGCCGCCTGCTGCGGCGTCATTCCCTGGGCCATTCGCCGGACGATTTCGTAGCTGGTGCAGCCTTTCATCAGATCTTCACCGACGCCGGTCGCCGTGGCGGCGCCGGTCTCGCTATCGCAGTAGAAACCGGAGCCGATAATCGGCGAATCGCCCAGCCGTCCGCGCTTTTTCATAAACAGGCCGCTGGTGGAGGTGGCAACGCTCATGGAACCCTGTTTATCAAGGCCAATAATGCCCACGGTATCGTGGCCGTCGTAAGGACTGAGGCCTTTATCCAGCGTTTCGCGACAGCGCTTCCGGTAATGCTGCATCGCGCGTTCGGTCAGCATCGCTTTGGCGGCGAATCCCTGGCTTATGGCCCACTCTCTGGCGCCCTGGCCGACCAGCAGACTGTTGTAGCGCTGACGGCTCAGGGCGTGGGCGACTTTCACCGGGTTGGCAATATCCACCAGATTACCGACCGCGCCGAAGGCCAGGGTATCGCCATGCATAAAGGCGGCATCCAGTTCGACCTCGCCGTTTTCCGTCGGCAGGCCGCCGTAGCCCACCGATTTGTACAGCGGAAAATCTTCTACCGCCGCCACCGCATTGACCACGGCGCTGGCGGTATCAGCGCCGGATGCCAGCGCCGCCGCGGCTTCGGTTACGCCTTCCAGCGCCATTCGCCAGGTGGCAATCATTCCCCACATTGGTTTACTCCTGTTTTGCAAGCGTGTTGTCCGTTTCAGCACTGGCGGTGACTTCCGCCGCGCGATACTGCTTATCGACGATGCGCATGAAGGGCAGGTACAGCATGGCGCCAATCAGCAAATTGAGGATCTGCATCACGCTGCCGCTAAGATGCCCGGTGACGATAAAACCGCTGATCACCGGCGGCAGCGTCCAGGGGATAAAGACGCCGGTGGTGACGGCCACCGCGCCGATCTTCATCGCCGCGTACTGCACCGTGACCAGCACCAGCGGCACGAGGTTAAATGGAATCAGCATAATCGGGTTCATGATCACCGGCAGGCCGAAGAGGATAGGCTCATTGATATTAAAAATGGAGGCGCCGGCGCCGAGGCGGGCAACTTCGCGCATATTTTTGCTGCGGGCGAAAATCAGCATCGCTATCACCAGCGATAGCGTTGCGCCCGCGCCGCCCATCCAGATCATATCGAAGAACTGCTCGGTGATAATGTGCGGCGGGGTGACGCCGGCCTGGATAGCGGCGATGTTGTCGGTCTGATTTTCCATCCACAGCGGACGAATGATGCCGTTGATCATCGAACCGGAGTTAATGCCGACCGACCACAGAATGGTAATGCTGAAAACGGTCATCAGCGCGCCGAAGTAGGAGGTACCGTAATGGCGTACCGGCGAGGCGACGACCTCATAAATAAACTGGTGGATGGTGGCGTAGTGCGTGTGCGCAAACCCGATGCGAACCGCCAGGATCAGAATCATCACCAGCAGCGCCGGGATCAGCGCGGCGAAAGACTCCTGCACGGCAGGCGGAACGCCGTCCGGCATCTTAATCACCAGCTTTTTGCGTTTTAGCCAGCAGAAGAGTTCGGTCCACAGCAGCGAACCGATCATGGCGACGAATAAACCTTTGGTGCCGATCCACTCCACGGGGATCACCGTGATGCCGCCGTTTTCTGCGACCTTAATGAACGGCGTGAGGATCAGAAACCCCACCAGCGAGAGGATGCCGCAGGAGATGCGGTCATCGCCGTAGTGCTCCGCCAGACGGTAGGCCACCAGGAAGCTGATAAACAGCGACATTGTGGAAAATACCGCGTTGAACGGGATTTCGATAATTGCGCTCCAGCTCGCGCCGAAGGTGCTGGCCATAAACTGCTGGTAGCTCTGATTGGGGAACGACGAGATCACCAGCAGAATGGAACCGACAATAATAAAAGGCATGAATGAAACGTAGGCGCCGCGAATAGCGCCGAGGTGACGCTGCTGGGCGGTTTTCGCCGCCAGAGGCATCAGTTTGGCTTCAAGAAATCCCAGAACATTGTTCATTGTGAACTCCGTACAAGATCGACAGGGCTGTGTGTGTTATCTATGGCGGATTATGAGAGAAAGCGGTGGGCTGAAAGGTGAAGCGGTTCACATTGTATTCTCTGCAATAATATATATCTCATATGATTAGTTATATTTCCTGTAGAGGATCGTATGGAAATTAAGCTGCACGCTAATGCCACCACCACCCCCAGAACGCGTAAATATCTTCAGGAATCGACGAAAAGCGACCGGGAACTGGCGCAGGAACTGGGGATTTCCATTACTACGGTTCGCCGCTGGCGCAACCGCAGCCAGATTTCCGATAACCACACCACGCCGCATTTGATACACAAAGTACTGAGACAAGAGCAGGAGATTCTCATTAACGCCCTCCGCGATGCGCTGCGCGCCCCGCTGGACGAACTGCTGTTTATGGTGAATGAGGGGCTGGGCATCGCTATTTCCCGCGCCACGCTAAACCGCTATCTGCGTCCGGCCCATGAAGGACGGAAAAATGCCGCGCTGCAGGGGAAAAAAGCGTTAAAGGCGGGAATGCGCGCGGATACCCTGACGCTGCACTATCGCCAGCTGGCGCTGTCGATGGACGACGGCGGTGAACATCATCTGCTCTGGGTGCAGGAGCCGATCAGCGGCTGGTGCTTTGGCCGCATCTATAGCGGGATCTCTCCCGCGCTGGTCGATAGCTGGCTGACCGAGGCGCTGAACGCCTGTCCGGCGCGTATACAATGTCTTGAGATTTATGCTCATAAAGGCTTTCAGCCCGCGCGCGCGGATCTCTCTTGCCGGACGGTGGCGATGGCGGAGCGCGGAGCGGTACAGCTCAGCGAACGATTAGCCGACGTTATTCCGGCGCTGGATGAACCGGACGCGACGCTGCAGCGGCTGTGCGCGCTGTGGAACCGGGGACGGGCGCAAAAAAAGCTAGGCGACACGACGCCCCAGGGCTTTCTTGAGTCGTTGAATCAGAACTAACTGTGGCGTCGGAGGCAGGCACGGCCGCCGCGTTTTGCCCGGGCCCCAGAATCTCTGCGACAGCAAAAGAGAGCGCGTTTTTTGTTGGGCCACGCCAGCGGCCCTGGAGGGTCAGCCGTTTCGCAGGCCATCAATCGCGCTGTCGCTCAGCAGCATAACCGTTTTTACGCTGACGCTGATCCTGTCGATAATGGCCTGTCGCGGGCCTTCGCGCCAGGCGGGGCTGCTGTAGAAGTGCGCCTGGGAGGCGTTTAAATGCGTCAGGTCCTCATAGGCCCGGATCAGGTAATAAGCGTCGTTGTCATCAACTGAATTGCCGAAGGAGACGATATCCATTCCGGCGGCGCGATGACAGGCGGCGCTTTGTTCCTTCATTATCCGGTGAAACTCGTTCCCGGTCCCCGGTTTAAGGGTGTAAAGCAAAAACTCTACCGTTTTCATCCTGACGTTTCCTGTTCACATTCACTGAGTTTGCTGCAAGAGAGCACTGTCCGGCTATTAGAACAACTCCCCGTGGTTTTGTCGCTTCTCTTTGCCATGACGGCAGCGCGGGTTGCATTTCTCACTCCTTTTTTGATATGTTATATCATAACATTCAATGACATTATAAAATATGTGACTATTTACCTTTCTTTTTAAATGATAATCATTATCATCACTACCTGCCGATCAAAAATCAAAAGAGCGCGTGTTTCGCTCATCCACGCTGAAGAGAGAGGGAGAGGCGGCTAATGGAGGAGAGTTTGACAAAGAGTGGAAAAGCCGATGCTCCCGTGCTTAGCGTCAATATCGCATCATTACCGCGGCCCGGCGGCGGGGAAATGCTCTCCGGCATTCATTTCAGCGCCGGTAAAGGAGAGTGTCTGGCCATCATTGGACCCAACGGCAGCGGGAAAACCACTTTATTACGCGCGATAGATTGCCAACTGCCGTCGCGGGAAGGCGACGTACGGTTATATGGCCGCTCCATTGCCGCATTAACCCGGCAGCAGCGAGCCCGGCAGATCGCGGTGCTTGCGCAAAATGATACCCCCGACCTGCGTCTGGCGCTTGAGGATTATGTCGCCCTCGGGCGGATTCCCCACGCCCGGGATATGTCGCGTCGCGAACACGACATCATCGTAACCCGCGCGATTAACGATACGGGATTGCAGAGGCTGCGCAAGCGACCGCTCTCCGCGTTATCCGGTGGTGAGAGACAACGGGCGGCGCTGGCGCGGGTACTGGCCCAGGCGCCAAAACTGCTGCTGCTGGATGAGCCCACCAACCACCTTGATCCCCACGGCAGAGTGGAGCTGCTGTCATTAGTGAAAAGCCAGGGAATCACGGTCGTTGCGGTATTGCACGATCTTTCCCTGATTGACGCCTTTGCCGATCGGGTTTTGCTTTTATCGCAAGGGCGCGCCGTGGCCTGGGATGTGCCGGAGCGCGTGCTTGTTTCACAACGGCTTTACCCGGTCTTCGGCTTGACCAGCTTTACCGTACCGCATCCTATGACCGGGAAGGCGCTGCGGATTTTTGAGGTGCCAGGCTATGCCTAATAAATTACCGGAGGATAACGCAGCATGAATAAATGGTTTGCAGGGACGATAGCGTTTCTTTTTATTTCAGCGGCGAACGCGGCGGATTTTCCCGTCACGATTGACAGCTGCGGAACGCCGGTGACCTTCACTCAGGCGCCGAAAAGGGCGGTCATCCACGACCTTAATATGTCTGAAATGGCTTTTGCTCTCGGGTTGCAGGACCGCATCGTTGGCTTAACCGGCATTACCGGATGGTACAAAATGACCCCGGAATTTAAACATCAGATGGGATCAATTCCCGAGCTGGCGCCGAAATATCCCTCTCTGGAGACGCTGCTGGCGGCAAATCCTGATTTCTTTTTCGCCGGCTGGAATTACGGCATGAAGGTCGGCGGGGAGGTCACGCCTTCCGCGCTCGAAACATACGGTATCAAAACCTTTGTGCTGAGCGAGAGCTGCGTCTTTACCGCCTCTCAGAAACAAAAAGCGAGTATGGACCTGCTGTATAACGATGAGCTGACGCTGGGTAAGATTTTTGGCAAGCAGCACGAGGCCCGTACGCTGGTCGACGGCTGGAAAAAAACGCTGAATGCGCTGCCTAAGCCGCCGCAGGGCGTGCAGCCATTAAAGGTGTTTGTCTATGATTCCGGCGAAGATAAGCCCTTTACCAGCGGACGGTTCGCCATGCCGACCGCGATTATCGAAGCGGCGGGAGGGAAAAACGTGATGGACGACCTGGAGATGAGCTGGGGGACCACCTCCTGGGAGAGCGTGGCGACGGCGGAACCCGATTTTATTATTCTTCTCGATTATCAGACCGGCAGCGGCGCTGATTCGCTGCGCCGTTTCCTCGAAAATCATCCGTTAATGAAACAGACGCCGGCGGTGAAGCGGCAGCGTTATCTGAAGCTGCAATATGCTGAGTTGACGCCCGGCCCGGCGAATATCAACGCGGCCGAAAAGCTGGCTCATGCGATGTATCCTGCGGCCCAACAATGAGCGGGACTCACTGTCGCTACTACTGGGCCGCGTGGGGGGCGCTGCCGTTATTAGCCGGCTTGATGCTGCTCAGCGTGGCTAAAGGCAGCGTGCCGCTGTCGCTTACCCAGGTTCTCGGCGCCTTGCGGCTGCTGGATGTGCCGGTTTCGGAGATGATCGGACGTATTGTCATTGATTTGCGCGTGCCAAGAACGCTGCTGGCGGTGCTGGCGGGCGCGGTGCTGGCCATCGTGGGCGGTCTACTACAGACCACCACGCGCAACGATCTGGCCGATCCTTTTTTATTCGGGCTTTCCTCCGGCGCATCGGCGGGAGCGGTACTGGTGATCACCCGATTCGGTGAGCGGCTTGGCGCGCTGACGCTGCCGGTGTCGGCATTCGTTGGCGGCATCTGCTCGGCGGTGGCGGTGATGCTGCTGTTTCATTTTAAAAAGCAGCGTGGCGCAGAGCACCTGGTGATCTGCGGGTTGGCGATCTCCTTTTTATTCGGCGCGCTGACCAGCTATCTGATTTTCTCGGGCGACCAGCGGGCCGCCAGCTCGGTGCTGTTCTGGTCGCTGGGTGGGCTCGGTCTGGCGCGCTGGGATAATTTGCCCTACGCCCTGTTCAGTCTGCTGCTTCTCGGCGCATTCATACTCCTGCGCTGGCGCTCCCTGGATGGCTTACTGGCCGGTGAGCAGACCGCGCAGTCGCTGGGCATTAACGTTACCCGCCTGCGCATGGAGGTGTTTTTCTGCTGCGCGTTAGCAACGTCGCTGCTGGTGGCCCTGACCGGGGTGATTGGCTTTATCGGCCTGATGGTGCCGCATATGTGCCGCTATTTTTCTGGCGTAAAACATCTGCTGCTGCTTCCTTTATGCGGCCTGTGGGGCGCGGTGCTACTGTGCGGCGGCGATATCGTCAGCAGGACGCTGCTGGCTCCGCAGGAGCTGCCTATCGGGATCATTACGGCCGGCATCGGCGGACTCTTCATTATTATTCTGCTGGCCAGAAACCGTTCATAAACTGAGTCGTGCCGGGTCGCTGCCTGGCGCAGACTTAAACGAAGGGCAAACAAATGCCCGGAAGTCAGCGCGCGCATGCGCTTCGGTTCATGCGCAATTCCCTCATTGGCAGTTTTATCTTTTGATAAATTAATTTTTTCAATGTTATTCGTTAAGTATCATCTTTGTCGTAGAGTGATATGCTACTAATTTCTCTTTAACCGATGCCTCGTAAGAAAAATCCTAAAGTAAGCGTGGGGATGAGTGCTGTTTCCGGGCCAGTGAAAATCCCATGGTTTACATTTCGCAGGGATTTTTCTGAAATTCACTCGTCTGGACAATAAATATTAAACAAACTTATAATTCACCCACTTCACTCATGGGTATATCCCCATGGCGCCTATTATACGCATTTCTATAAAGGATGATTGCACTTTCATGAGGGAAAGGAATGTTAACTATTTTCAGCCATAATCATTTTTTTAAGAAAGCCATACGTCTGAAAATAAACGACATAAAAGCGGTCAGGAAGGCGAATCTGGTCGATTTGTGCTTAACAAAGTACGCATCCAGCAGCTGCGCGCAGTTCCATTTTTTGATAAACAGCTTTGAAATGAAAAAGAATTTTGTTTGTTTCCGGGTTGAAGGTAATATTATTTGTTTGATAAACAAAAGGCGCACCGCACATATCGCCAGTATTATCGCCAGAGTGACTGATGGCATCCCCGTGGGAGAGGACATCACGTTAACAGAGAGAGAATTTCAGTATATTTTTATTATGAAATTTACCGTACTGGCAAAAGATTACCCAGAGCTGCTCGGCATTTCGCCCAAGGCCTACAGCAGCTATAAAAGAAGATTAATTGAGAAGTTCGGCTTTAACTCATTTCATGCGCTACTGGCGCTGTCTAATTATTTACACGCTTTTTCGCTGCTCGATAAATTTACGCCGGATTAATTGCTGCACCTGTATGCGTGACTGTACCTTTATTTTCGCACTTTCATCTTGTTTTTCCACCTGCCACGACTGTTAAGGAGCGCACTCACAAAGTGACTCTTTTTCATGTCATCTATCCCATGTCTTACCTCAAAGGGCGAGCGGGGGACAACCGAACCCCACCACGATCTGTTCTCGTCATTTCTGGCGCTTTAGGACCTCGGCATCAGCGTCTATAATCCGCACAGCGATGTGTTCCGCGAGCGGCGAGGCTAATCGTCTGTTGAAAATGGCATTAAGCCTTACGACAACCTGATTGTCGTAAGCGCCCAACTACAATAAAGGCTTATATGAAACAAATGACGTTGAGTGACCTTCGGCAACAAAGCGAACAGGCTGCAGCTTCGCCTCGCCTACGTGCCCATCGTAATTTCCACCCTGACTTAAGCGATCCGGTGCAACGGCTGGCCGTCGCTATGGAGCCGGGGACCTATGTTCGGCCTCACCGCCACCCGCACACTTTTGAACTGCTGACATCCCTTAGCGGACGCTTTGTGGTGTTGACCTTTGATGATGCTGGCAACGTGACCGAGCGCGTGGTGTTAGGCGAAGAGTGTAAGGTGCTGGAGATGGCGGCGGGTACCTGGCATGCCGTGCTGTCGATGGATAAAGGCGGCGTAATTTTTGAGGTTAAATACGGTGGTTACCAGCCGGTTTCTGAGCAAGATGCGGCCCCGTGGGCGCCAGCTGAAAACGCGCCGGGAACCGCCGAGCTCATGAAGTGGTACGCCCGGGCGCAAGTGGGTGATGGCGGTTTTACCCTGTAATCCAGGCATTGCGCGGGGAGCAGCCCCGCGCCAGCTTCCTTTACCCCCGATACAGATAAGCCGTTCCCGGCGCGTCAGCGGCTTATCAAACTGGTGACAAGCTCCTGGCTCTATTTATTCATAGTATTTATTCATAGTTGAACTTATTCCCTGAAATAGGGATAACGATATCCCTTTCACGGAAGTGTTAAACACATCTTAAACCACCATGCTATAATTTTTACGGTTTTTGTAAAGAATCTTCAATAAAGAAATGTGGTCATTTCGGCGCTATAATTTATCTGCGAGGAAGGATCGGAATATACTCATTAATAGCCGATCAGGGGAATCAATGCCTTTATAAATAAGCATTAATGATTGGTTGTTTAAATTGTAACTTATTGATTTTTAATGTTTTTAACAAATTGAAATCTTTAATTTATCTAATCATTAGAATTTCCTTATGATAATTTATCTATTTTAGTCAAACCTTCTGCATCTCTGGGTTGCGTAAGGCGTGATTTAGAATATTTGCCAGCGTAAGCAGTGAATGATTGATGTACATCAATTAACAACCGCTGTTGTCGTCACAGTTATGGTATTTGGTCTAAAAAACTGGAACTTTTAATTTCAAGTCTCTTTGCGAATTATCGCATAATAGCCTCGCTCAGAAGGCATCTGAGATTTGATATTTTATTAATAGTTAGGGACGAAATAATATGAAATTAAAATTACTAACAGTGGCCGTCTCTACACTTCTTGCTGCAGGAACCGTGCAGGCAGCTGAGGTGTATAACAAGGACGGAAACAAACTCGACCTCTACGGGAAAGTGACCGGCCTGCATTATTTCTCCAGCGATAAGTCCGAGGATGGCGATCAGACCTATGCCCGTCTGGGCTTCAAGGGTGAAACCCAGATCAACGACCAGCTGATCGGCTACGGCCAGTGGGAATATAACTTCAGCGCCAATAACGTTGAAGGCGACAACTCCGGCGACAAAACGCGTCTCGCGTTTGCCGGCCTCAAGTTTGGCGAATTTGGCTCTCTGGACTACGGCCGTAACTACGGCGTCGCCTATGATATCGGCGCCTGGACCGATATGCTGCCGGAGTTCGGCGGCGATACCTGGACCCAGACCGATGTCTTCGCCACCGCGCGTACCACCGGCGTTGCCACCTACCGTAACAGCGGTTTCTTCGGCCTGGTTGACGGCCTGAACGTCGCCGTACAGTACCAGGGCAAAGAAGAGGGCAACGGTCGCGATCTGGCGAAACAGCATGGCGACGGCTGGGGTCTGGCCTCGACCTATGAGTACGAAGGATTTGGCGTAGGCGCGGCCTACGCGGCATCCGATCGCACCGATGCGCAGGTCAGGGAAGGGCGCGTGAATCCTGACTTCTACGCCCGTGGCGAAAAAGCGGAAGTGTGGGCGGCCGGTCTGAAGTACGATGCTAATAACATCTACCTGGCAACCACCTATGCGGAAACCCGCAACATGACGAAGTTTGGTAAAGGCTATATCGCCAATACCGCGCAGAACTTTGAGGTTGTGGCTCAGTATCAGTTCGATTTTGGCCTGCGTCCGTCCATCGCCTACCTGAAATCAAAAGGCAAAGATCTGGGCCGCTACGGCGACCAGGATCTGGTTGAATACGTTGATGTCGGCGCGACTTACTACTTCAACAAGAACATGTCTACCTATGTGGACTATAAAATCAACCTGCTGGATGACACCAGGTTCACCAAAGATGCCAGCATCAGCACCGATAACATCGTTGCCGTGGGCATAACCTACCAGTTCTAAAACAACGCCTTTTATTGAACCATGCCTGCCAGCTTACCCTCCTGGCAGGCATTTTTTGTGCTTGAACGCAGGGCGAAACGAAAAAGCCCGACGCCGTTTCCCGCGCCGGGCTGAGTGAGAAAAGGGGGAGTTTACGGCGCGGTACTGAAAAACTCGCCGAATTTCACCGCCAGCCAGCCCACCGGGGTGGTGGCTCCGCCCACGATATTAGTGATTTCCGCCATCCCTTCCGGCACCGGAATGTTAGAGTTGACCGCCGCCTGGGTGTATTCCCGCGAAATATCCGTCCCGACGTACAAAATACAGGTGACCACCAGCGTGCCGGTGATAAACATGCGGAACATATTGCGTTTGCAGAACGGCGTCACCATCGCCAGCAGGAACATCAGCGAGGCCAGATCGACAAACGGCAGCACGCGGTTGCCCGGCAGAATAATCGCCAGCACCACCGCCATGGGGATCAGCAGCAGCCCGGTCGCCAGCACCGAGGGTTCGCCAATAAGCAGCGCGGTATCCATGCCGATATAGAAGTCGCGGTTGGGAAATTTCGCTTTCAGCTTCGCTTCCGCGGCATCGCGCACGATAAGCAGACCCTGCACTAAAATTTCGATCATTTTCGGCAGCAGCAGCATGGCGGCGGAAACTTTAATCGCCAGCGACACCGCGGCTGCAACATCGTATCCGGCAAGGAAGGCCAGCAGCAGCCCCAGCACGAAGCCCAGGGTCAGCGGTTCACCGAAGACGCCGAATTTTTTATTAATACTTTCCGGGTCGAAATTAATTTTATTGATCAGCGGGATCTTATCTATAATATAGTTACAGGCAATACCAAACGGCACGTAGGTTATACAGGTAAGATGGGGGAATGATATCCCTTTAAGATTATAGTTTTTTTGCAAATACGGTGCGGTTAAATCCGCCGCCAGCAGGGTTAAGATAAATATGCCGAAAGTAATGCCAACGGAGAGCCAGTAGTTACCGGTGCCGGCATACACGACCGACCCCATAATCAGGAAAATCCAGTAGTTGAATATATCGATATTTACCGTTTTGGTTAATTTAAGCAGCAGCATGGCGATATTGATAACAATAAATCCCACGACCACTGGCAGCATCAGCGGCGAGCCCCAGCCGATAGTGGAGGCGGTCGGCCAGCCGGTATCGACCACCGTCAGGTGCAGACCGATGCGTTCAACCATGGCCTGCGACGCCGGGCCGAGGTTGGTCAACAGCAGGCCGATCACCAGACCCACCCCTTCAAAACCGATACCGACCAGCATCCCGGCTTTAAATGCGGTGCCAATTTTAACGCCGAAGCACAGGGCGATAATAAAGAATATTACTGGCATCATCACTGATGCCCCCAGACTAATAATGCTGTTGATAATATCCATAATATTTCCTTAAAAGGCGGCCGAATTGGGCGCGAGCGAACCCGTGCCCAATGGGCCGTAGCAAAAACCTTACGCGGCTCTTTTAATATTTAACCGAGTTGCTTCAGCAAGATCTCAGAAAAAATCTTCGGCGAATTGCTGAAGGCATCAATAGTACTGCCGGCAATATGCGGCGTTATCGTGACGTTATTCAGCGAATAAAACGCGCTATCGTCCGGCAGCGGCTCATCATCAAAAGTGTCGAGGGCGGCGCCCATGATTTTACCGTCCCGCAGCGCGGCGATCAGATCGCCTTCATTAATTAAGCCGGAGCGTGCGGTATTGACGATAATGGCGCTCTCCTTCATTAATTCAAAATGATGCGCGTTAATCAGGTTTTCCGTTTCCGGGGTCATGCGGGCATGCAGCGAAATCACATCCGCACGGCGAACCAGCTCATCGAGAGAGTCCACCTTTTCATAGCTGCCATGGCCGGGGACGTACTTATCGTAAAAGATAATCTCGCTGCCGAAACCGCGCAGGAAGCCGGCCACCAGCTGAGCGATATGCCCCAGCCCGACCAGACCCACCACTTTGCCGCCCAGTTCAGGAATGGCCCGGTGGTTAGGACTCTCTTTGCGCCAGAACTTATCGCGCAGCGCATCGTGCGAGCGGGCGATGTTGCGCATTTCCGCCAGAATCATGCCGACGGTAAACTCCGCCACGCTGCGGGCATTACGCCCCGGCGTGTTCATTACCTCAACTCCGCGCGCTTTGGCCTCCGCCTGATTAACGTTTTCAATGCCGCCGCGCAGCACGCCAACGTATTTAAGCTTTGGCAGCTTGTCGAATACCGCCGCGTTAACCGGGGCGAACTGGACGATCAGGATCTCAACCTCCTCAGCGCCCTGAAGCAGGGCGGCAGGCAGCGCCACCGCTTCGGAGCCTTGCTGTTCAACCAGTAAATTATCCTCCTGCAGTTTTTCAATCGATTCGTGCGACCATTCGCGCACTTCCACTGTAATACCTTTATCTTTCAGCGCTTTCAGACCCGCGTCCATCATCGCTGCATTGATAAACAGATCGGCAATTGCCAGACATTTCATAATGATTCTCCATAAATTAACGCATCAACATACCGCCGGTGACATCCAGAGTCGCTCCCGTCATATAGCTGGTTTTCGGAGAGACCATGAAGACGCCGATGTCGGCAATTTCGTGCGGCTGGGCTACCCGGCCCACCGGAATACGGCTGACGTAATAGTCAGGATTCTGCTCAATGTTTTTACGGATCATCGCGGTATCCATAATGCCGACGGCGATGTTGTTGACATTGATTTTCTGTTTCGCCACCTCGCGCGCCAGAGAGATAGAAAATGCCACCAGGCCCGCTTTACTGGCCGCGTAATGTGCATGACCGGTGGTCGAACCGTGGAAGGCCGCCTGAGAAGTGATATTCAGAATGCTGCCGGCCTGATCTTTCGCCAGGCAGTGGTTGACAAACATCTGGCTCAGGTGGAAAACCGCCTTCAGGTTGACGTTCATCACGCTGTCCCACTCCTGCTGGGTGATTTCAGTGACGTAGCCGCTTAGCCAGATCCCGGCGTTGTTGACCAGAATATCGGCGTTCCCCAGCCGCTCAATGCAGGTCGCGAACAGATTCTCCCGGCTTTGCTCATCGGAAAGATCGGTTTTCACCGCAATAATCTCGACGCTGGCGCTATTTTTTACCGTATCGATCAGCTGCTCCGGGCGCTCCTCATCACGCATATAGGTGAAGCAGATGTTGACTCCTTCTCTGGCGAGGGAAAGGACAAACTCTTTGCCCAGTCCCGTTGCGCCGCCGGTGACGATAGCCGTGCGGTGGTGTAAATTCAGATCCATACTTTCCTCGCTTAATGCGTGATGTAGTTACTGCAGCTTTTCCACGGAGACTGCATTTCCGATAGCAGATTTTTGTAGAGCTGATACTTATCCTGATAGACCTTGTTATTGTCCGGGTTCGGCGTGACCGTTCGCGAAACGTGAACCATCTCATTTGAGGCGGCAAAGACGTCATCAAACCAGCCAACCATGACCGCGGCGGTCATCGCGGTGCCCAGGGTGCCGTGCTCTTTCACGTCGACAATCTCCAGAGTGGACTGGAAAATATCGGCGAATATCTGCAGCCAGACCGCAGAGTTAGTGACGCCGCCCGCAATCCGAATGGTGCGGCTTAGATCAGGGTTGATGTTGCGCAGACGTTCGGTGTGATAAAGGTGGCTGAAGGCGACCCCCTCGTAGATAGCGCGCAGAAAATGCGCTTTTTTATGGAAGCTATTCAGGCCGATAAACCCCGCGGAGGCGTCCGGGATGGTGTTGGAGCCGAAGACAAACGGGAAGAACAGCAGGTGGCTCTCGGCGGGCGTTGTCGTGGAGACCAGCTCATTGCACAGATCGTAGACTGACGATCCCTGCGCCGCCGCGGCGGTGCGATCGCCTTCCATAAAGTTATTGATAAACCACTCCAGATTACTGGCGGATGTGGGGCTGGCCTCGGTAATTAACCATTTGCCCTCAATCGGATAAATCGAGGTCATAAAGAGATCCCGGTCGATAACCGGATGGTCGGTCACGTATTCATTGATGCTCCAGGTGCCGGTAATAATCGCCAGCTTATCCAGCGTATTGATGCCGGAAGCGACGGATGACGCCGAGATATCAAACACGCCGCCCGAGACCGGCGTTCCGGCACACAAACCGGTCAGCTGCGCGACGTCGTCGGTAATGTAGCCGCAGCAATCGGTGGAGCGTTTAATGGGCGGAAGCTTGTCGCGCAGATCGCCGAGCCCCCACCAGGCCAGCAGCGAGGCATCATAGTCACGGTCGCGAACGTTGATCAGATTAGTCCCTGAGATATCGGTAAGTTCGAGAAAGGCTTCGCCGGTCAGATAAAAACGAATCAGATCTTTGACCATGAATATGTAGCGCGCGTTGTTCAGCGCTTCAGGCTCGTTCTCTTTCAGCCAGGCGAGGAGGGCGACGGGCTGGCCTGCCCAGATGGACTGCATGGTTTTGGGCAAAATGTCGCTGACAAACGTCGGGTCGCGGTACCACTTTTCAACCCAGCCCTTAGCCCGGCTATCGGTGGAAATGATCCCGTTGCGCACCGGGGCGCCCGTTTCATCCACCATATACAGCCCGTTGCCGTGGCCGGTGACCGCCACGCCTTTGATCTGGCTGGCGTCGATCCCCGACTGCGCGAGGGCCGTTTTAATGACTTCAACGTTGGCCGCCCAGAGTTCGTTGATATCTCGCTCGGTGTGAAATTCCTTCGGGGTCAGCATTTGCGTAGACTTCGATGCGCTGGCCACCACGTTGCCGGCGCGATCGTAAATCGCCGCTTTTGTGACGGTGCCGCCGTTATCAATGCCCATGACGTAGTGTTGTTTCATTGGCGTGGACTCCTTATGCGTTACCATAAACCGGGTTCGCTGGTGGTAATGCCTTTAAATCCGGCATGGAAAATTTTATCTACAAGGTATTTCCGCTTTACAAAGCCTCCGGCGATGAATATCACGTCAAAGCCTTTTAAATTCCGGCTAATCAATTCCAGACACTGGCAGGCATATTCAGCAGGTAAGATTTCAATAGCATCTGGCGGGTTATGCTTAACAATATCGATGGAGTGATCCAGCGAACGCGAGTCGATGAGCAATACCCGGAAGATAGTTAACAATCCCTCTTTTTTGGCATAGCGTAGGGCCGAGAGATTGGACGAAATAACACCATCAACCTTGTAGTAATTTTTGAGCAGACTGATCCCCGCCTGGTCGGGTTTAAAACCGCCCAGTAGCTCCAGGTGAATAAGCACTTTTTTGCCGCGCTGATGGCATTTGCCAATCAGCGATTGCAGGTTGCCGATATTTGCTTCGGATAGCAGTACGTATTCTGATGCGCAGGCCAGCGCCTGTTCAAAATGTTTATATTTTCTGACGGAAGGAATGATGGTGTTATTTAAGAACATATTAATATCCGATGTTATTTAGCCATGTAGAGGCTGTAGGCATCTTCCGCTGTGGCATTTTCATGGATGATGGCGTTCAGACCTGCTACTACTTTTGCCGGCTGTGGGTCCTGAGTAATATTGCGGCCCACCGCCACGCCTTTTGCACCCACCTGCATACAGTGCTGCACAAATTTAAAATAACCGTCGATGCCGGTTTTCGGGCCGCCCAGCGCGAGTACCGGCACGCCGGCCGCTTCGACGATAAGCCGATCATCTTCGGTACCGGTAAAGCGGGTTTTGATCACGTCAGCCCCCAGCTCTACGGCGATGCGGGCCGAGGCGGCGATAACGGCCGGGTTGTTGGAGTCGTCGCTGGTCACGGGATAGCCGTACGGCAGGGATTCCACGATCAGCGGCACGTTCCAGCGATCGGCGGCCTGCGCCAGCTGCATCGCCATGATGTGCGTTTTCTCTTCATTGAACGCGCCGGGGAAGGTCATGCACACCACGCCTTCCGCAGCCACTTTCAGCGCATCCTCAATGGAAAAGACGGGAGTCGTATCGGGAACGGTATTATCAAAAATATTCACTGTGCTATCGACGCGTAATACAACGGGAACGCAATTGAAAACTTCGCGGAAATTTTTCAACATGCCATAAGTGACCAGCGCGCAGTCCAGGCCGCTTTCAACAAGGGCCGGAAGCTGATTTATCGTATTATCAATACCATTTGTTTTGCTTGAAAAATAGTAGCCATCCAGCGCCAGCGTGACGGATTTACCATCTTTTGCGAAAATGCGAGAGAGACGACGTTCTTTAGACATTTTTTGACTCCTGAGATAGAAAAAAACAAAAAAGGCCCTCAGAGACTTTCGTCTCTGAGGGCCTTCGATTCACTTACCCTTTTGATAATCGTTCAGCAATCCAAACCATTATCAATTAATTTTTCAGCCTGACGGGTAGGGTTTAAATGCTGTTTAATTTAAATCCGTTCCCTTGCTTGAATTAATTACTAGCATGCCTGCGTTCTTTTTGTCTAGCCGTTATTGATAAACTGAGATGCTTATCACGAATTAAACTTGAGTTTAATCTTATCGGCGCTTGCGAATTTGAACACCAACAGCCGATTTTATTGTGCTTATGCTAAGAGTAAAAACTCTATCGTCAACTGCGCCAGCAGCAGCAGCAGGGCAATCAGCGCCAGCCATTTCGCCGGACGCAGCTTATGCTGCGGAATAGAGGTATTACGCAAACGCACGAACCATGGATTGTTTTTCATTATTGACGTCCTGTCCCTGATGTCTGTTAACGGGATCGACAGAAACTGAATGACGATCTAATTAGCTGATATTAATGGATTAGTCGGCAATAACCCATGAATAAATGAAGCTGGTTTAGCTTTCATTCAATAATTGGGACTCAAATCATATACAACATAAATCAGGATAAGGGTCCGTCAATAAACGCTGTTTCAGACCCTCATCTGGCTGTCGGTTGCTGACAGGGCGTCCGCTGTCTTCAGAGTTCATGATCCCAGGGCGGGTTAGCGCCCGGCCTGGAAACCGTCACCGCTGCGGCGCGCATCCCCAGATCCACCGCCTGGCGAACCTGCTCACGTGACAGTGTCACTAGTTTCTCCTTCTCCAGGAGCCCGGCCTGCGAGAGGCTGGCGAGAATACCGGCATTCACCGTATCGCCCGCGCCGACGGTATCGGCCACCGCTACGCGAATAGCGGGCACATGCAGATGAAAATCAGCGGTCCAGGCATCAGCGCCGTCAGCGCCGCGGGTGACCACGATGAGCTTCGGCCCCCGCGCCAGCCAGCGGCCTATCACCTCATGCTCTTCGCCGGGTTCGGCAAACCACGCGAGGTCCTCATCGGAAAGCTTGACGATATCCGCCAGCGCAATCATGCGCCTCATGCGCGCCAGGTGTTTCTGCCGGTCCGGGATGAAAATTTCACGAATATTAGGGTCGAGGAACATCACCCGACGCGGCGCTTCCCTTACCATCAGCGCTTCATAAACGCTGCCGCACGGTTCGGCGATCAGGCTGATGCAGCCGAACAGAACGGCGGAGACGTCATCCCCGAGCGTCGGCAGGTCGTTTTCAGTCAGCATTCGACCGGCGCTATTCTCATCGTAAAAGGTATAGCGGGCCTGACCGCCTACCAGCCTGACGAAGGCGAGGGTGGTGGGCAGCGGCGCGCGGGTTGAGGGCGAATAATCCACGCCGGAGGCGTCAAGCGTGTGGCGCAGCATGTCACCCATAAAATCGTCCGATAAACCGGAAAACAGCGCGACCGCCATCCCCTGGCGACCCAGGGCGACGGCGGTATTGAACGCCGCCCCGCCAACGCAGGGAGTAAAGGCGGGGGCGTTCTCGCGGCTCCGACAGGGCAGCATATCGATGAGGGCTTCTCCGCAGCAGAGGATCATGGCTTTTCTCCCCGGCTCACCGCGACCACCGGCGGGGTTTCCAGCCGATCGGCTACCTGCATCCAGTTTTCGGCAAAACGTCCGCAGGCGGTCTTGATATCGACGCCGACGGGGAGCTCCGGACACTCGTTTTCGCCGTTGCTGCCCCAGTTAACCCATCCGGACTGGCGGCGCTGGACTATCTGAAACGCGCCGGAGGGGCGGGAGGTCCACCAGATCATCGCCCGGCCGCTCGCTGAATCATACTCGACGGTTTTACTGGCCGGCCCGGGAAAGATGGTTTCATCCGCGACGGCGGAAACGTCAACGGGCGAATCGGTCAGCAGCCATTCCCGCTCGGTGAGATCGGCTCTGCGATGCGCCCGGGCGCGAACCTGGCTCAGCCGTTCGCGAATCTCCGCCTCATCGAGCACGCTCTCCCAGCGGCAGAACATCCGCCAGTAGAGATCCCAGTGGGCGGAGGCCATATCGGCGAGCTGTTCGCGGAATTCGGTAAATTTCGGACTCTGGTTTTCCGAGGTGGTGACGGTATTGGCCACCATGGCGACCAGCTCTTCGGCATAGGGGTCGCCCGCGCGATAGCGGGTGCCGCCGTACGCCGCGAAGCGATCGAACAGCAGTTTTCCCGGGCCGCTCTCAAATTCGTCGCCGACGGTGATCTTGTTGGTCACCGAACGGCCGTTAATCACCGTTGAAAAATCATCTACGCAGTAGCGCCGCTGAAACCAGGGCGTGTTCCAGCTAAATTTCCAGTCGATGGAGAAACGTTTACCGCGCAGCTCCGGTAATAATCCGTCGGGGATCGCGCCGCGCATGCGGTAGTGATGATAGACCGGGCCTTCCTCGAGGATCTCAATATCAACGAGGGTATGCTCCGGCGGGTTTATCAGCCCATTTTCCGGGGTGAAAAACGGGCCGTAAAACCCGCCAATGGCGTTATTTCCGGAAGGAAGCAGCTCGACGTTGTCCTGCAGCGAGCGAAAATGGCGCAGCCCCCACTTGGATGCACCGACGCCCTGGGCGGTTCCCCGACACATTTCCAGATCGAAACAGCCGGTATTGAGACGGACAAAACAGTCCTTTTCCCGGCCAGGCAGCCGGTGGATACCGGCGATTTCACCGACTTCAGCCGCCGTGAGCGGGCGGTCAAGCCGCATCTTCAGGGTCCCGCTGAAGCTGACCGTAGCGATAAAGGCGGTACTGTTTTGCGTCGACTCATGGGTGAGGCGCTGGCAAAGGATCCGCTGGTCCTCGCTGGTGATTGCCCACCACAGGGGCTCCTGCAGTTTCTCCGGGAGAGTAAACGTAATCGGTTCGCGATCCCGGGTACCGTTCATCGGGTCCGTCAGCGTAATGTGATATGTCATGAGGGTATACTCCATTAAAATTTAAGCGTGCGAAGACCCGCCGCCAGCGCGGCGGATAAACAAAGCGTCAGGGAAAGCTAGCGGGTACGGGCGATCTCTTTTTTCCGCCAAAAGGTAAACAGCTCCGGATGCTGCTTCAGCCCGTCAATCGCCACGGCAAGAATGATGACGATGCCTTTAATCAATAGCTGGGTGAAAAAGGGCACGCTCAGCAGAATCAGGCCGGTGCTGAGTACGCCAAGAATAATTGACCCAATCAGGGTGCCGATAATCCGCCCGCGTCCACCGGCGAGGCTGGTGCCTCCCAGCACCACCGCCGCAATGGCGTCCAGCTCATATCCCGTACCCGCCGTGGGCTGGGCGGAAATCACCCTGGCGGCGAAGATAATTCCCGCCAGACCCGCGCAGACGCCGGCAATCATGTAGACCGCCGCCAGCACGCGTTTGACCCGTACGCCGGCCAGGCGCGCGGCCTGGGCGTTGCCGCCGACGGCATAGATATGACGGCCGAACCGCGTGCGCTCAAGAATGAACCACGCCAGCAGATAAACAATCAGCATAATAATGACCGGCACGGGGATACCGGCAAGATAGCCATTTCCCAGCTCGCGGAAGCTCAGGCTGCTCGACACAATAGGCTGCCCTTCGGTAATGGTGTAGGCCATACCGCGCAGGAAGGTCATGGTGCCGAGAGTGACGATAAAGGGCGCGAGAGCGAGATAGGCGGTGAGCACGCCGTTAAGCAGACCGCACAGCGCGCCCACGCCAACGCCGGCCAGAATCGCCAGCGGCGCAGGGAGCCCGGCCATCGCCGCGACCACTGAGACTACGCCGGAAACGGCGACGATTGACCCGACGGATAAATCAATGCCGCTGGTTAAAATAACGAAGGTCATGCCCGCCGCCAGAATAGCGTTGACGGAAATCGAGCGGGCGATATTCAGCAGATTATCGACGCGGTTAAAGTTTGGCGCGAAGGTGGACATCAGGATCAGCAGCACCAGCAGAACGATTAAGATCCCCACCCGATCCCACCATTTCGCAAAATCAAACGGCGCTTTGACCGGCAGTTCCGTCACAGGTTTATTGTTGTCCATGGCATTCTCCGGATTGACTGGTAAAGGTTCCTGTTGCGTGCAGCATCACTTCTTCTTCCGTGGCTGAAAACGAGGGTAACTGATGAACGATTCGCCCGCCGCGCATGACCAGCACGCGGTCGCTAATGCCGATGGCCTCCGGTAAATCGGAGGAGATCACCAAAATGGCTTTCCCGGCGCGGGCGAGCTTGTCGATCAGTTCGTAGATTTCCCTTTTGGCGCCGATATCCACGCCGCGGGTCGGTTCATCGAGAATAAGCAGCCTCGAATCGCGCAGCAGCCAGCGCGCCAGCGCCGCTTTCTGCTGGTTTCCGCCGGACAGGGCGCTGACGGGCAGTTCAACCGCATTTTCCCGCAGCCGCAGCCTGCGCATCTGCTCAAGGACGGCGGCGCGAATCGTCTTGCGTTTCACCACGCCGCCGGCGACAAAGTTATCCAGCGAGCTGATATCAATGTTGTGCTCAACCGAATGCCCGAGAAACAGTCCCTGAGTTTTGCGGTCTTCGGTCACCATCCCGATACCGTCGGCGATAGCGGCGGTGGGGTCTACCGGATTGCTCGTCCGGCCGTCAATGCGCACGCTTCCCCGGGTGCGCGGGTCGGCGCCGAAGAGCAGGCGAGCGACTTCGGTTCGCCCGGAGCCCACCAGACCGGACATGCTGACCACTTCGCCCGCGTTGACCTCAAAGGAGACCGGGCCGGTCGCACTGCCTGCCAGGTCCCTGACTTCCAGCAGTACCTTGCCGGGCGCACGCGGCTCGTGCTGATAGAGATCGACGATTTGCCGGCCGACCATCATGCGGACGATATCGGTGGTTGAGACGTTGCCGAGGATTTCCGTGCCGATCCACGTGCCGTCCCTGAAGACCGTGACCCGGTTTGCCAGCTGCCATACCTCTTCCATGCGGTGCGAGATATAGACCATCCCGACGCCATCCTGACGCATCTGCTCGATCAGCCGGTATAGCTGGAGAGTCTCCGCCCGTGACAGGGCGGCGGTCGGCTCATCAAGCACCAGCACTTTGGCGTTTTCACTGACGGCGCGGGCGATCTCGACCATTTGCTGACGTCCGATGCTCAACGAGCCGAGCGGCGCCTGCGGGTCGATGTCCGCGTTAATCCGGTCCAGCTTCTCCCGGGCCTCCCGGTGCATCCGTTTGCGATCGAGAATACCGGCGAAAGCGGTCGGTTCCTGGCCGAGAAACAGGTTTTCCGCCACCGTCATATCGGGAACCGTATTCAGCTCCTGGTGGATAATGGCGATGCCATATTTGCGGGCATCCCTGGGCGTGCGAATATCAATCTCCTGCCCGTCGATAAAAATAACGCCGCTATCGCGCTGCTCGTTACCGGAGAGGATCTTCATCAGCGTGGATTTGCCCGCGCCGTTTTCCCCCATCAGGGCATGGACCTCTCCGGCGAATAAATCAAAGCGTACGTTGTTCAGCGCCAGGGTCGCGCCGTAGCGTTTTGAAATCCCTTCCAGCCTGAGCAAGGGAGGTGATGTTGTATCGGCCATTGTCTTTGCCCTCCGGGATGAACCTGAGCGTCATCCCGTTTTTGCCTCTTAAAGTGACGAAGTGATTACCAGCCCGGATAGCTGTCGACGTTATCGCGGGTGACCAGTACGCTGGGGATCAGGACGGTATGGGAGGCGATCGGTTTGCCGTCGACCATATCCTGAGCAAGCGTGATGGCCTGGCGCACCATTTCGCCCGGATTTTGCGTTGCGGTACCGATAAACGGCGAGCCGCTGCGCTTAAGTTCTTCAACCGCTTCCGGGCTACCGTCGACGCCGGTAACTTTGATCGCGCCCGCTTTGCCCGCCTGTTCAACGGCCAGTACCGCACCGAGCGCGGAAGGATCGTTCATGCCGAAAATACCGGCGACGTCCGGATTGGCCGTGAGCATGTCGGTGGTCACCATCAGGCCGGAAGCGCGGTCGTTGCGCGATGCCTGCTGGCCGACGATTTTGATATCCGGGTATTTTTGCGCGACGTTTTTACAGCCTTTGATGCGGTCGATAATGGTCTGAATCGGCGTGCCATCCACCAGCAGCACTTTGCCTTTGCCGCCCATCTGGCTGAACAGGTATTCGCAGGAGGTTTCCCCGGCCTGGATGGCGTTGGTCATGATCGCCGCGTCTGCGCCTTTCGCGGGCGTATCGACCGCGATAACGATAATTCCGGCGGCTTTTGCCCGCTGAATGGCCGGCTCGATCCCGGACTCATCGACGGCGGAAATAATAATGAGATCCACTTTCTGCTGAATAAACGCGTCAATCTGCGTGTTCTGGTTTGCCAGATCGACCTGCGCATCCTGTACGTTAAGGGTTGCGCCGATTTGCGCCGCGGCCTGCTTAGCGTTCCTTTCCATTGCCGAGAAGAAGGGGTTGGACATGTCCTGCACCATTAAGCCGATGCGGGAGATTTTTTTGCCATCCTGCGGCGCGGCGCTGGCTGCGGGAATAAACCCTGTCATGGTGGTGATTACCGCGCTAACCGCGACAGCCAGCCATGCTTTGCGAAGTTTGGTCATATTCTGCTCCTTTCATTATCGTGTGGTATAAGGTACGGCCAGGTGTGGGGAAGCCTCAGAAATAATCCCCTGATGTTGTTTTTCGGTAGCGACTGAAATTCAGCCGTTATTTACATCGCTAAAATGATGAGCGCGTATAGCACGCCGTAGCCCGCTTTTTTGTCGGGTGGCGCCTTACCCGGCCGACGAAAACCGCAAGCGCCGTTTCTGTCGGCCCGTGCAGGGGAAGCGCCGCCGGGCAATGCCGTCCGGGCGGTACGTTGTCAGCAATCTTTTTAATAGTTATTCATTTTCTACAGCCGCAGGACTGGCGAATAACCAGTTCGGCGGGAACTTTACGCTGGGTATTAATTTCTCCTTTTCCTTCCGGATTAATTAACTGGATAAGCATTTCAGCCGACTGCCTGCCAATCTCTTCGCTGTTTTCATTGAGCACCGTTAGCGGCGGATTTAATAGCGGCGCCCAGTCGAATTCATCGTAGGCGATAAGCGCCATATCGTCGGGGATGGCTATCTGGCGCTGCTGAAGCTGTTTAAGTGAACCCAGCAGAATAGGGTTGTTACCGGCAATAAGCGCGTCCGGCAGCGATGTCTGGCGGTCCAGGTATCGGCTCAGGGTGTCCGCAGCCGACTGCGCGTCGTTCTCCGTTTCGACAACTTCAAGCGTTGCGCCGCAGCGCTCTGCGGCCTCGCGAATACCGCGCTCGCGTTCAAAACGCGTGGTCCAGCGGTCCGGGTAGATGAGGAGCAGCCAGCTTTTATAGCCGTGCTGCGCCAGATGGTTCCCCACCAGCAGGCTGGCCTGATAATTGTCGGTCGTGACGCTGGGAAAGTTGTGCTCGCCGCGGGGAGGTGAGTCAACGAAGACGACCGGAATATCCCATTTCGCCAGCAGGCTCAGGCTTTCCGGCTGAAGCGTCACCGTCGAAATGATCCCGGCCATTCGCGACTCGATCAGGCGGTTAATCATGCGATCCTCCTGCGCGCGGTCGTAGATACCGTTGACCGCGATATCGCCAAGCACTACGGTCCACTGCGACGGCTGCAGCATCTGCTGAATACCGGACATCAGATTAAGGTAGTAAGAGTTCGAGGCATGGGCGGTAATCACCGCCACCGAGTCTCTGCTTGAGCGGCGTAGCGCCTGGGCCGCGCGGTTAGGTACGTAGCCGAGTTCTCGCGCCACTTTTAAAATCAGCTCCCGGCTGTCGTCAGCAACGCCATCGCCACCGTTTAGCGCGCGTGAAACGGTAAACATAGAAAATCCCGTCGCTTCACTCACATCCCGCATCGTTGCTTTACGCATATTTCGCTCTCTGCATTTATGAAATTACCCGCGATACAGACGGCTATTTCCTTGACCTAAACGTTTATGAGACTAAACATAAACGTTTAGGTTTGTTTGATCAGTGAGCCGCTTCTCGTTTTGTGAACAGAAGGTAAACAACGTCGTTTGTGAATGATTTCTATGTATTTATTGATTTAATGCATATTTAGCCCGCTTGCCGCTTTGCTACTCTTGAACGCATTCATTCACGGTCAGACAGGGTCGTCGCGTTGGAAATCTTTTTTTAACCCACTGAAAAGTATTCTCTAAATATTTTTCACATCGCAAAAATCACGGTCCGTTTTCGACGGATCCGCTTTTGTATGGGTTAAAAAAAGGTTCACCATGAAAATTACATGGAACGTCAGGCCAGTTGGCTATCAGCTGATTAGCAAGCGCTGCCCCGCCTGTCATGGGCAGCAGGATTTCACCCCATCCGGCGCCTTCCGGGTCAACTCGCAAAAAAAAGTGCTCGATGTCTGGAGTATCTATAAGTGCGTGCGCTGCGCGTATACCTGGAACATCAGCCTGTTCTCGCGTTTGCCCGTCAGCAAAATCAATCCGCAGCTCTACGCGCGACTTATCGCTAACGACAAATCTGCCGTCGAGGCTTACTCTCACGATCCGGTCGTTCTGCGGCGTAATCGCGCGGCGCTATCGGGTACGCCTGACTTTGTGGTTCAGGAACGCTGGCGCATCAACCTTGTTCGCGCTTCTCAGGTGAGGGTGGATGTCAGAGTCACGCGAGCCTTTCAGACCAGCCTGCTGTCGGTCCTGAAACGAGCGCTGCGGCTTAGCGGTAGCGCGATCCGTCAACGTCTTCAATCGGGAGATATCGTCGGTATTACGCTGAAAGAACTGCGGGCGCCCAGGCTGCGGCCGGAGGGATATACGCTGTACATCACGAGGGAGGTTCTCCTGGCGCGCAGGCCTATTTCATTAAACGCGGGCTCAGCGCGCGGGAGACGATAGCTATTGCCCCGGATAGTTTTCTATCCGGGGAGCTGACTCGCAAAAATCGATTCGGGTTGCCGCAAGGGGCAAAATAGCCTTGCCTTTTATACTGTGAATTTATACAGTTTTTGGCGGCAGTACGGCGATAGTGTCCATCGGTACCCCGGATGCTGCGACGGCAAATTCTGTTAATAAAAGGAGAGTGCGATGTCTATGGATACGCGTAAAGAAGTGCTGTTTGTCCTCATCCAGGAGTACGCCGACTGGGAGTTCGCGCTGCTGGCACCGGGGCTGCGCCGCGGGTTTGGCGTATGGGAACCGCGATACGAAGTCAGAACCGTGGCTGCCGATGAGGGGCCGGTGAGGTCAATTGGCGGGGTGCGCTGCCTGCCGGATTATACCTTCGAGACGATACCCGATGATTACGCCGCGCTGGTGCTGGTGGGCGGAATGAACTGGTGGGGAGAGGAGGCCCGGCGGGTTGTACCTTTGGTAGAACAAGCGCAGGCCCGGCAGATCGTGGTAGGCGCGATATGCGACGCTTCGGCATTCCTTGGCGCGCATGGCTTTCTCAATGATGTCGACCACACCTCGAACGGGCTGACCTACCTGCAGAGCCGGGCGGGGTCAGCCTACAGCGGCGCCGCGCGGTACAGAAACGAGCCTTCGGTACGCGACGGTAACCTGGTGACCGCCAACGGCGTTGGCTTTGTGGATTTTACCTGCAATATGCTTTCTGCCTTAAAGGCGGCCCGCCAGCAAGAGATCGAAGCCATGAGGGAGACGTTCAGGTCGGGAATGTTTACGGAAGGCTGATGCAGACAAGGCCGCGATTTGCATGGCCATTTGCCGAAATCGAATCATCTGGCTGAGAGCATCCGTCGCGATATTGAGAGATGCGCAGGGTTTCGCCATGCGCTAACCCTGCCTTAACTTTCCGGCGTGGGGCTTAGTCTGCGTTTGCGTAATAAACAAACGCCAGCTTATTGCCGTCCGGATCTCTGACGTAGGCGCTGTGGAAACCTTCACCGTACTGCGGGCGATGTCCTGGGGCGCCTTCATCACTTCCTCCCAGGCGTAGCGCCAGCTGATGCAACTGCTGAATATGCTCAACCGAACGTGCGTTCAGGGCCACCATAGCGCCGTTGCCCGCTGTTGCCTGCTGCTGGTTGAACGGTTTGCCAACGCACAGCCCGATGGTGCGGTTTCCGCTGAATGTCCCCCACGATGCGCCTTGCTCGCTGCGGCCGCTCCGGGGCTGCCCCAGCATCTCCATCAACGGGTCGTAAAAACGAATCGCGCGCGGCAGATCGTTAGTGCCGAGCATGATGTAGGAAAACATGACTCCTCCTCATTTTTCGCCTGAAGGTTGCTGCTGCCAATCTAGCAGCAAGGCGCGAGCACGGGCAGCCCGAGGAGCCAGAAATCATACCTCCGTCGCGATTCTTCAGCGATTTTGCCCGCGCGCGAGCCGACTGCTCAGCTCAGATCGTGCAAATCTTTATCATTCGGCGGCAGCAGTGATATCTGGTCGAAAGTAACCCGCAGGCCGCTGCGCTGCGGCGTGCAGCACATGATGCCGACCTTCGCCGCGCCGCCCGGAAAAGGGCACAGCCGCAGCAGCGGCCACAGTTGGCCATCCGTTGAATACTGCAGGCGCAGCGCTTCTCCGCGGCGGGTCAGACGCAGCCAGAATTCACCGGGGTCGCCCGGGAAAATACCGGTTGCCCAGTCTGATGTCCCCTGCGTCAGTACGCTACCGATAGCGGGCGCGCCGTCGTTGTACTCGATACCGGCCTTAATCCAGCGCCTGGCGTCCTGCATTAACATGATCCCTGCCTGGTCATACAGCGTACTGAAATCTGCTCGCACCCTTACCTGAAAGGTGAAGTCCCCCGCGGCTTCCGTGGCGTAGATATGCCCGGAAAAACGCTCAAACCCGTACCAGGTTTCGCGCCAGAAGTCGGTTTGCGCGTCGGTCACTACGCGCAGTTCGCCGTCCTCTTCCGACCATGTCGCGGGTTCGTTAATCCATTGAAATATCTGATGCATCAGGCCTCCTGTCTTTGCTGAATAAGCGTTAAAAACCGCAGCGTGTCTTCGTCCGCCTGCTGCGCAAGGCGCGCATCCCACGCCGGACTGTCGGCATCGCAAAAGCCGTGCTGCGCATTGAACATCCGGCAGGTTACGGAGGGATATTTCTCCAGCTCGTTTTGCAGGGCGCGGGGATCGAACGCCGGTTCATGGCGGGCGAGAATCACCTGCGTTGGGCACGGAGGCGCCGCATCGCAGTACTGGCGGATCCGTGAACCGTAGTGGCAAACCGCACCGTCGCAGAGTCCGCTCCTGGCAGCCAGCCAGGCTAAGGTGGCGCCTACGCTGTAGCCGATAAGGATTAGCGTGCCGTATTTCGCTCTTAGCTCGGCCAGCAGCGACACGATGGCGGCGGTATCAAATCCGACGTTATCGGAAAAGTGGTGCCAGGCCTGCTCCTGCTGCTCATAGGCGAACGGCGCAGAGTGAGGGAAAAGCGCTGGCGTGTACGCATCGAAGCCGCGGCTGCGCCAGGTCGCGGCGGATCGCTGAATATGCGCGTTGATGCCGTAGATTTCATGCAGCAGGACGATGGCTTTATCGCAATCAGGTAACATACATGCGCCTCTGGCGGATAAAATGGGTTTATCTCCGGTCGGAAGGTCAGTTTATCAAGGCTGACGCCTGTAGTATAAACATACCGCCCGGAAGATTGCTCGTGCATCCAGGTCTTTGATTTTCCTGGTCGGATCAACGTCACGATACGCCATCACATCAAAGTAACGTTGTTTTTTCAGCTTAAAGTCTATCCAGTTAGCGAGACCGTATGAATGTAACCCGTGCCGACATGGCCGATCTTGTCTATTTTTTCGCCATTGCCCGCCATCAGAGTTTTAGTAAAGCTGCCGTTGAACTTGGGGTGAGCGCATCGACGCTGAGCCACGCGATCAAGGGATTTGAGGCGCGGCTGGGCGTGCGTCTGCTGAACCGTACGACCAAAAGCGTAACCCTGACGGCGGCAGGCGAGAGTCTGGCCAGCGCGGTGAGCGAGCCGGTGGCCGCCATAGATGGCGCGATTGAACAGCTCAACCAGTTTCGCGACTCGCCTGCGGGACATATTCGGCTCAACGTCGCCGTTGAAGCGGCCACGCTGCTGCTGGCCCCGGTCCTGCCTGTTTTTGCTGAACGTTACCCCGATATTGAGCTGGATATCGTGGCCAGCAACCGCATTGTTGATGTAACGGAAGCGCGGTTTGACGCAGGGATCCGCTATGGCGGAACCGTGCCTGAAGATATGGTGGCGCAGCGGCTGTCCGCCGATGTGCGTTGGGTGGTCGCCGCATCCCCGGAATATCTTGCCCGCTTTGGCGAGCCCCGGCATCCTCACGATCTTCAACAGCACCGCTGCGTCAGCAATCGTCTGGGAAACAACCGTATTTATAAATGGGAGTTTGAACGTGGCGAAGAGCAGCTCACCGTCAAAGTACCGCCGCTGTTAACGGTCGATCTGGCCGAGACGGGCGTGGTGGCCATTCTGCAGGGGTTTGGCCTGATGTACCTGCCGGAACCGCTGATAGCAGAGCACGTCAGCGCAGGGCGCCTGCGTCTGGTGCTGACCGACTGGGCCTCATACGGACCGGGATTCTATATCTATTACTCCAGCCGTCATCAGGTTCCCACCGGGCTGCGCCTGTTAATCTCCCTTGTGCGGGAAATGAAGCCGCTCGGTCTGTAGCCCGATTGATGAAAATAACTCACAGCCCCATTCGATAGCGAGGGCTGGCTCCTTCTTATTCCGCGCCTTACCCTGTGGCAAAAGAGAAGGAGAGCTTGATGAACTATTCGCACCGCTGTATTCCCGGTCTGTTCTGGCTTTTGGCCGTCAGCGCATTTCTGTTTAGCTTTACCTCTACCAGCTGTGCCGCAGAGGTGAACACGCTGGTTATCGTCTCTCATCCGTATCCTGAGCAATCGGTCATGACCAAAGGTCTTGAGGCCGCAGCGCAAAGCGTACCCGGCGTGAACGTGCGCAATCTCGAGGCGCTTTACGGTTTTGACACCCGAAATATCAATGCCGATGAAGAGCGACGGCTCATGCGGGAACACTCGCGCATCGTTTTTATCTTCCCGACCCACTGGTTCAACATCACTCCGATGATGAAGGCCTGGCTGAACGATACCTGGGGCAGCGTAGGGCCGGGAGTATGGCAGGGCAAAGAGATGCTGATTGTCACGACGGCCGCAGGCGGTGACGCGACATACGGCGAGACCGGGCGAACGGGTGTCAGCCTGGCCGACGTCTTTACGCCAATGAAGGCCAGCGCGCTGCATGCGGGAATGACCTGGCTGCCTCCGCTGGTTTTTCAGCGTGCCAGCCGCGATCAACTGCCTGAATACCAGCGTCAACTGGTGGAAAGGCTGAAGAATTAACGTGTCGGAAAGGTGTTCAGGATGAAAGCTTTTATTGCCGTAGCTGCAATGTCGTTAATGCTGGGCGCGCCAGCCCTGGCAGAAGAAAAAAGAGGTGAAAAAATGGCTCCACGTAGTCCATCCGTATTGTCCGCTGAGGATATTCAATCCGTCGCGCCGGCGCTTGCCCGTTTCGGCAGCGAGGTGCTGATAGGGGATCTCTGGCAGAGAACAGAACTCTCGCGTCGCGACCGCAGCATCGTGACCGTGGCGATTCTTATCGCCCGTAATCAGCCGGCGGAGCTAAAACATAACGTTGAAGTTGCTCTGGATAACGACGTCACGGCGGCTGAAATCTCAGAGATCATCACGCATCTGGCTTTTTATTCCGGCTGGCCCAACGCGATGGCCGCCGTTGCGGTGACGAAAGATATTTTTGTCGCTCGCGGCATTGGCCGCGAGCAGCTGGCTGCTGCCTCCCCGGAGCTGCTCCCTCTTAATCAGGCGGTGGAGAACCAGCGTTCAACAACCGTAGAACAGAACTTCGGCGCGATTTCCCCTGGACTGGTGAAGTTTACGACTCAACCGCTGTTTCTTGACCTGTGGCAGCGACCGGGGCTGAAGCCGCGCGACCGCAGCCTGGTCACGGTCAGCGCGTTGATTGCCGCCGGGCAAAGCGCGCAAATTGGCTACCACCTTAACCGGGCGATGGATAACGGCCTCACCGCGCAAGAGGCGGGGGAGATCGTTGCGCATGCCGCTTTCTATGCCGGCTGGCCAAATGCCTTTTCAGCGGTAGCGGTGGTGAGTGAAGTCCTGCGCGCTCGTGGCCTGGCAGGGTGAGGGGATGTTCAACTCTCTTAGCGCCACGCTATTGATTTTTATTGCTACGACGGGGGCGGCATTTGCCGCCGGGCGGGAGAACGCGGTGAAGATTCAGTTTGAGTTCAATGGCGCCGCGGTTGTCGGCTCGCTGGATGAGAGCGCAGCGGCTAATGAGTTCCTGGCACAGCTGCCGATGACGGTGAAGCTCGAGGATTATGGTTCCACGGAAAAAATCGCCTGGCTGCCGACGAAACTGCGCCGCGCGGACTCTGGCGCCTCAATGACCCCACGGCGCGGCGACATCGCCTATTACGCGCCGTGGGGCAATCTGGCCATTTTTCGCGAGGATTTTCGCCACTCCCCCGGGCTGATAAGCCTCGGGCGGATAGAGGAGGGACTCGCCGCGCTCGACCAGGCGGGAGCCGAAACGGTAACCATCCGGCGTTATTAAGTTCGTCCTGCGTTAAATTTTCCTTCCTGCATGCTTAAATGGGCTGTTTACAGCCCATTTATCGGATACAAAGCGAACGCTCAGTATCGGCAAAAATCATCTACACTTTTCCAGCCAGGTCATTTTCACACCTAACGAGACGCTATCGTCCAGACATAGCATCCCGCCTTAAGACCCGACCCACTGCAGGCGTCAGGCCCGCAGCCTTGTTTTCTCACGAGAGGAGTTTGTAACATGGCATTTGTGACAACCAAAGACGGCGTCAATATCTTCTTTAAAGACTGGGGCCCGAAGGAGGCGCAGCCGATCGTATTTCATCATGGCTGGCCTTTAAGTGCCGATGATTGGGATAACCAGATGCTGTTTTTCCTGGCAGAAGGGTTCCGGGTTATTGCGATTGACCGACGCGGTCATGGCCGTTCAGATCAGGTGAGTGACGGTCACGATATGGATCATTATGCCGCCGATGCCTCAGCGGTGGCGGAGCATCTGGATCTGCATAATGCCGTGCATATCGGGCATTCTACCGGCGGTGGGCAGGTTGCGCGCTACGTTGCGCAGTATGGTCAGCCGCAGGGGCGCGTGGCCAAAGCGGTGCTGATCAGCGCGGTTCCGCCATTGATGGTAAAAACGGAGAGTAATCCGGGCGGTACGCCAATCGAGGTGTTTGATGGTTTTCGCAAAGCGCTGGCCGCCAACCGCTCGCAGTTTTATCTCGACGTGGCGTCCGGGCCGTTCTACGGCTTTAACCGTGAAGGCGCGGAGGTGTCCCAGGGCACGATTCAGAACTGGTGGCGGCAGGGCATGACCGGTAGCGCAAAAGCGCACTATGAGGGGATTAAGGCGTTTTCGGAAACCGACCAGACCGAAGATTTAAAAGCCATTACGCTGCCGGTGCTGGTGATGCAGGGCGATGATGATCAGGTTGTGCCTTATCAAAACGCCGCGATACTGCAGGATAAGCTGCTGCCGAACAGCCAGCTAAAAATTTATCCCGGCTTTCCGCACGGTATGCATACCTCGCACGCCGATGTGATTAACGCCGATCTGCTGGCGTTTATTCGCTCGTAGCCTGGTGCTATAAGAAGGCCGCCATCCGGCGGCCTTCTCGTTTACATCAGGCTTTCATGCTGGAGGATTTTGAGCATTTCGTCCTTCAACATAAGTTTTTCTTTCTTCATCTGTACAAGCTCGAGACTGTATCCTTTGCCATCGACTCCTTCTATGCGGGAAATGTCGTGATCGAGTGCATTATGTTTTTCGAATAGCGACTGAAAGCGCGGATGCGTGGTTTTTAATCGAGAAATCAGCTCTCTGTATTCTGGAAACATGTACCTTCCTTGTTGATGGTGAAAAGTGTGTACGCTGACACACACATTCAGATTACCCATATGAATAAAATGGTAATGCGAACGAAGTCGCGTTTATGTTACGTACTAATGAAATCTCAGGGGCCGGAAGCGGCCTGGAGGCATAGATGACAGTTGAAGAACCCACCGTTGCGCTGATCGGTCCGGGCGCAATTGGTACCACCATCGCCGCGGCGCTGCACGAGGTTGGCCGTACGCCTCTGGTATGCGGCCGCCGTGCGCACCCGCAGCTTTCGCTGCGTTTTGATGGTGGAAATATTGTGGTGCCGGGGCCGGTCTTGACGGAACCGGCATCGGTCGCCGCGCCGTACGACCTGGTATTTGTGGCGGTAAAAGCGACACAAATTGCGGCTATTGCACCGTGGCTGCAAGCGCTGTGTCACGATCGAACGGTAGTCTGCGTGCTTCAAAACGGCGTTGAACAAAAAACGCTGTTCGCGCCGTACGTGGCGGAAGCGGCCGTGTTGCCATCGGTCGTCTGGTTCCCCGCGCAGCGTGAACCTGAAGCGTCAGTCTGGCTGCGGGCGAAACCGCGCCTGACGCTGCCGGATGTTGAGGGGGCCGAGCGGGTGCGGCACGCGCTACGGGACACGCGCTGTGAAGTGGATATCAGCGCGGATTTTCTCTCCGTTGCGTGGCGTAAACTGCTGCAGAATGCGGTCGCCGGTCTGATGGTGCTGGCGGGGAGGCGGGCAGGGATGTTTGCCCGCGACGATATCACGGCGCTTGCTTTAGCCTATTTGCAGGAGGGGCTGACGGTGGCGCGCGCCGGAGGCGCCAGCCTGGACGACGGCGTGCCGCAGGAAATTCTCGCCGGTTTTCACCGTGCGCCTCCGGATTTAAGCACTTCAATACTGACGGATCGCGAGGCCGGGCTGCCGCTGGAGTGGGATATTCGCAACGGGGTCGTTCAGCGATATGGCCGTATTCACCATATCCCCACGCCGTTAAGCGATGTGATTGTGCCGCTGCTGGCCGCTGCCAGCGACGGGCCGGGCTAAAGGCGCGGGACGCCGGCGTGATCACGTTCCCCGGGATCAGATTGATTCCGCCAGCCGGTCGACAACCACTTTGCCGCTATTATCAAACTGGGTGATGCGGTAATTCACGCAATAGGAACGGCGGGTGGTAAATTGATTGAATAACGCCACCCGGCCTTTTTTATCACCATTTTTATTCACAATAATCCATTCGGTGACGTCCGTTGAATTCGCTTTACCGCTGCTGGCGTCCTGTTGTTCGACCAGACGATCCTCTTTTTCTACCTTCAAAAAATCACGTAACATTTATTTATCTCCGCTCATCATTGTTTTTAACAATACTCTCTTTATCGATTCATTCAATTAAACATTTTAATCAATGATGTTGATTATTAGTCTGAGATTAAATGTACTGAAGGATTCTGTAACATGTTGTTTATAAATAATAAAATTATTCACCTCCTTGGTGGTGAAAGCGATTTTTCCATGAGCAGCGGTATTCTCTTTGAAAAATTCCTATGTGACAACGTCACTTTTATGCTGAACATTCTCCCCCAGTTGGAGCGCTAAGGTAGAGCATTGCCACGGTGTTGGTGCTAAATTATCCACCAGATTTCCCGCCGGCGGTTGATGTCCTCGTGAGGCTCACAGGAAGCCTTGACCTCCTGTGAAACCCTTTGTCATCACGCACAGCAACGATCGTTCCAGCTATCACGATAGATAATATTTCCTTCCGTATACTTCCAGGTGATCGCCTCATAACGCAATTCGAGCGTTTCAAGATGAGTACTACTTATACCGTTTGGAGAGAGGTACGGTGCAACCGTTGTAAACTTGACGTTTTCCAGAATGATATTGAAATATTCGGCTTCAATACCTGATTCGAGAATACGATACATTTTGATTGTCGCCGTCTTCATGGTTCGGCCTTCGCAGACTGCGCGATATAGAAGCGGTGTTGTCTGATCAAATTCTTTTACTACCGTGATAGGGCGGTGAACGCGGGTACCCGTAAGTTTTCCCCAGCTGGGATCTACCGGGATAGTGATACCGTGGGAGAAGGATTTTAACTCGATAGATCCCATTCGTAGCGGCATTAAACAGCTACCCATAATTGGAGAACCATTTTCGTCCTCAAGCCATAAATGTGCGGGTGTAGACATACTATTTCCTTATATATTCAGGAGGATAATAATTTTCAGGAATTACCATGTTACGTATCGTTAAAAAATAAAAATTACAAATAAGAAAAAAACGGGGATAAGCCAGGCAGGACTCTCCGGAAACCATAGGCCTTGAATTAAAGCAAATACTATTGTTAGCGCGGCGGGGCCATAATACGACACCAGGGATCTAAATATTCGCCTGAGCAATCTTTTAATCAAATTCATCATAATTATTGGATCATCCTCCTGATGATATCTGCAATTTCATCATCCGATACCCATTGTGCTTTAAACGCCTCGGCGCGTTCAAACAAGGGTTCTATCAGAAAATACATCATTTCCAGCTCTTTCGCGTATAGCGCTGAGTAGTAAGCAGGATAAGTCATGTGAAGACGATGTGCACTATTAACCGCTTTCTGGACAACGCCGTATATGGCAATAGCGCCTACAATCCCACCTGCTTTTTGCCCTGCCAGTGCGCTGAACTCAAGACTGAGTCTTGTGCCTACTGCGACAAATGATGCTGTTGCTAAAGCAAATCCCGCGCTTGTCAGTGAACTGGCGGCAATATGGATATTAACCGCCATAAGCTTTTTTTTAATGTATTCCAATTGATCGTTGGTTTTAAATTTGAATATTTGTTCAAAATATATTTTTAGCAAGTCGTACACGAGATTACCATGTCGCAACAAATAAATAACACCTTGTTTAAATCGAAGGTCTTCGTTTTTTTGTTGCTGGCATACATCCTGATACTCATCAGTAAAGCAGGAGGTATAATACAGCATACGCATCGCGCCTGCGCCTATGCTTTCAATCTGATTTGATACCGCTTTTTCGACGCCCGTTAAGACACGGTCGAGTTTTAACGCAAGAATTTTATTCGTCTGTAAATAACTGATCACTTCATTCCTGTAGAACATCACTGCTCCTTGCTCGTGTTCATTAAATCCCGTTTTTGAATTTTATCCAGCGAAAGCATCCGATGGTTAAAGGGAAAATAATACAGTCCCATCCTGTTTGTCCGTGAAGTCACTGGCATAACCTGTAGGTTCTGCTTTATTACGGGAACGTTCGGGGGCATGAAAGGTATTTTTACCATTCCCTTTATAGCAGCCAGCGTCAGCCGTAATTTTCACTGAAGTATAAAAAGCTTTATACCGTCCCCGGCACGATCCTCTTACAGATATAATTTCTGTTTCCTGGAAGTCAGCCGCGTACTGTGCCGTTATTGCGTTTTAAATATCTACCGGCCTCACAGATAGAAATTTTATATGACAGATGCGAACTTGATCACTTGACTGGTCAAGTGGGGCGCGCCTATGTTGAAAGCACCTTCTTATCCGTTCCGGGGAGCAAGAAACATGGGCATCATTCGAACGTTAAACGGGGATATTTCCGCTAATCAGCTGGGCGTCACCTACAGCCACGACCATATTTACTGTATTCCGCCCTATTGGGCCGAGCGTCAGGATGACGATCTGTTACTCGACGATCCGCAGGCTTCAGAGCGTGAATTAAGCGACTTCCGCCGGGAGGGTGGTAACGCCATATACGACGCCACCGCGCCGGATTATGGCCGTCAGGCCGCAGCCGTCGCCGCCATGGCGCAGCGCCAGCAGCTGCACATTATCGCCACTGCGGGTTTTAACAAAGGCTTTCTGTGGAGCAGCAAGCGGCCGGGCTCCGCGCAGACTTTCGCCGAGTGGATTGCACATTCAGACGTTGATGAACTGGTTGAACATGTCTGTCGCGAGGTCACTGAGGGGATAGAGGGCACCGAACATCGGGCCGGCGTGGTGAAGTGCGGTACCGGCTATAACGCCATTTCCCCTCTGGAACAAAAAACCATGGAGGTTATCGTTCGCGCCCAGCAGCGCACCGGGGCGCCGATGCACAGCCATACGGAAATGGGGACGATGGGACTCGAGCAGGCGCAGCTCTTCAAAAAATGGGGGCTGGATCTCTCCCGCTTATGTTTTGCTCATATGGATCGTAACCCCGATCCCTGGCTGCACCGTCAGATCGCCAACACCGGGGCGTTTCTCTCTTTCGACGGTATCAGCCGCATAAAATATCACCCCGAGCACATCCGTACCCAGGCCATCCTGGCGCTCTGCCAGCGCGGTTATCAAAAGCAGATCTTAATCGGCGGCGATTTTGCCCGTAAATCCATGAGCGCGCATTACGGCAAAGGGGGGCTGGGGCTGAAATTTATCCTTAGCGACTGGCGGCCAAGATTCATTGACGAGGCCCGGGAAGCCGGGTTTGACGGCGAAGCGCTGCTGCATGATTTCTTCGTCGACAACCCGGCGCGTTACCTCGCTTTTGCCTGAGGAGATGTTATGAAGCTGCATCGTTTAAACGAAAGCGAGGCCCGGCGGGCGTTACAAAAGGCGCGGATCGCCTTATTGCCGCTCGGCGCCGTCGAGCCGCACGGCGACCACCTGCCGCTGGATACCGATAACCTGCTGGCCGAGCGGTTTTGTGCGCTGCTTGACGAGCAGCTGGGCGAGTGCGCCCTGAGCCTGCCGGTCGTTTCCTACAGCCAGGTCTGGTCCCTGCGCGGCCACGCGGGCGCGATTGATATCGGTCATGAACGGCTGACGTCGCTGCTGGTGTCGCTGGCGGAAAACATGGCCAGCTACGGTATCACCACCACGGCGGTGATTAACGCGCATTACGGCAATTTTGATGCGATGAAAGCGGCCTCCCGGCAGCTAAAAGAGCAGGGTATTACCTTGCTTAGCTATAGCTGGGTGGGGATGGATGAAGAGGTAAAAAAACGGCAAACCACCGCGGTGGCTTACCCCGGCTATATGCATGCTGATGAGGTCGAAACCTCGCTGATGCTGGCGCTGGCGCCAGAGTTCGTCACCATGACCAACGCCCGCGCGCACTATCCGGCTTTCCCGAACAATTTTCGCTATCAGCCGATACCCTGGACCGAGTTTTCTGACTATGCGGTGCTGGGCGATCCGACTGCCGCCAGCGAAGAGAAAGGGCGCGCGTTCGTCCAGCGGGCGCTGGCGACCACGCTTGCCTCTATCCGTCATCACTTAACCCAAGGAGCCTTCGATGATTGAGCGTCAGGCGATACGCGTTGACTGCCCGGCCGCTACCCCTGAGGAGGCCATCCGCGAGGCGGGGAATGCGCTGTGCCGCGCGGGAGCCTGTAGCCCGCAATACGTCCAGGCAATGGTCGATAGCTACCGCGAGCTGGGCCCCTATTTTGTCATTGCCCCCGGGCTGGCGCTGCCGCATGCCCGCCCGGAGCAGGGGGCGATGAAAGCGCAGATCAGCGCGGTCAGGCTGCGTGAACCGCTGGCGTTTGGTCATGCGGAAAACGACCCGGTGCAGGTGGTGCTGGGGCTTTCGGCAACCAGCAGCGATGCGCATATCCACCTTATCCAGCATATCGTGACCGTACTCAGCGATGAAAATAACCTGCATACCCTGTTGCATTCGAACGATCCAGAACAACTTTATCGGCTGTTAGCCAGCGGCTCGCAGCGTTTGTAGCGTGATGAACACGGAGTGAATAGCGATGAAAATTCTGACAGTCTGTGGTTTAGGTATGGGCTCCAGCCTGATTTTAAAAATGAACGTTGAGGCGGTGTTAAAACAGCACGGGATTCAGGCCTCCGTGGAACATATGGATGTCTCTTCCGCCGCTTCGGCCAACGCCGATGTGGTGATAACCAACGCGGAGCTGGTGGACAACCTTAAGCATCTGTCCTGTCCGGTGGTGGTGGTGAACAACTATATCGATAACGCCGAAATCACCGCGGCTCTGACCCAGGCGAAAATTCTGCCCGCAGGAGAGCCGTCATGAGCGAGTTTCTTGGCGTGCTGCGCTGGATCACCATCAATATATTTGGTGAAGCGTCGATCTTAATTGGCCTGATTGTGCTGCTGGGGCTAGTGCTGCAAAAGAAATCGCTGGCGGACATTGTGTCCGGCACCCTGAAAGGTATTCTGGGCTTTCTGATCATCGGTGCGGGGGCCGGGATTATCGTCTCCGCGCTGCTGATATTTCAGCCGATCTGGACCGAAGTTTTCGGTCTCAGCTCCATGAACCTGACCAATATTATCGGCCAGGCGCGCTTCAGCGAACGCTACGGAAGCAGCGTGACCATCGCCATTGCCGGCGGATTCGCCATCAATTTGCTGCTGGCCCGGCTGACGCGCTTTAAATACATCTACCTGACAGGACATATGATGTTCTGGACGACGATGATCTTTGCCGGGGTGATGGTGAACACCGAGCCCGCTATTTCAGCGGTGCAGCTGACGCTGATGCTAACGGTGATTATGGGGCTCTACTGGACCCTACAGCCCGCGCTGGTTCAGCCCTGGGTGCGAAAAATCACCGGCAACGACAACGTGGCGCTGGGGCATACTTCCGCCTCCGTCGCGCTGCTGGGGGCGATTTTTGGCCAGATTTTCGCCCGCAACAAAATCAGCTCCGAAGATATCAAAGTCCCTAAAAAGTTGGGTTTCCTGCGCGACTCCAACGTGGTGACGGCGTTGACCATGGCGCTGCTGTTCTTTATTGGCACCTTTATTCTGCAGATTAAAGGTACGCCGAAAGCGGCGGAGATTCTGGCGCAATCCGGCGACCTGAGCTTCTACATCTATGCCCTCAAACAATCGCTGATGTTTACCGGCGGCATTGCCGTCGTGCTGCTCGGCGTACGGATGTTTATTGGCGAAATGGTGCCGGCGTTTAACGGCATCGGATCGCGGCTGGTGCCCGGCGCAAAACCGGCGCTGGACTGCCCGATACTGTTTAACTTTGCGCCAAACGCGGTGGTGCTGGGGTTTGTCGGCGCTTTTGTCGGCTCGCTGCTGTGGCTGACCCTGATCGGCCGCTATACCGGCTACGTTTTTATTCCCAGTATGATTGTGATTTTCTTTCACGCCGGTACGGCGGGGGTCTTCGGCAATATTACCGGAGGCTATAAAGGCGCTCTGCTGGCGGGGTTTATCACCTCGACCGTGGTCGCCTGGGGGCAGTATTTCTGCGTCACCGGCTTTATCGACAATACGATCCCGGATACCGCGCTATGGGCAGGCGACAGCGATATGTTTGTCCTCGCGCCAGTCATTCATCTTTTGACCCGCCTGCTGGCGTTCTGATATCGGGAGGAAGTCTATGAGTCAGGCCCTGAAACAGTACTACAGTCAGATCCGCCAGAAGCTGGCTTTTCTTGAGCAGCGCCCCGATGAACTCACCCGGGCGGCGGAAATCATGTCCCACAGCATTATGGGGCAGCGCAACATCTTCGTCTTTGGCGCCAGCCACGCCGGGATTCTGGCGGAGGAGATGAGCTATCGCGCGGGCGGCCTGGCCATCATCAATCCGCTTTTTACGCCTGCGCTGATGCTTAACGTCAGGCCGTTAACCCTCACCAGCGCGGTGGAAAATGTGGAGCACCTCGGTCGGGTACTGGTGGAGCAGTCGCCGCTAAGGGCTGAAGATACGCTGCTGATCCATTCGGTGTCGGGACGCAACGCGATTACCATTGATGTCGCGCTGGCGGCGAAAGCGTGCGGCGCAACGGTTATCGCGATTACCAGCCTGGCGACGGCGGCGCGCGTGACGTCGCGCCACTCCAGCGGCAAGCTGCTGGTGGATGTGGCCGATATCACCATTGATAACCACTGCGAGTATGGCGATGCGGCGGTGAGCCTGCCGGGGATGGCGCAGAAAGCCGCGCCGCTCTCCACCATCATGGGCGCGACCATCGCTAACAGCCTGGTATTACGTATTTGCGAAATCATGCTGGAAAATGCGCGCACGCCGCCCATTCTCGCCAGCGCAAACATAGACGGTAATCAGGAGATAAATCAGGATATACTTAGCGCTTACAGGAGCCAGATACACTACCTCTGAGTTGGAGCACAAGTATGTTTGAGTCGGATGGACTCCCTCTCTATTTAAGGATAAAAGACGTTATCCTGCAGCGGATCCTCTCTTTTACCTATGACGATAAACTCCCGGGCGAACTGCTGCTCGCCGGGGAGTTTAAGGTCGCGCGCGGTACCATTAAACAGGCGATAGATTCGCTGGCCAGTATTGGCATGGTGTACCGCGAACAGGGTAAAGGGACGTTTATTAACCGCGATGCGCTGCAGAAATACTACACCGACCTCCCGGACGTACTGACGACCTTTGCTCCGCCGGGGGAGATAGCCGTGGAAGTTCTGTCGCTGATTTCAACTATGGCCGACCGCCTGGTGGCGGAGCAAATGGGGCTGGATTTAGGCTGCCAGCTGATGCGTCTGGAGCGGCTGTTAGTGCAGGGCGACCGGCCGGTTGGCCATGTGCTGACCTGGCTTAATGGGCGTATCTATAACGATCTGAGTCACGTGGACGGCAGCCGATCGCTGTATAAGCAGCTGCGGGAAACGTTCGGCTACTCGCCGGCCAACGCCACGGAACGCTATACGCCGGTGTGCTGCGATAGCCGCACGGCGGGATTGCTCAATATTGAACCCGGCCAGGCTCTGTTTCGCATTGAGCGCGTCGCCCGCGATCTGGATGATGTGGTGCTTGAATACAGCGTCACGCATACCCTTGACGCCAGCCTGTCGCTGCAAATCGCCACCAGCCAGAGCAGCATGAGCCAGCAGTGGGCCTGCACGATCGAGAAAGGGCGTTAATCCGCCAGCCAGGCGAGAATATCGCCTGGCTGGCACTCCAGCGCCTGGCAGATTTTTGCCAGCGTATCGAAGCGGATGCCTTTCTGTACTCTGAAATCATCAGAAGCATAAGGATGCTGCAATTTGGAGTAATATCATCCACTACGTTTTGTATTTATACGCAGAAAATGGTTGGTAAATCATGATGCCGGGAGAACCCGGCTTTTTTACGTCCTGGAATAATCATTACCCCGGATACCAGAGCGCGCGAGGAAGAGGCGAAAAACTGAATCGTGGGTTGCTCGCGCGACGCCGGCTGACGGTTAAAGCATGCTGTTTCAGGGGATAATCCGCGCGGCTCTCAGCTGAGCGAACAGGCGGAAAAACATGTCGTCGGTGGCCTGCATTTTAGTGAAGCCCGCCCGGCGCAGTTTGCTGCCATCGCCAAACATGTCGTAGTTCCAGCCAAAGACGAAATCAGCAAATTTACCGTCGCTGAGCCGTAAGATGTTCGCTTCCACCAGACTCTGCCCGGCCAGTTCGCGCCAGTACGCGCGGTAATCCACAAACAGCTGGTGAAATGACAGTCTGACCGGCGGGGCGGATGCCAGTTCAAACCAGCTCGCGATGCGCGGCCACAGCTCGCACCAGCGCCAGATGTCGCCGTTATTGACGTTGAACGCCTGGTTTTGCGCCGTTGGCGAGGTCGCGGCCCACAGCGTGGCATCAGCCAGCAACCCGGCGTCCGTATGATCGACGATGCTGTGCCAGGTTTTTTCCGAACCGGGGAAACGCAGCGGTAGATCCTGCGCTTTACATAGCGAAGCATAGATCGCGATGCTGAGTGCGAGATTCATGGCGTTGCCGGGCACCGTGCTGCCGACCACGCCCGGCCTGATCGCGTTCCAGCGCCACGTTTTTCCGCGCTGGAAATGGCTGAGCCAGGTGAGCTGAGCGGCGTTAAATTCGGCCCCGGGTGCGCCGGGATCGCTTTCACGCGCCGGGGTTTTGAACGGACCAAGATGCGCGCCGTACACTTTGTATCCCTGCATCAGGCTTACCGTCCGTAGCGGTGCGGTTTGCTCGATGTTGCTGACCAGGTTGCGCAGCATGGTGACGTTCGGTTCAACCATTTCCGCCCAGTTCCCGGCGTTGGCCCATGCGCTGTAAAAAATGTGGGTGACGCCGTTGAGCGAATGCAGTTTTTGCGCGCTGTGCTGCGCATCCAGTAAATCGACGTGAATGAAGGGAATGTTTTCCGGGTGGGACGATGCATGGCGGCTGAGGCCGATAACCTCCCAGCGATTGCGTAACAGCGTTTTCACCAGTTCTCTGCCAATAATGCCGCTGGCGCCGGCGACCAGGGCGATTTTGGGTTGCAGTATCTTATTCACGTTGCTTCTCCAGGGTGGGTGACAGAGGCAGTGTGGTATATTATTTTTTTCACGCATATCCCGTAAAACTGATGGCACTTATAAGTAGAATCATTAAATGAATAATAAGCTCAACGCCATTGCCACCTTCCTGCGCGTGGTAGAAGCGGGATCCTTTTCAGCGGCAGCCCGCCAGTGCGGGATGAAACAATCCGCCGTCAGTCAGCAGATCGCGGCGCTTGAGGAGGAGCTTGGGGTGGTGTTGCTGCACCGAACCACGCGTGCGATGGCGCTGACCGAGCAGGGAGAAATTTACCGGCGCGATATGCAGCTTTTGCTGGAAGCGATGCATGAAGCGGAAAGACGCTTACAGCCAACCGATCGCCAGTGGCAAGGCCGGGTGCACGTGCAGCTGCCGAGCGGCCTGGGGCAGCTCTTTTTGCCGCATCTGCTGGCGCTGCAGAAAATGCACCCCGAGCTGCGTCTGACGCTTTCTCTTGATGACCGCATTGCCGATCTGGTTGCTGAAGGAGTGGATGTCGCGCTGCGGTTGAGCAGTGAACCGCCGCCGGGGAGTGCGGCGCGCGTGCTGGCGCGTATTGAAACTGCGCTCTTTGCCGCCCCCGGTTTTAAAACGGTGCATGCCGTCAGCGAGCTGGCCGCCCATCCGCACGTGCGGTTCAGCGGCATCGCGCAGGACGCGCCGCTGCGGCTGGTCTCGGGTGATAAAACGGTTGATATGAAAGTCAATACCGTGTTTCGGGCTAACACCAGCGAAGCGCTGCTGCAGGCGTTAGAGTCCGGCATCGGTATCGGCGGCATGCAGTTACCCCTTGCGGCCCACGCTTTGCAGTCCGGCAGGCTGGTACCGGTATTACCCGCCTGGCGATTACCCGATCGCGTTCTCTATGCGGTCTATCCTGACGCCCGCTTTATCCCACCGCGGGTAAGAAGTATTATCGACGTGATTGAACAATTGCTGCCTGAGATGACGGAGCGTGTCTGACGGTTGGTTTTTCTCCTGCCTCTACCGCGCGTAAAGTGACGAGCGTTGCTGCTGACAAAGGCGTCTTGATTATGAACCGCTATGAAAAAGAGTATCGGCAGTTGCTGGCAAATGGCGCTATCGCCTGGGCTGGCGAAGGTTATTCCCGGGCCAAAGAACAGCAGGAGCGCGTTTTTAGCTGGCTTCACTTACAGCACTATTTCCCCCAACCCGGCGCGCCTGTCCTTGAGCTGGGGTGCGGGAATGGCGCGATGGCCGCGCAGTATTTTGCGGAACGAGGCTACTCGGTGTGGGGGATAGATTGGTCCGAAACCGCGATCCGATGGGCACAAAATCGTTTTCAGCAAGCGGGTCTCCCGGCAAATTTTTTTGTCGGAGATGTCTGCCATATTCATCAGTGTCAGGATGCGACGTTTGAGCTCATTGTTGATGGCAGCTGTGTGCATTGCCTGATTGACGATGCCCGCCACCTCTGCTTTGCCGAAGTCAGAAGATTACTGAAACCCGGAGGACGACTGGTGATCGGCTCCATGTGCGGAACCCCGCGTCATGCCGAGGATATTCTCGCGTACGATCCTATCCGCCATCATTTACTTAAAGAGGGCAAACCCTGGCGTACGTTGCGACCGCTCCAGGCCCTGCTGGACGAGATTCGTGCGGAGCAATTTACGGTTCTTGAGGTGAATATTAATGAGAACGCATGGTGGGATCATGCCACCGTGGTATGTAGAGTCGATTAACCTTCACGCCTCCCGTCCGCTCGGGCCTGGAGCGGACGGGAGCCAAATCGGCGTTAACGCAGTGCCTTCGCTATCGCGCTAAACATCAGCGAAGCTTCCAGCGGTTGGGCGCTGAAGGCGGGCTCAGCCTGCGGCCAGGTCGACCACTGGACGATGACCAGATTTTCCGCCTGATTAACCATTATCATCTGACCAAAAATGCCCAGCGCCCACAGCGAATGTTGAAGGGATGCCTGCGGCGCAGGTTCAACGTTGGTCGCATTGGCCGGCACTTCATTGTTCCACCACTGGTAGCCGTAAATACCGTGTGGATGCGCCGCGGACACCGAGTCTGCCGCCCGAGTCCAGCGTGATGACTCGGCAACCCAGTTTTCCGGCAAGATCTGCTCGCCGTCCGGCAGCACGCCGTTATGCAGAATGAACTCACCGAAGCGCCCCCAATCCTCTAACGTGGCGTTAAAGCCGTGCGCGCCCACATCGTGCTCACCTTTTGTGTAGGCATGCCACACGCCGTCGCTCGCCATACCGTAGGGTTGCCAGATACTTTTTTCCAGATATGCCGCCAGCGTCATGCCGGTGGCGCGTTCCAGCACATCCCCCAGCAGCCATGCGCCGCCGGAGGAGTAAGACCAGTTCTCGCCGGCAGGATGCGCGCGGCGCAGGCCGGACACCAACTGACGTACGCAGTCATAGGCGCCGGGTCTGGCTTCACACTCGGTAAGCCGGGCGAAGTCCGATTGCGGATTAGTGTAGTCCTCATTCCACGCCACCCCGGAGGTGTGGCTAATCAGCTGCTTCAGGGTCACACCGTCCCAGGCGGTGCCTTTCAGGTCGGGTTCATACTGGGTGATGAGATCGTCGAGCGAGTGAATTTTGCCCTGTTTAATCGCCACGCCCACCAGGGTGGCAACCACGGATTTGCCCACCGAGCGCGATGTCCAGAGAGTGGTGTCGGTATTGCCTTCTGCCAGATATTTCCAGGCCACTTTGCCATTTTTCAGCACCAGCATGCCGCTGACGTTCTGGCGCCGCAGGTAATCCTGCAGATTCCAGGTTTGGCCGTTCACCCGATAGCTTGCGTCGGTTAAGCGTTTCGCCGCGGCCTGCAACGGCACGGCATTACCGTGATGAAACACATCGCCCGCGTAATTGCGGTAGTCGTTACGAAAGCCGATTACCCGGTCGGTCTGGCTCCAGGTGAGCATGTTGTGGGGATCCGGAAGCGGCGCATCAAAGGGGGCGGGACAGACGCTGAGTTCGGTGCCGGTACAGGCGGCCTGCGCGGCGGGCGCCAGCAGGACGCTGCAGAGACTAATAACAACGCCAGACAGCAGGCCAGGGTTAAACACTTTGCTTTTCATATTTTTACTCGTTCAGCTCAGGAAGGTGTTCAGCTTAAAAAAACGCGGCCTATAATAAAAAACGCATCATGGGGGAAAATCCCCCACAACAACTGAATGGAGGGCCGTATGCCGAGCCTGATATATTCTTTTGCCCAGCTGGAGGCCTTCACCGCCGTGGTTGAGTGCAAAAGCCTGGCGAAAGCGGCGCGCCAGCTGGGCAAGGACCGGACGACGCTGCGCGATTTAATTGAGTTCCTCGAAGATGGTCTGGGGTATGCGCTGTTCCTGCGCGAAGGGCGAAGCCTGCGCCTGACGCCGGAAGGTGAGCAGCTGCAGCGGCAGGCGCACCTGCTGATGCGCCAGGTGAAAGCGTTTGAAGCGTTTGCCAGGGCGGTGCCGAACAGCGCCACGCAGGACATGACCCTGGTCTACGATCCCTTTACCCCCAGAACGCTGCTGCAGGGGCTGATTAGCGCTATGGCCCAGCGCAACGTTCGTCTGAGTCTGATAAACGCGTCGCGCGACGAGGCGGAAAAGCTGCTGGCGAGCGGGCAGGCCGACCTGGGGGTCTGCCAGGCGCGCCATCGTAGCGTGGGAGACGCTATGGAGTGGCGCGCCTTAGGGGCAATCGAGATGGATTTTTACGCCGCCGAAGCGCTTTTTCCCGGCGCTAAACAACCGCTTTCCCTGCTGGAACTTTCGCTGGCGCCGCAGGTGATTATGCACCCGGATACTGACGAGCCCGTGGCCCGCCGTCTGCAAATTTCAGGGCATACCATCTTCACCAACGACCTGGAGATGCTGCGCGGCCTGCTTGAACAGGGCTGCGGCTGGGGATTCTTGCCGACGCACATGAATGCGGCGCGCTGGAAAAACGTCACAACCTTGCGCACCGAAGTCGGCAATCAGGGGATCGGCCAAACGATGGTCACTATCTGGAAGCCGGGCAACGACAGGCGGGCGCTGGTAGCTGACACGCTGGACTTGTTGCCGGCATTGTGGTGAAAGCCGGGCCTCGCTGCTGGCATTTCGGCGACAGGGCGAGGCGTAAATGGAGAAATACGCGACCTTGCGGAGCTATTGAGCAGACGAAAATTTTGCCGCGATCGCTTCAGCCGTGGGCTGTATGCCGCCCAGGCTCCACTGTTCCGGCTCATGCTCATCAATGCGAACCCAGACTGAACGGCGGAACTCAGGATCGCCTTTCCCTTCAATTTCGACAATCAGATCGGTCATGCGGCGTAAAAGCTCTTTTTTTTGCTCCGGGTTCATTATTCCTTTAATGGTTTGTACATTGACGAAGGGCATTGTATTCTCCTTGGTAAGCTAGGTCTAAAATTCATACTCAGATTAAAGAGCGAAAGCGGACATGTCAAAAAATAATTCAGTTGCCTACCTATTACCGGAGCTTTGCGGGCTTTCTGCGGCAGCGGAAATCCTGGGAGATAGGTGGGTTTTGTTGATTTTAAGAGAGGCTTTCTACGGCGTGACGCGCTTTGAAACGATTCGCTCGCATACAAAAATGCCTAAGCAGACGCTGGCAAACCGGTTAAAGAAAATGACGGAACTGGGTTTACTGAGCAAAACGCCTTATCAGGAAGAAGGCGTGCGCGAACGTTATGAGTATATCCTTACGCCAAAAAGCCGCAGCCTGGCGCCGATCCTGTTTTCCCTGATGGCGTGGGGGCATAAAAATATCCTGCATGATGAACCGCATATTGCGCTGGTGGATAAAGAGAGCGGGGACGTCGTCCACAATGCATTTGTGACGACGAAAGGCACCGTTGTGGAACCTCGTAACATCCAGATAGTGGCTCTGAACCTTAACCAGCCGTAGCGCGGGCGACATAAACCGCAACCCCATTTTCTGCTTTCTGACGGCAAACGTTGTCTGCTTGAGCGGGGAGGCGTAATATACGAAACATATATAAATTGTTACGGTACGTATAAATGGGCATTGTAAAAATTTCCGACCTGCTGCACGACGATATTCGTGACGCCAGCAAGGCGATGTCGCGTTCGGTCAACGCGCAGGCGGAGTACTGGATCCGTCTGGGTATGATGAGCGAGCTCTATCCCGAACTTAACCATCAGCAAATTAAGCTGATGATGCTCAAGTCCGGCTCTGACCGCTTGCTGGAGGTGATCAATGCTATCAATTCCCATTAAGACCGCGGACGAGCTGGCCAGACAGCGCCGCGCAGGTGAGCTGCTGGCCTCGGTTTTCGACATGCTGGATACCTTTATTCAGCCCGGTATCTCCACCATGGCCATCAACAACCGGGTGGAGGATTTTATCGTCAACGATCTGCATTCGCGCCCGGCCAGCAAAGGGCAATATGATTTCCCCTACGTGCTGAATACGTCGATCAACGAAGTGGTTTGTCACGGTATGCCAAAGGAGAGCGAGCATCTGAAATCCGGCATGATCGTGAATGTGGATATTACGCTGGAAAAAGAGGGGCTGATTGCCGATTCCAGCAAAATGTATCTGATTGGCGAGGTTTCACCGCTGGCCCGTCGGCTGGTGCAGAAAACCTACGAAGCGATGTGGAAAGGGATCAAGGTCGTCAGGCCGGGCGCGACGCTGGGCGATATCGGCCATGCGATCCAGACTTATGTCGAAGGTAACGGCTACAGCGTGGTCAGGGAGTACTGCGGCCACGGCGTCGGCAGAGAGATGCACGAAGATCCCCAGGTGCTGCATTACGGCATACCCGGAACCGGCGCCGTGCTCAAGGAGGGGATGGTGTTTACCATTGAACCTATGGTGAATCAGGGCGATAGCCGGATAAAAACCAAAAAAGATGGCTGGACGGTGGTCACCCGCGATAAAAAACTGTCCGCGCAGTGGGAGCACACCATCGCCGTCACCGCGGATGGATTCGAGGTCCTGACCCTGCGTAAAGAGGAAGCGATCCCGGAGTAGCCCAAACAACAGGTTTCACGCCCGGGCAGTGAAACCTGTCAGACAGCGACTACGCGGGCATCTCTTTGCGCCCCACATAACGCTCTTTCCATAATGCGCCCGCCACCCCGATATCGAGGAATGGCGAAGGCGGCATAACGTTCGCCTGGCCGAGCGACTGCATCGCGGCGATCAGCGGGTTGTCCTGGCCCATCGCCAGATCGGCAAGCAGCGTCCCGGCGATAGTCTGTTTAGATACGCCGGCGCCGTTACAGCCCCCGGCGGTCCAGATCTGCGGCGCAAGACGCCCCCAGACCGGCGCGCCGTTGCGGGTGACGCTGATGGTCCCGGACCAGGTTCGCTCCAGCGGCACATCCTGCAGCTGCGGATAGGCCGTATGGAACAGCGCCAGATGCTGGCGCGCGGCGCTGGCGGTCTGTCCGGCGGTAATCACTCCCCGCAATGCCGGATCGACATGCTGGCGGACCAGAAAACGATGATCGTGGGTATAGCGTAGCGTGGCGCCGGCGATCGCGTTGACCGGCGTTAATCCCCAGCTTTCCATTGCCGGCAGACGCTGGCGCTGTTCAGGGGTGAGCGGGGCGGTAATGCTGGCGTAGGTCGCCATTGACGCCTGGCGGCTCACGGTGGGCGAGAGTTCGCGCGAGAGCGCGTTGGTCGCCAGCATCGCCTGGTCGGCGCGGATCGTGCCCTGCAGCGTCGTCACCCTGACGCCGCCGTTTTCCTGGCGCATAGCCAGCGCCGGGGTTTGATGGTAAACCGTGACGTTTTCCGGCAGATGACGCGAGAGGCCCGCAATCAGTTTCGCCGGGTTCACCAGAATACAGCCGGGGGTGTAAATTCCTTTGCTGTAAAGGCGGGTTCCCAGCTTCTGGTACAGCGCTTCGCCGTCCAGCAGGCTGTAAGGCTCCTGCATCAGCTGCAGGTTATCCACATACTCCTGCATAATGGCTTCGCTGGACGGATCTATCTGGCAGTGGTATTTCCCGACGTTTTCCCATTCGCAGGCAATCTGGTGCTCGGTCACCGTTTCATCGAGCAGGCGGATCCCCTCCTGGAGCAGGGCGCGGTAATCCTGCGCTTTTTTCAGCTCGGCGGTAGAGCTGCCGATATTGTGCGGCAGGCCGATGATAAAGCCAGAATTTCGCGCCGAGGAGCTGGTCGCGGCGCATTCGGCGTCGATGAGCACGATGTTCAGCTGCGGATTGAGGCTGGCCAGCCTGCGGGCAAAGCTTACGCCGGCATAGCCGGAGCCGATAATCACCCAGTCAGCTTTAATGTCGCCGCTCAGCGAGGGCTGTCGATAAAGATCTTCTTCATTAAGCGGCCATCCCACCTGATTTTGATTGAAAGGCACTGATGCAAATCTCACGGTTAATCTCCCTGTGGAAAAAACACCTGCAGGGCAGGTGTGAATGGGGTTGCCGCTCTCCGCGTTTTTGGTCTGGAGTGTGAGTCGGCAAGCGCCAGGGCAGCGTCTGAAGAATCACCACGCTGAATGATAATCACCTGGACAACAATTCAGCAGAATAACAAGGAACAGGCAAAATAACACCTCTTGCTGTAGGGGTATGCGGTTTTCTCTGGCCTGCGATATCACCCTGACGGTTCACTACGGCAGCGAGTCGGGTACCTGGTTATTCCTTTCCTCTAACCCTGCAAGATACCGCATAAGATATTGCTGTGGATCATGATCGCATGACCAACATCCCTATATGGTTATTTCTTCCGCAGAGGGGATTTTGACCAACTGGTAAAATATAGCCTCTGCGCGCTCCTCTCTATAAAGAAATCCTGCCCTTTCATAGGATTTTTCAGCTTTTAAACTTCGCTTTCTACAATATGTATTAGGAATTTTCTTACGGATGAGTCCTAATATTCCACAAGCGCATCGAACTTTTGCAATTGCATGAAATACATGGTTTTTTTAATTGCGTGATGCTGTCGATGAAATTTTTTTAGGTTGCGCATATATTTTTTTAAATTATTGGTAATATTTTTACATACATTGTCGTATTAAACTTCTTTTGCGAGATTTTATCCTGTAAATTATTTTTTAATGAAATTATTAGCTCGTAATTCCCCATGTGGTAGATGCTTATGTTCAATTGTAAGCTTTTTCAAGTTAGTATAATTTCGCTATCAGGAATACACATAACTCAAGAGGATATAGCGGTATTTTGTCAGCATAAATATGCGTTATTATCTTCTGATGTTATTTTCAGGATGGTTATCCAGTAACTTTTAATATAACGGAATGTATTATGAAAATTAGCAAAATTGCATCTGCTGTTGTTCTCACTATGGGTGTCGCCTCTTTCGCAGCTCAGGCCGATCAGGGAAGCGGCAAGGTGACTTTCTGGGGTTCCATTATTGATGCACCATGCTCAATCAAAAATGGTTACGGCGATCAGCGTATTGAACTGGGTCAGATTTCCAATACTCATTTAGATAACGGCGGTATATCCACTCCTCGTCCGTTCGACATCGAGCTGGAAAACTGCTCCTTCGAGAAGGATTCAAACGGCGACCCGATGTATAACACCGTTAAAGTGACCTTTGCTGGCGGTAACGTCCCAGGAGATATGACCATGTTGGCTATTTCCGGTCAGGCCGCTGGCGCCGGCGTGCGTATTGAAGATGGTTCTGGCCAACCCGTGACTTTATTGGTACCTACTAGCGGTCGCGGCCTGGGCATTGGCGACAATACCCTAAACTTCAGCGCTTACCTCGAAAAAATCTCTACCGTAACCAACGTCACTCCGGGTGATTTTGAAGCGGTGACCAACTTTACCCTGGCTTATGAATAAGGTGAGTCCTGTTCTCATGTAGCTTTATTCGGGCTGCATTTGCAGCCCGATATTCAGGAGCACAGTCATGGTAAATATATCGCGTTCTCTGATGTTGAGTTTGTTATTAGGCATATCACCGCTGTCTCAGGCATCCGACCAGGGGCGGGGCCTGGTTACAATGAATGGTCAAATTCAGGAGTCGGCCTGTTCTATTCATACCGACGATATCTGGCAGGAGATTCCATTCGGCGTGATCTCGTATAGCGATCTTAATCAGGAAGGCAAAGCGGTCATCAAACCTTTTGCGGTTCGGCTGGTGAATTGCTCACTGGAACGGAGTCGCGGCGGTTTATGGCAAAGCGTGAATATTACCTTTAGTGGCGAAACGGAGATATTCCGCCCGGATATTTTTAAAGTCAATGGCGAGGCGCAGGGGCTTGGACTGCGTATCCACAATCAGGCTGGCGATGTGGCGCGTGATGGAATACCGATGCCTGCCGTCATGATCCAAAATGAAAATAATGAATTACGTTATTTATTATCGTTAGTGCGCGGTGGAAAAACGTTGTCAGAAGGCGACTGGTACGGAATTATTCGTTTCATGGTGACCTATCAGTAGCGGGAAATATGAATGATAAAAACAGATGAGCCTCTCATCTAAATTATTTCCGGGATTGACGCTTCCCGCCGGTGAATTCTACCAGGCAATAAACGGATTTTAAAAAATGAAAAAAAGCAGACCACCAGCTTTTTACCTGCGACGTCTGGGTATTTACATTGCTATTGCCATTTTGGGTTCTACATCACCGGTAGTGGCGGTAGAATTTAATATTGATATTCTGGACTCGGAAGACCGGGAAAATATCGACTTATCGCGCTTTTCCCGGGCCGGTTATATTATGCCCGGAACCTATACGCTCAGCATGCGTTTAAATGAGCACGGTATTTCTGACCAGGAAATTTCTTTTATTGAAAGAACCCGTGACGATGGGGTGGTTGTAGAAACCTGTCTGACGCCTGCGCAGGTCGAACTTCTCGGTCTGCGGGATGACGCGCTCAACATGATTCAATGGCTCGACGAGGGGCGTTGCGCTGATTTTTCCGCTCTTGAAGGCGTCGTCCTGCGCGGCGATCTGTCAGAATCTTCCCTGCAAATTGCGGTCCCCCAGGCCTGGCTGGAATATCAGGATGCTTCGTGGCTGCCTGTTTCCCGCTGGGAAGAGGGCATCCCCGGGATGTTGGTTGACTATAACCTGAATACCAACGTCACCTGGCCTCGTCAGGGTAATCAGAGCCAGAGTGCCAGTATCAGCGGTACAACAGGCGTTAACTTGGGTGCCTGGCGCCTGAGGGGGGATTATCAGGGGAGCTATTACAATACGACCGGACGCGCGGATAAAAATTCACGTAATTTTGACTGGAGTCGTTTCTACGCCTATCGCGCGTTACCTGGAATGATGTCGAAACTCACCGTTGGTGAGGATTATCTCTCTTCCGATCTCTTTGACTCCTGGCGCTATACCGGTTTGTCGCTGGCGAGCGATGAAAGCCAGCTGCCGCCTAAACTTCGAGGCTACGCGCCTGAAGTCTCCGGCATTGCCCGTACCAACGCCAAAGTGACGGTCAGCCAACAGGGTCGAGTCATCTATGAAACGACGGTTGCCGCTGGCCCGTTTCGTATTCAGGAACTCAACAGCGCCCTGACCGGACGTCTGGATGTTCGCGTTGAAGAGCAGGATGGCTCCGTGCAGACATTCTCGGTTGAAACGGCTCAGGTTCCTTATCTGACGCGCCCCGGCCAGCTGCGTTATAAAATGACCACCGGTCGTCCACGCGATTATAACCACAGCACTCAGGGACCATACTTCGCCACAGGTGAGCTCTCGTGGGGGCTTACCAACGCGTGGTCGCTGTACGGAGGTGGCATTTTTTCCCAGGACTACAACAGCCTGGCGGTGGGGGCGGGTCGTGATATGAACGCCTTCGGGACACTTTCTGCTGACGTGACTCATGCCAGCGCGCGTTTCCCGGATGATAAAAACAGGCAAGGGCGATCCTGGCGCCTGAGCTACTCCAAACGTTTTGATGAAATCAATAGTGAAGTGACGTTTGCCGGCTACCGTTTTTCTGAGCGCAACTATCTCACCATGGGTGAATATCTGGATATGCGCTATCGGGAAGGCTACGTCGGGAATAGCAAAGAGCTTTATACCCTCCAGGCGACCAAAAATTTCTCAGACCTGCGCCTGTCGACGCACATCAACTGGTCGCATCAGACTTACTGGAACCGCCCGGCGACCGATCGCTACAGCGTGTCGCTGAATAAATATTTTGACCTCGGCGACTGGCGGCATCTGTCGTTGTCCCTCAACGCCGCCCGCAGTGAATTTAACGGGCGTAAGGACGACAGCGCCTATATCTCACTGACGATGCCGTTTGGATCGGGAACCGTTGGCTATAACGGCAGCATGAGCCGCGACCGCTATACACAAAATGCCAGCTGGAGCCAAAGGCTGGATAACAACGACTATTACAGCATCAACGCCGGCAACAGCGTCGGCGGTGGGGAAGGAACTCGCAGCCAGATGAGCGGGTACTACTCGCACCTGGGCAATATGGCGGATGTCACCACCAACTTTAACTGGGCGCAAAGCCAGTACTCCTCGTTTGGTATTTCCGCCAGCGGCGGTATGACCGCGACCGCTGAAGGTGTGGCGCTGCACCCTGGTGGGGTACAGGGTGGGACTCGTCTGATGGTCAGTACTGATGGGGTAAGCGGTGTTCCGGTGGGCTTTCAGGGCCATACCAATGCTTTTGGCATCGCGGTAATCCCTGGGGTGCCAAATTACTATCGAACCCGCGCTGAGATTGACGTTAATCGTCTGCCAGACGATGTCGAGTCTGGCGGAACGCCGGTTGTTGAACTCGCCCTGACTGAAGGGGCCATCGGGTTCCGTCGTTTTGATGTGCTGAAAGGCTCTAAGGTCGTGGCCATCCTCAGCCAGGAAGATGGGCGCCATCCGCCATTCGGCGCCACGGTACATAACGCAAAAGATCGCGAACTGGGGATGGTCAGCGACAGCGGACTGGCCTGGTTGACCGGCGTAAATCCGGATGAACGCTTAACCGTGCACTGGAGTGGTTCCGCTCAGTGTGAAGTCGTACTGCCACGGGTTATCCCTGCACAGCAGCTATTGCTGCCGTGCAAGCCGGTCACTCGCGGCTGAGAAAGTGAATGGTGATGTAATGAAAAGCAAAAAGATAGCGATGACGATAGTGCTGGCAAGCCTGGCGGCAGGTCTGGTTAACGAAGCCGGGGCAGCGATTGCGCTGGACAGAACGCGGGCGATTTTCCCCGGTTCGGAAAAGAGCATTTCCCTGAGTATTACTAACGACAGTACGTCAATGCCGTACCTGGCGCAGGGATGGATTGAGGATGAACACGGGAAAAAAATCAGCGGTCCTCTGGTGGTTGTTCCGCCGCTGCAGCGTCTTGAAGCGAAAGGGAAGAGCATGATGCGTATCAACGCCATGCCGGATGCCGCGATGTTACCTCAGGACAGAGAGAGCATTTTTTATTTCAACGTGCGCGAGGTGCCGCCAAAAAGCGAGCGACCCAACGTGATGCAGCTGGCGTTACACACCAAAATAAAATTGTTCTATCGCCCCAAAGCCATTCTGCCGGAGAAGTATAGCCGCTGGGATAACCAACTGGTGCTGCATAAAGTGAACGGCGGTTATCGGGTAGAAAACCCGACGCCCTATTACATGACGGTGATCGGGATTACCGCTGCGCCGAAAGTGGCGGTGGCCAGCGGATTTCAAACGGTGATGGTACCGCCGAAGTCCACCTCGATGGTCAATAGCGCGCACTATACCGTGCCGCATGTCACCACGATTAACGACTTCGGCGGTAAGCCAACCCTGCGGTTTAGCTGCAGCGGTAACATCTGCCGGGCTGCGGATACCCCGGCAAGCTGATGGACGCCGAAGCTGAACACAGGAGAAGCCTGATGAAACAAGGATTTGGTCATACCACCCTCATGTTGTGGCTTTTGATGGCTGGAGTCGTTTCCGCGGCGAGCGCCGCTAACTGGGATACCGATGGCCTGAATGGCGGCATTCGCGCAAGCGGAACGCTTGTTGCGTCACCGTGCGCGCTGCTGCCTGAGTCGGCAGAACAAGAGATCGATTTGGGCAGCACCGTTGCCTGGGGACTGGAACGGCCGGGTAGCGTTACGCCATCAGTACTGGTGTACATCAAATTAGATCGTTGCCCGGGAGAATACTCGTTTATGCGCGATCGCCAAATGATGCGCGGCGCCACGATGTTAAACGGACAGTCTGCGGTAAGACTGACTATCTATGGGGAAGCAGAACCGATGGATGACCGCTTTTTCCGGGTGCATGGTGGCGTAGAAGGGGTCGCGTTGCGCCTTAGCGACCGACAGGGAGAACTCTTACAACCCGCGATCCAGAGTCGACCGCAGATTCTCTATCCGGGACGCAACGATTTGGTGGTGCAGGCACAGCTATGGCGTCTTCCCGCGCCGCTGATGGCTAATGAATGGCGCAGCGTGGTGAATATCGGCCTGGAGTACGAATAATGAAAAAAAATATCGTGCGCGTACTCAGCCTGGCAAGCTTTCCTCTGCTGCTTTTGCTGGCTGGTGTGTCGGTCACTCATGCCGATACTGACGTTCATTTCTCCGGGAATCTGATTGCCGACCCTTGTGAATTACACGTGGATTCGGAAGATCAGATTGTCGATTTTCGTAACGTGCCTTCTAAGACATTTATGAAATATCCCCGCAGCGAACGCGAGCGTTTTTCAATCTGGTTGACGGAGTGCGATCTCTCGCTGGGCGACACGGTGACCGTAACCTTTATGGGAACTGAGGATAGCGCTCAGCCAGGGCTATTCGCCGTCAGCGGAACGGCGAGTGGTATTGCCATTGCGCTGGAAGATGAGAACGGTACGCCGGTAAAACCCAATGTCCCTATGCGGCCGGCAGCATTGAAGGCGGGAGATACTTTTTTAAATTTTCAGACCTTTATTTCCGCACCAGTACATCATCTGGTCAGAGAAGGAGATTTTGAATGCGTCACCACTTTTCTTCTGGAATATGATTAAAATCCGGGCTGATGAGTTATTACTGCTTTACGCAAAATGTCAGTTGGTTAACTTTTCTGGGCTGCTATTTATTCATGGATCAAATAACCATTTGAATGTTCTTTATAAGAATCTGCTTGCTTCCTGTTGCTTTATTTTCAGGAAAGAGGCATTAATAAGTCATATACTGGAGTGCATTAAATAATGTTTAAATCAGGATGTATAGCAGCGATCATCGCAGGTACATTTTTAACGGGTTGCGTCGCAAAAAACATTCCGTCACAGGTTACCTCTTCCATGGAATCCGTGGATCCCCCCACGACTTCAGACGGGGAGTTGGATATGGTGCAGTGCGAAAAAGAACTCAGGGCGCTGGAGTCGATTAACCCTATTAAACATGTCGAGCTCAAGTCTCGCTTTGAGCGAGTGATGCTCGGCGCTTCCGGCTATACCAACGTACGAAGTTCCGTTAATCCTGAAACGCGTAATGCCATTGACGCTTTGTATAAGTTTCAGGCGGTAAAATTATGCTCGGAGGTCCGCGCCGAAATGCTCAATAGCCTCGCCGTGAAGCCAACGGGTGAGAATATTTAATGGATCGTAGAGCAGGGAACGTTTTGGTCCTGATGATGGGTATCGTTTTGATTTCATCTTCACGGGCGGATGTGTTGAACTATGCTCGTGAATGGACGTCACGCAATGATGAAAATAAAGCCATTACATCCCCGTCTCAGCCACAAGCGGAGGAAGACAAATCTTCTGCGCCACGTCAAAAATCTGCTGTACAGCGATCGCTGCCCGGTGAGAAATCTAAAGCTCCGCCTCCGGCGGCAACAAGAAAAAAAAGAGTACCACCGGCTGTTGCCGCCGATAAGCGAATGACATCACCTGCGATTACGCCTTCTAAACCGACGGATAAGCAGGCGCCAACGGTAGCGGAAGACCGGGACAAGTTAGTGGCTGGGGCCAGTAAGAATCCCTCTTTACCCGATCCCCAGATTTTGGGGCGCTGGTTTAAGGCGTTAAGGCAACATGCGTCACTGAGTCCCGCAGAGATTGATTTACGCAAAAATTTCCAGCTATCGCGCAATGAGGTAGAGAGATTGAAGGCTCAACTCGCTTTGCGACACCGGGAAGTACAGCAGCAGTTCGTTGCCCTCCAGGCGGCTTCTGGACAGCTCGCCGCGGCAATGGAGAACAATGGCAAGCAACAACAGGAGCTCCAGGCGCTCACCGTGCGTGCCAATCAGCTGGAAGAGAAAAATGCGCAGTGGCAAGTAGTAACCAGAAAATTGCAATCGAGCCTTAAGCAAGCACAGCATCCCGCACTGCCGGCAACCGATGATGAACTGGCCGATTTTGCCGCCGGGATGGCGATGGGGTTTGACATTTTGGGCGTACTCGAACAGCGGAATGAACAAGATGTTCATGTTGATAAGGCGGCCTTTCTGGCCGGCATTAGCGAAACGATACGCGGCGAACGCCGGTTATCTCAGGAGGAGTTTGAGCGCCATCTTAACCGCGCCAATCAGCGAGTCGAGGATGCGATGCACAAGATCAAGCAGCAAAAGGAAGCGCGGGATAACGCATGGCTGGCGAAATTTCGCCAGGAGGAGGGCATACAAACTGCGGGTGAGCAGGCCTGGTATAAAGTCATCCATGCGGGTGAGCCGCTGTTCGAGGATGAGCACTCTGAAGCGGCGCTAACCATTTCGGTCAATCGCCGTCTGTCAGATGGTACCGTGATTGCGGACACCGATCTGACGGGCCTGGTATTACAGGAAAAGTTGTCCGATCTTCCTGGATGGCTTCAGATTGTGGTGAAGGATATTCGTCTTCATGGTGAAGCAGAGTTAGCCGTTAAGGTTGATGAGTATGGCGATCCTCGAAAACACGGGAATTATATTGAACATTGGCGCATTCGGGTAATTGAATCGCATGCAATGTAAATAATTTCAGGCAAAATTTACGTTACTTTTAAAATATAGCTCGCATGGCCGAGAGAGTGAGTGGGGCATCAATTGTATAATTATTTTAGTGTTTATTTATGTAGAGATATTAATTGTTCGGGAAAGAGGAGAAAATATGATGGATGACACCAGAGGTACCTATTTGCCGGTTTATGTGGCAACTGAGAATAATTATTTTTCTCAGGGGGTGGTCTTTCTCCTTGAGGAGTTATTTGAGGATGAGTTTAGCGGCAATATTACCGTATCCTTAGTCAAAAAATCGCAGGAAGCCGATCTCATTGTGCAAGTGCAATCTCCTGGGGAAAAAGCCTTTGACTGGGTCGATTGTCAACGATTTCGCGCCCACAATGACTATAAATTTAAGCTCCTCAAGAAAAAGTGGTTAAGCGTTTATCCACGTAGTGAACACTATGATAAAAACTTTCATTGCCCGGTTGTTAGTTCAGTTCTCGCGATGAGGAACTCAGTGGCGACCATCCGGCGCAAACTGTTCATGCTGTTTTTCGCCGATCTCATGTGCGGGCCTCCGGACTTACGTAAACCAAATTGTAATAAATGTCCTGGTCCCTACCAGTTGACATGGCGTGAACAGCTAATGCTAGGCTATTTGAGCCAGGGCTTAGGCCACGATGAAATTTCTCGCAAAATGGGCTGTAGTATTAAGGCGCTCAGTGGCTATCGACGCTCGATTATGCGGAAAGTCAATATCACCAGATACAGTGATTTCGTTTCGTGGCTGGGTACCAAATCGGTTTCTGATAAATATGCTGAGGTTGTTAATAATCACGAACGTGATGCGGATGAAGATCAGCTAATATGGAAAACCACGTTGTCCGGTGATATGGAGAGACAGCTCGATGATAAAGAGCGAGCTTTACAAAGTATAAAACGCTTGACCAAAAAACGGTTACGAAAAAGCGAACTGGATGATGAGGTATGGCTGACAACGCGAGAAATAGCCAATGAGATGGATATCAGTATCTACAGCATGCGTTATTTATTATGCCAGATGGAATCAAACGGTAAAGTGATCAGTATCAAAACCGGAAAAGGGAGAAGTCATACTCTCCGCTGGAAGCTGGCAAGTTAATTCTTGTCCAGGACAACTGTCTCGGCTAATAAGCAGGGACGAAAATGAATATTAATAATGGGTGGGGTGCAAATTTAGGAATGTTCATCATGCCATTTCTGAAAATGGATCTCCCCCTTAAAAACGCATATGTACAGATAGACATAAAATGTAAATTATCTGCTAGATGAAATAACTCTGGTCCTGTAAGTGATACGACAGGTGAAAGTATGAAACTTAAATTAACGTCTTTTCTGGGTATTCTACTGTTTACCGGAAGCCAGCATTCAGCTCAGGCTGCATTATCTGTGGAACGCTCCCGGGTTATTTTCAATGAAGGGGAGAAATCTGTCGGATTGAGCGTGAAAAATAATAATACGCAGGATCCCTATCTCGCCCAGGGGTGGATGGAAAATGAGAAAGAAGAAAAAATAAACGGCCCTCTGATGATTTTACCGCCCGTACAGCGTATTGAGCCCGACGGTAGAACGATGATCAGGGTACAGCAGGTTGCGGATGCCTCTTCACTGCCCAACGACAGAGAAAGCGTATTCTGGCTTAACTTACGCGAGATCCCGCCAAAATCCGACAAGCCTAACGTTCTGATGCTGGCTATGCAGACGCGAATGAAAGTGTTCTGGCGACCAAAGGGGATTAAGGTGGATCCCCTGCTTGATGCGGTGCCCGGCGTAGAAACGCTGACCCTCGCTCGTAAGGGGGACCGCTATGAGGTTAATAATCCGACACCGTACCATTTTTCATTTGTTGAAGCGCGTGACAGCCTGAACGGAAAAGCGCTGGACGATTTCGAGCCCGTGATGGTTTCTCCAAAAGATAAAGCGGCGCTGACGCTACCCACCTTGCGGTTGGGAAATAATCCGACGCTGATGTTTATTAATGATTATGGCAGCGCGCGATTATTACCGTTTACCTGCACCGGGACGCTGTGCCGGGCGGGAAAAGTGGCACTACCAAAGGAAGGCTGATATGACGCGCCAACACTCAATAACATCCCGAGCGTATCTGATGATGGCTGGAGCCTTACTGCTTTTTTCCGGCGGACAGGCGAAGGCCGCTGAAGGAGATACCACCACTATCACCGTCAACGGCACCCTGATCGATGGGCCGCAGTGCGTTATTGACGGTAACAACACCGTAGACGTGAAGTTTGGTGATGATCTGATTACTCGTCTGGTAGACGGAGTGAATTATAAGAAAGAGATTCAATATGGCCTCACCTGTACTGGCCTGAACAGTAATGCCCTCAAACTGACGATTCGAGGGTCTCTGGCGAGTTTTGGCAGCGGTCTTTTGTTGACCAGTAAAGGGGGCCTGGGCATACGGCTGTACAGCGGAAGTGCCGGCACCACGCTCATGACTCCCGGCAATTATGTCAACTTCAATGGCACAGCCAATAAACCCAGGCTGTGGGCCGTACCCGTGGCTCAGAATAACGCCACGCTTACCGCAGGTCCGTTTTTCGGCACAGGCACCATGGTCATTGACTACCAGTGACGCGAGAGGAGAGAGACATAGTGACCCCCATAAATCTGCGTGGCCTGGTGCTTCCCCTTACGTTGTGCTTTGGCACCAGCGCGCTGGCCGACGCAACGGTTAACTTTAGCGGCACCTTAATAGAAGCGCCTCCGTGCGTGGTACATAACAATAACGTTATCACCGTCAACTTTGGCAACGAGGTGATGACCACCCGTATCGACGGGACGCAATACCGGAAGCTGATTGATTTCGATTTAGATTGCTCCATGGCGGTATCGTCGAAACAGAAAGTGCGCATAACGGGGACAGCGGCAAGCTTTGACAACACGGCGCTGGCGGGAGGTCAAAGCGGGCTGGGCATCGCCCTGTACAATGGTGATACCCGCCTTAACGTTGGCACCTGGCTAAATTTCACCGACCCCAATATCCCCAAGCTTTACGCCGCCCCCATCAAACAAAGCGGAGTGACTCTGAGCGGTGGGCCGTTCAGGGTCATGGCTTCGCTTGTCGTGGAGTATCAGTAAATGGCGCAGGGAAACAACATGATGAAATTGAGCGGATATGCCCCCTTGCTGTTGGTCGGCCTGATGATGACGTCATCTCTTCAGGCGGCAGACCCGGAAAACCTCGAGTTTATCGGCACTCTGGTGACGCCGCCGGCTTGCTCAATAAGCGAAGGCGGCCCTGTGTATGTGGATTTCGGTGATGTCCGAATAAAAAAAATCGTGGAGGGAAAATACCGTGAAACCGTTCCACTAACCCTGAAATGTGAAGACAGCACCCTTGCATGGCAGCTGCGGCTTAGCGTACGCGGTAACGCGGCCGGGTTTGATGCCGACAATGCCACCGTGGTGACCCCTGAGCAGGCCAATCTTGGCGTGAAAATCTACCAGAACGGCCAGCCGTTTAAGCTGGGCGAGGCCATCAACATCAATAGCGTGACGCTGCCGAGTATTGAAGCTCTCCTTGTTCAGCGCAACGGGGTGGAGTTGGTGGAAGGATTATTTAGCGCCACCGCAACCCTGCGGGCCGAATACCAGTAACGCTATTTTATGCACAGGAGAGTGCAGGTGAAGAAAAAGCTATTTCAGGCAGTCTTAGCGGCAGCCATGATCGTGCCGGTTTCTGTACCCGTGTACGGTGAAAACTATCGGTGGAAAACGGTCACCGCAGTAAGGTTGGTCCCTTTCGGTACGGGTACTGAGTGGATTATCACCACAGGTGATATTACCGTGAGTTCAGGTAGCGTCAGCCTGGATACACCAGCGAACTTAGGCAGTAATGGCGGGCTTTTGGTTGCAAACGCGCTGACTGCGAATGGCGACTTTTGGGGGACATCGGATGTTGCCACGAGTTATCCTCCGCCCGGCGTCCCGTATAAGGGAACCTGGCGAGAAGTGCTTAACGCGAGCGTCGATAGCGTCAGAAATCAAATTTCCATCCGAAATTACAGTGTCGTGGGAGGCTCTTCCACCGTCTGCTTTGGATACACGCTTCGTGAAGCTAATGGTAACTTTAATTTTTCCGACCTTGTTTATCCGCCGGGAGCCGGTAGCGGTATAAACTGCATGACGGCGCCACCGCTAAACGAGTGGTGCGCCATGTCTGTGCCTCAGGTAACGCTAAGTTTCGGTACGCTAATGCTTGACCAGGCGGCGGGCAAAACGGCTGATAGTACGGTGGGCGTTTCCTGCACGTCTTCCTCGGTTAGCTATGTGTTAAAGCTACAAACAGGCAATACCTATATCCCGCTCAGCAACGGCATGCGTGCCAATCTGGGACTTGGGGCAGCTAACTCAGCGCCGGGTAATACCACCTACTCCGGCTCTCAGTCCTCGCTACGGTTAAGAGGAACGCTGGCTGGGACGCCAACCTCGACCGGCGCCTTCAACGGAACCGGCGTGATGATGGTGGTTTATAACTAATCATGGCCGCCTCGATACCGGTACGCTAAGGAGCACAACCCTGTACGTACCGAAGCGGTCTACACCCGCTCAATCCTTGCCGGCAGCCCCTGACGCACCGCCGCGCCGGAGACCCAGTCCAGCCAGGTATTGCTGACCTCACCGTCGAGGAGCTGGCCATAGTATTGGAGGCGCTGTGGACGAAGGCGATGCTGGAAGGGCGACGCTATAATTTCGGCGGCCGCGTGGAGTTCTGAAAATCGTGCAGGGGCCGAATAGCCCCTGCGATAAAATGCAAAAAAAGCTCTCAGGGCCTGAAGTCCAGAACCACATGACTGAATGTCTGATAGGTTTTTTCATCTGGCGCGGGCGGAATTTTGGCTTCTTTCAGCGCGGACATTACCGCCGCGCATAACGCCGGATCGCCGCTCTCGACCGCTGGATTATGCACCGTCCCGTCACGCTGTAGCGTTAAGCGCACCGAGCATTTTTGCCCCTGCCAGGACGCCGGCTGGTCTATTTTCGCGAAGATAGCCCTCTGAACCTGCGTCAGATAGCGTGAGACGTTGGCCTGCGGTGATTGATCTGAACCCGTTTGATAATCGCGCAACATCTTATCCACTTCTGCCGATACTTTCGCGTCTTCGGCGCTATCCGGCGCAGAAGCACTACCCGAGCAGGCGGAAAGAAGTAAAGAGAGAGTGCAAATGAGCACCGGGCGGATTTTCACGGACATGGTAATGCCTCCTTGCTGGTGATGATGCGTTTCTGACGCGAGACGGTTATCCTCTGTTATTCCGCGATATTATTCAAACGCCGATCGCCTGGTATGCGCTTTAAAGTGACACTGTCACTCATTCTTTGCCTTCGCCGCGGGCGGCTACGCCATCCAGTCGCGGATAATGTCTCCGTATAGCTGCTCAGCCTCCTCCAGCCGGCTGAGCAGGCAGTACTCGTCGGTCTGATGGGCCATAGACGGCTCGCCGGGACCGAGAATAATACAGGGTGGATCGGCCAATGCAGGCAGCAGCAGCGAGGCGTCGGTAAAGTAGGGCACCACGCGCGGTTCAATCGGCTTAGCGTGCAGCGGCTGGCAGCGCTGATAAACCTGTTTAATCCACGCATGATCCTCCCGGCTCAGTACGGCGGGCAGGTCGACCAGCGTGGATACCGTGACGCTTTCGCCAAGCAGCGTGGTCAAGCGCTGCCGGATAGTGGCGTGCTGTAAATTGGGCGCGCTGCGGATATCGACATCAAAACGCGTGCGGTCCGGCACGGAATTAATATTGAGTCCACCTTCGATGCGTCCGACGTTGAGGGTGGGCTGCTTCATCAGCGGGTGCGCCGCGCCAGGGGAAAAATGCTGAATCTTACCCAGCGCATCCGCCGCAAGATAGATAGCATTTATCCCCAGCTCCGGCATCGCGCCGTGGGCGGTTTTTCCCCGCGTTTCGCAGCGTAGCCAGAGCGCGCCTTTATGGCCGATCGCCGGATAGTTGGCGGTGGGCTCACCGACGATCAGCGCGCCCACGTCCGGCAACGTCGCGGAGGCGATCAGCGCCCGTGCGCCGTCGCAGCCGGTCTCTTCTCCGCCGGTAATCAGCAATACCGCGCCGCGTCCGGAGAGGATCGTTTCCCGCTGATGAACGCAGGCGACGGCAAACGCCGCTATCGCCGCTTTCATATCGCTGGACCCGCGGCCATAAAGACGCCCGTCTTCTATCTGCGAGCCGAAAGGATCGTACTGCCACCGGGCATTTCCCAGCGGCACGGTATCCAGATGACCGGTAAAGGCCAGCGGTTTACCGGTCTTCGCCCCGGGCAGCCTGGCGATAAGATTGCAGCGTCCCTCGCCGAACGACGACAGCGAAACCGCAAAACCGCGATCGTTAAGCCAGTCGGCGAAGAACCGCATGCAGTCTGCTTCGCTGCCCGGCGGGTTGATGGTGTTAAAGCCCAGCAGCTGCCGGGCGAGCTCAAGGGTGGCGGCCATCAGCGACGTTCCGTCAGCCAGTCAAGGCAGTTAATCCACAGCTGGCGATAGCCGGGCCATTGAGCAAACTCTTCCGGCAGCCAGTGTGCCGACATATCGCTGGTCCACACCAGCGAGCGACCCTGCTGATATTCGCGAATAGCCAGCAGCGGATGACCGGTACCGGCCACGGTCGCCAGCAGTTTACCTTCCGGATGCATTTCTACTTCGTTATAGCCCAGCAGCCACGGCCATTCGCCCGGAATATCATTGAACAGGGCGTGGGATTCCGTCACTTCGGCATAGCAACCCTCCGGGGTTTCAATGCGATCGTCCCACGCCAGACAGCGGACCGGCAGAACTTTCTCCACCGCGGTATGGCGATAGCGCGCGCCGCCGTTAATCCCCTGGAAGCTGTAATAGCCACCAATCATCATCAGCGAGCCGCCGCCGGCCACGTAGTCATGCAGCAGCGTCAGACGGTTGGCGGTTCGGCGGCTTTTCAGCCAGGTGTCCGGATGCAGCAGCAGCGTATTGGCGCCAATATCCGAAAGAATAATCGCATCCCACTGCTGCAGCGCTTCCAGCGTCAGCGGAAAGTCTGTCGCCGCCGCGTGGGCGGGCATATAGGTAATGGCGTAGGCACTGTCCGCGAGCGCGGCCAGAAAATCCGTTGCGCCGGTGTGCCAGGTGGCGGTGGCAAACTGGTCGAAGCCTTTAACGTGCGTTGAGGTGCTGGTCCAGGATTCACCGACCAGTAAGATTTTTTTCTGCATTATGACTTTCCTTTTATCCGCCAAAGACCCGTTGGGGATTTCCAATCATCAAGGTTTCAAGCTGTTCGCCGCTGACGCCGTGGCGCCGCAGGCGGGGAACAAAATGCTTGAGTATGTAGCCGTAACCGTGGCCGCCGTAGCGGGTGAGCATGGTTTTCAGGAAGACGTCCTGCGACAGCAGTATTTGCTGGATATAGCCGTCGTCAATCAGTTCGCGAATCGCGCGGGCGTTCTCCTCGTCGGAGGGCGACTGCGCCGACTCGTCGGCGTAGTAATAGCTCATGCCGATCATGTCGTATTCGAGAAACGCCCCGCGCTGCGTCAGCTCCCGCTGGTAGCGCTTATCGGCAAAGCTGGGATTCATATGGCACAGGACGGTATGGCGTAAATCGGCGCCTTCCTGTTCGAGAATATCCAGCACCCGATGGCCCAGCCGTTCCCAGCCGGGCAGATGGACCTCGATCGGCACGCCGGTCGCGGCGCTGGCCCGGCCCGCAGCGCGCAGCGATTTCTCCTCATCCGGGGTAAAGCGGCTCGAGATCCCGATTTCGCCGATGAGCCCGGCGAGAACCTCCGGTTTCTCCTCCGCGCCGCCCAGATCGTAAATCAGCCGTTCGGTCAGCTGTTCGACGCTGCTGGTTCTTACCCACTCGGGGTGCGAAGGTTCCAGATAGAGGCCGGTGCCCATAATAACGTTCAGACCGGTCAGGCGCGCGATGCGCGCCAGCGCGTTGGGATCGCGGCCGATACCGATATTGGTCGGGTCGACCACCGTTTCTCCGCCAAGGGCGCGATATTTCGTCAGCTCTTCAATCGCGACGTCGACGTCAAACAGCTGGCAGTTATCGCGGCTCATCAGCGGATTCAGCGACAGTTCGCCGAGGTTTTCCATTTTCACCGGCATTTCGGCAAGATGGCGATCGCTACAGCAGCAGGGCGGTACCCATTTCCCGGAGGCATCCAGCAGTATATGCTCATGCATCAGGGTAACCCCCATTTCGCTAATCGGCAGCGGGCCAAGCACCGTCATCACGTAACCGCTGCTGACGCCAAGCGGCAGCGGAGTGGGGTGGCGAAAAATTGATCCTTTCATCAGCTATCCTTTTGCCGCGGAGCGCGTGGGGTTGAGAATGCGGGTGTTCAGCCAGATCGCCAGCAGGATAATGGTGCCGGTGGCTATCTGGGTGTAAAACGGCGAAATATGCGACAGGATCAGCCCGTTCTGAATGACCGCAATCGACAGCGCGCCCAGCAGCGTACCGATAATGGTACCGAAGCCGCCAAACAGGCTGGTACTGCCAAGCACAACGGCAGCAATAACCTGCAGTTCAAAGCCTTCTCCCTGGTTGGAGGAGCCGCTGCCGAGGCGCGCGGTAATGATCATCCCCGCCAGCGCGGCGGCCATCCCGCTGATGATATAGACCTTCATGGTGACCGCTTTGGTATTAATGCCGCTGCGTCGCGCGCCTTCGGCGTTAGCGCCGATAGCGGTCACGTAGCGGCCAAAGCGCATATGATTGAGAACAATATGCCCGATAACCAGAATCATAATGCCGATCAGCGCGGGCATGGGGATACCGACTACCCACGCGCGTCCTATAAAGGTAAACAGGCTGTCAGCCGGAACCGGAATCGAGTAGCCCTGGGTGACCAGCAGCGCGATGCCGCGAACCACGGCCAGGGTGGCGAGCGTGACGATAAACGCCGGAATGCCTTCATAGGCGATAAAGAAGCCGTTGATGGCGCCTACCAATCCGCCGAGCAGCAGGCCGCCGAGCAGAACCACCGGCCACGGCAGCCCCCAGTTATTCAGGGCGATAGCGGAAAGCGCGCCGACCAGCGCGAGGGTGGAGCCCACCGACAGATCGATACCGCCGGTGGTAATGACCAGGGTCATCGCCGTCGCGACAATCAGCAGCGGGGCGCTCTGACGGATGATGTTGAGCCAGTTGGTGCCGGTGAGAAAGTTGCTGGTGATCAGCGAAAACACCACGCAGCAGAAGACGAAAAATAGCGCGATGCTGACCACGCCGGAGTGGTTATGCAGCAGGCGGCGCGGCAGCGAATGCTGGATCATGCGGGAGCTGCTTAAGTTCATGATACTCATCCTGTTACCTCAATGTGCAGCCGCAGAGCGGGCGGTGAATTTTTCGCCCACAATCAGGTTAACGATATCGCTCAGGCTGGTGTCGGCCACCCGTCTGTCGGCGACGTTGGTACCTTCATACATCACCATGATCCGGTCACAGACCAGGAACAGGTCCTGCAGGCGGTGGGTAATCAGAATCACGCTCACCCCGCGAGCGGAAACGCGGCGAATAAGCTCCAGCACCGCTTCGACTTCCGCGACGGCCAGCGCGGCGGTGGGTTCATCCATAATCAGCACCTTCGGGTCAAAGGCCGCCGCGCGGGCGATGGCAATGGCCTGGCGCTGGCCGCCGGAGAGATTTCGCACCAGCAGCCGGGTATCGGGAATGGAGATCCCGAGCCCTTTTAGCATCTCCCTGGCATCGGCGTGCATTCTTGCCTCATCGAGGAAGGGGATACCGAGGAGTGATTTCATCGGCTCGCGGCCCATAAACAGATTACCCGCGACGTCGACCGTGTCGCAGAGCGACAGATCCTGATACACCATCTCGATATGGCAGCGGCGCGAATCGGCCGGATTAGTAAACTGCTGCTGTTCACCGTCGATACGAATCGTGCCGCTGGAGGGGATCACCGCGCCAGAGAGCACTTTGGTCAGGGTCGATTTCCCCGCGCCGTTATCGCCCACTAAGCCCAGCACCTCGCCCGGAGCCAGCTCAAGGTTGACTCCGCGCAATGAACGTATCGACCCGTAGGTCTTGGTGATATTGATCATCTCCACCCTTGGCGGGGTAGTTTGTGGCTGCTGCATCTGATAACTCCCATCGCTGTTGCCGGGAAAATGTTCGCCATCCTGCGGGAGAGATGCTATCCGACACGGTTTACATGCTAGTAAACCGGTTTACCTGCGGAATAGAGCACTCGCCAGCACAGTCAGGACAAACGCTATGTAAGATATTTGTTCGCCAGTAAGAACATTGCAGCATCCGTGCCAGGGCAGGAACAACACAGCAGCCCTGTGATTTAACCTTATGTAATAAATAGAGTTTATTCATTACGCTCCGGTAAACCGGTTTACTGATTATAGTGAATAAAATGTTAATTGATCGTTTTTTGCGCCAAAAGTGGGCGCTTTTGCGCCATTTTGGGACGTGCTTAACAGATCTTGATCGAATCGCGGCCAATCCACTCTACCGGCAGGCGGGTTTCCGCCGGGATGTCCCGATCGTCGTTCAGCAGACGCATCATGATGTTCACCGCGGTGCGGCCCAGTTCCCGGGCGGGCTGGCGGATAGTGGAAATCCGCGGCTGGGTAAAATCGGCATAGTTGGCGTCATCGAAGCCGACTAACGATAGCGCTTCCGGCGCCTGGAGCCCGCTGGCGCGCAGACCGTCGAGCAGGCCGAGCACCAGATAGTCGCTGGCGGCGAAGACGGCGGTCGGGCGAACCGGCTGGCTGAACAGGGTCCGCAGCGCCTGCTGGCCAAACTCGCGCTGGTAGTCACCGTACATGACCCATTCGGGCGGCCAGCTCAGGCCGGCCTGCTCCATCGCGGTGCAGAAGCCCTGATAGCGCTCGCGTACGCTCATCAGCTTGTCCGGGCCGCCGACGAAAGCGATATGGCGATGCCCGGCGGCGATCAGCTTTTCGGTGGCGATCCGCCCGCCCTGGACGTTATCGGCAAACACTTTCGGCACCTTACTGCCGGGAATATCTTCATCCAGCAGGACAATGCGTTCGTGACGCTGGACTTCTTTGCGCAGCAGGCCGTTATCGGGGCGGTTGGTGGTGAACAGCAGGCCGTCGACCTGGCAGGTATCCAGCCAGCGGATAAACTGGCACTCTTTTTCCGGGTTATTACGGGTGATACACAACACCAGGCTGTAACCGCTGGCAGAAGCGGCCTCTTCGGCGGCATCGGCCAGTTCGGCAAAGAAGGGGTTGGTAATATCGGGGAGCACCAGGCCGAGCGTTTCGCTGCCGCCTTTGCTCAGACGGCGTGCCAGGCTATTGCCGCGATAGTCCAGTTCGCGAATGGCGGTTTCGATGCGATCGATGGTGTCCTGCGGTAGCACAATACTGTTGTTCATATAGCGCGACAGGGTTGACTTCGACAGCCCCGCCAGCTTTGCCACATCGGATAACAATACGCGTTTTATACTCATTTCCTGCGCCATTTCTGCCAGAATCGGCTATCTGTAACATAGTTAAGCGCGGTGGATACAGCAATTTCTCTGCTAACAATAACCGGAAATAAATGCTTGACAAATTTTAATCTGCGGAGAATTGTATAGGCAGTTTACCGCATCATCCGGGAGGTCATTCCCAAACCCGTTTAACTCATTCCAGTCGCGCACCGACACGGACCGGTTGCCGGAATGAAATTAAGCAGGTATCCGCCGAACGGTCGATGATTGTTCTGGCCATATAGACGATATTTGCCCGCCAAAAAATAATCCTTCTGCGTTCGCATGCGGCGCGGAACTCTGCTGGCTATCAACTATTCCCGACGAGGATACTGATGATGTTATTTCACACCGGAAAACTGCGTTTACTTGCTGTTGCCACCACGATGCTGGCATCAATGAGTTTTATTTCTGCCGCCGGCGCCGCCGGTCCGACTTATGCGCTGGTACAAATTAATCAGCAGGCCCTGTTCTTTAATCTGATGAATAAAGGCGCGCAGGATGCGGCCAAAGCCAGCGGCAAGGATCTAGTTATTTTTAACTCTAACGATAATCCCGTGGCGCAAAACGACGCGATAGAAAACTATATTCAGCAAGGCGTTAAAGGCATTCTGGTTGCCGCTATCGACGTTAACGGAATTATGCCCGCGGTAAAAGAAGCGGCCGCCGCTAACATTCCAGTGATTGCGATTGATGCCGTATTACCGGCCGGGCCGCAGGCGGCTCAGGTTGGCGTTGATAATATCGAAGGTGGCAGAATTATTGGTCAATACTTCGTGGATTACGTGCAGAAAGAGATGGGCGGCCAGGCGCGGCTGGGTATTGTCGGCGCGCTGAACTCGGCCATTCAGAACCAGCGGCAGAAAGGGTTTGAAGAGACGCTGAAAAGCAATCCGAAAATTACCATCGCTAACGTCGTCGACGGCCAGAACGTACAGGATAAAGCAATGACCGCGGCGGAGAACCTGATTACCGGCAACCCCGATCTGACGGCGATCTATGCCACTGGCGAACCCGCTCTGCTGGGCGCTATCGCCGCCGTGGAAAACCAGGGGCGCCAGAAAGATATTAAAGTCTTTGGCTGGGATCTGACGGCGAAGGCGATTTCCGGTATTGACGGCGGCTACGTCACCGCCGTTCTGCAGCAGGACCCGGAAAAGATGGGGGCCGAAGCCCTGAATGCGCTGAACGCTATCACTGCAGGTAAAACCGTGCCGAAAACCATTCTGGTTCCGGCCACGGTGGTAACCAAAGCGAACGTCGATACCTATCGTTCGCTGTTCAAGTAGGTCAGCGCGCGCCGTTCACGGCTAACAGAGCGGTGAGTTCATGGCCGTCGGGAAACGCGCTGAGCGTCCCCCGACGGCTAACGGTAATGGCTGCAGCGCGGCTGGCGTGCGCCAGCGCCAGCGCATCCGGCTCGACGCTGCGCAGGATCGAGGACGCCAGCATCACCGCGAGGAACGTATCGCCAGCGCCGGTGGTGTCTAGCGCCTCGGCGGGGACGGCGGGGCAAAACTGGCGCTGACCCGCCTGAACCAGCCAGGCGCCTGCCGCGCCCTGGGTGACCACTAAGGTTTTCACGCCGTAAGGCTTAAGCTGCTCGGCCTCGGATTCATTGACCACCGCGATGTCGATGAGCGGCCACAGATGGCAAAAGTCAGGATTGACAGGCGAGGGGTTGAATACCGTTGTCATACCGCGGGCTTTGGCGTACTGGAACAGCGCCCGGGTTTTATCCAGGGAGAAATTGCCCTGCTGTAGCAGAATATCGCCCGCAGCGGCCTCCGCCATATGCGGAATAATATCATCAAGGCTGAACGTATCGGCTGCGGCCGTCGTGGTAATGATGGCATTGTCGCCATCAGCGCTATTTAAAATAATCGAGGTGTCGCTATGTTGATTGAAATGGGCGTCGGGTAGTAGCGTCAGTGGTTCATTTTTTATCTGCTGACGGATCCACTCGCCGTTGCTGTCATTTCCCGTGGCGGCAATTAATCGCGTGTCGATTCCGCAGCGGGATAATATAATCGCCTGATTCGCGCCTTTACCGCCGATATCCTGCGAAACTTTAATGCCGTGAATGGACACGCCTTTTTTCGGTATATCCGGAATGGACCAGGTTTCATCTACGGTAATATTACCAGTAACGTAAACACGCATAGTGTTCCCTTAACAGGATGGATAAGATGGTTGCTATCTCAGCAGAAAAAACGAATGCAATACAAGCTATTTTTTCACGTAATAAAGTTGTTATTGGTGTTATTCATTGCGATCCTTTTCCCGGTACGCCGAAATATCGAGGCAAATCAGTCCCCGGTATTGTTGAGCGTGCACTTCGCGATGCCGAAAATTATATTTCTGGCGGCGTTCACGGCCTGATTATTGAAAACCATGGTGATATTCCTTTTTCCAAACCTGAGGATATCGGTCATGAAACCTCTGCGCTGATGGCGGTGATTACCGAGAAAGTTCGCGAGCGTTTTGGTGTGCCGCTGGGCATTAATGTCCTGGCGAACGCGGCGATCCCGGCGATGGCGATCGCCCTGGCGGGCGGGGCCGATTTCGTCCGCGTAAACCAGTGGGCCAACGCCTATATCGCCAACGAAGGATTTATTGAAGGGGCGGCCGCTAAGGCGCTGCGCTATCGCAGCATGCTGCGCGCTGAACATATTCGCGTCTTTGCCGATAGCCACGTCAAGCACGGTAGCCACGCCATCGTTGCCGATCGTTCGATTCAGGAGCTCACGCGCGACGTGGATTTCTTCGAGGCCGACGCGGTAATTGCGACCGGCCAGCGCACGGGCGATAGCGCAACGATGGAGGAAATTGACGAGATCCGCGCGGCGACGGAGCTACCGCTACTGGTGGGCTCCGGGGTGACGCCCGCCAACGTGAGTCAGATCCTCGGGCGGACCCAGGGGGTCATTGTGGCCAGTACGATGAAGGTCGATGGCGTCTGGTGGAACGATGTTGAGCTGGCCCGGGTGAAGCATTTTATGTCGGTCGCTCAGGCCGCGCTGGAGGAAGCATAATGGAAGCGTTTAGCGAACGCCTTCTGCGCGAACATCAAACGGCGTGGCAGGCGATGCAGCAGCACCGTTTTGTGACTGATATCGAACAGGATCGTCTGCCGACAGCCGTCTTTAACCGCTATCTGGTGTTTGAGGGCAACTTTGTCGCGACGGCAATCGCGATTTTTGCTCTCGGGGTTAGCAAGGCGCCGGGTATTCATCAGCAGCGCTGGCTTATTGGCGTCCTGAATGCCCTGGTTGACACGCAGATTGCATGGTTTGAACAGGTGTTATCAGAACGGCGGATAACTCCCGCTGATTATCCGGACGATCTGCCCGGCGTGCGGCGCTTTCGCGACGGCATGCTGCGAACGGCCCGGCAGGGAAGCTATGAGCAGATCGTTACCCTGATGTTCGGTGCGGAGTGGATGTATTATTTCTGGTGCCGACGGGCGAGCGAACATCACCAGAGCGATGCGGACGTGCGTCGCTGGGTGGAAATGCACGCGGAGGACGAATTTTATCAGCAGGCGCTCTGGCTGAAGAACGAACTCGACCGCTGCGCCATGGCGCTGAGTGAAAGCGAAAAGCAGGCGCTGTCGGCGCTTTACGGCGATGTGCTGCAGTGGGAAATTGATTTCCATCACGCTGCGTACGAGGAGTAGTCGTGCGCTAAACAAAGGGGTCGCCGAAGCGGCGCCCCCTGAACGTTGATACTATGATTGGACGCATACTCAGGTTAATCACCGTTTCAGGGAAATCATGAACTATCAGGATGAATTGCAGAGATTATTGTTAAACGACCCGGTAAGAATGAACGCGCTGTACGCCGTTCAGGCGCTGGAACTCAGCGATGGCTGGATTGGCGCCGGCTTTGTCAGGGATGCGGTCTGGGATCATCTGCACGGCTACGGGCAAAGGCCAGTTTCGGGTGATGTGGATGTTGTCTGGTTCGACGCGAAAAGCGGCAGCGCCGCCGACGATAGGGCACTGGAAGAGAGGCTGAGCCAGCAATCATCCGCCTTTAACTGGTCGGTGAAGAATCAGGCCAGAATGCATCAACGTAACGGTAATAAACCTTATCACTCCACGGAGAATGCGTTGCTGTACTGGCCTGAAACGGCGACGGCTATCGCGGTCAGAATGGGACGTTCAGGGCTTATTGAGGTTATTGCGCCCTACGGGCTGGACGATCTGTTTGCACTCCGTCTGCGGCCCACGCCGGTATTTGCGCAGCATAAGCTGGCTATTTTCAGCCAGCGCGTCGCGGAAAAACGCTGGCTGCTGCGCTATCCAGGCCTGCAGCTGATTGTCCCGACCTGAGCCGTTTTCGCCATCACTGCGGGTTAACGCCTGATTTTATGTCATGCCCACTGGGCAGAGTGCCGATTTTCCTGCCGTATCCGGGCAAATATCCTGCACGTTGACGCTTATTGATTATACTTTGATGGCAGGTTGTGCTGCTTCAGGCGGTTGCCGCTCTGGGGTAGCAGAACCGACATCCTGGAAATGGGCTTAACCGGTCTGATGAATATTTGATCGTGAAACAGTAATGGAGGTATGGAACGATGGGATTATTAAATTTTGTCAAAGAAGCGGGCGAGAAAATATGGGACGCCGTCTCCGGCGGCAGCAAGGAAGATAAGGCCGACAAGCTGAAAAAACATATTGATGGTCTAAATCTGCCCGGTGCCGAAAAGGTCAATATTGATGTTGCGGACGACGGCACCGCGACGGTTACCGGCGATGTCGGTTCGCAAGAAGATAAGGAAAAAATTCTGGTGGCGGTAGGTAACGTCACCGGCGTTGGTCAGGTTAATGACAGCGTGAAGGTGACGCAAAGCGGGGCGGAAAGTCGTTATTATACGGTGAAATCCGGCGACACCCTGAGCGCCATCTCCAAAGCGATGTATGGCTCTGCTAATGACTACCAACGTATTTTTGAAGCCAACAAACCGATGCTGACGCATCCCGATAAAATCTATCCGGGCCAGGTGCTGATTATTCCGGCGAAGTAAGCGGTGAATTCCTTCGGCAGCAGCAGGCCGATGGAATTATCTTCAAGGCCGGCCAGTGACAATATAGGTTTTGTTGCTGGCTGGGGTTGTCCCAGGCGTTTTCCGGACGTCAACGAGTTAAATTCGGTGATGACAGGGATGCGATTATTGCATCCCTGGATCGTTGGATCAGAAGAAATCAATTCGCGTATTGATACCGACGGTGCGGCCCATATTAACCTGCGCGACGGCGCTGCTGCCGTTCATATATCCATAGGTACGGTAACGACGGTCGAACAGGTTATCGACATAGACGGAAATATTCATCCGTTCCGTCGCCTGCCAGCCAATGCTGCTGTCCAGGGTGGCGTAGGCGCCTTGCCGCAGCTGGTTGTCGCCATCGAAATAGTGCGGCCCCACCAGATTAACCGCCAGCCGGGGCATCAGTGCGCCATAGCGCGTATCAATCACGCCATTCACGCTGCTTCCCGCGCCGTAACGCGGTACGAACGGCACCCGGTTGCCGTGGTACAACTCGCTGTCGTTGGTGAATTCGGAACGGATCATGTTGCCATTGATATCCCATGACCAGCCGGGGGCAAACCGCCATTTCGCTTCCAGCTCAACGCCGGTGGCGTCGGCTCTCCCCGCATTGCTTAAGGTCTGCATTCCGACCGGGCCAGAGTAGAGCTGCATATCTTTGGTGTGGGTATAAAAGGTGGCGGCTTGCAGCGTGACATCGGCGGTGTCGTAACGGGTGCCAATTTCATAGTTGATGGATTTTTCCGCGTTGAACGGTTTGGCATCAAGACCTGCGGTAGGCACTATATTATATCCGGAAGGCTTATATCCCTGGGCGACGCGGGTATATACTCGCCAGTCGTCGGTCAGCAGATAGCCTGCGGAGAGCTGTCCGAGCACCCGGTCGTCATTGCTTTTACCCTGGTCGCCAAATGGGTTTCCCAGCATGCTGCCGTGATACTGCGTGCTGGCTTTATCATGCGAGAAACGCACGCCGCCGCCGATGTCAAAACGTTCGGTTAAATGCCAGGTCAGATCGCTGTAGGCGGCAAGGGTTTCAGCGGTGGTATAGCCGGTGCTGCTTAAATAGGGCATCGTCGGCATATCGTAGGAGGAATTTAGCTTTTCGCGGGTGTTCTGCCGGTACAACCCAAATACCATATCCACGGTACGCGTATCGCCGAGGGTGGCGGCGCGTAGCTCCTGCACATCCTGGTTCCAGCGCTGGGGCATATTGACGATCAACGAGCCGGAAGGGAAGGTCCGGGAATAATTCTGCTGCTGCCAGGCGCCGATCAGATTGAAAACCCAGTCATCGGTAGCGTATTTACCGCTTAGCGTCTGGCTGTCAGTACAGCGCCGTAGGTACGGGTCCGGTGAACCCTCGCCGAGAGACAGCGTACGGCTCTTGAGATCATTCCATGCCACGTAGGCATCCTGTGTAGCGCGAGTGCATTCGCGCGAGGCGGAAAACCCCATTTCCCAGGGCTGGTCGTCCGGCGCCAGACGCAGTTTCACATTCCCGATACTGGCGCGGGTACCGCCTAAATCATCGCTACCGGTCGAGGGGTTAATCATCTCGCCGTCATCAACCTGGCGTAAAAGGGTCACGCTGCCGTATAACAGGCCATCCTGAATCGGGCCGCTCAGGTTGAGTTTGCTTCGATAACTGTCACGACTGCTGACGCCGCCTTCAATATAGCCGCGCGGCGTGCTGTCCGGCTGCTGGGTGACGATGTTAATGATCCCGCCCTGGGCGCTTTTGCCATATAAGGTGCCCTGCGGTCCTCGCAGCAGCTCCACGCTTTGCACATCGGTCAGCGCCTGGATGGTGTTGGTCGAAAGCTGCGGGACGCCATCGACATACAGGGTAACGGCGGGGTTATAAAAGTCCTGGGCCGAAGAGATGCCGCGTAGGGAGATCGTTGAAAAAAGCATGTTGCCGCTATTTTCAATATTCAGCCCAGGCAACACTCTGGGGAGTTTGTCACTGGCGGTAACGCCCGCGTCGCTTAACTCCGTCGCGCTGATAACGGTAGAAGAGACATTATTGGCTGATGCCGAGCGGGAAGACTGTTTGCTGGCGGTGACCACCAACGTGCTTTCGTCTTGCTGTGAGGTTTGGCTATGAGCAGCGGCCGGGAGTAAAAATCCCCCCAGAACCAGAGGATAAAACCGTGTCATTTTCATTGTTATGAATCCCTGAAAAACGGCGAGACGCCAAAATACCGATAATGGTGAATTGAAAATGATAACTATTTCTAATTGCACTGCTACCCGAAACGGGTTTATTTCCACCTGTTTCGGGTAGCGGGGCGCTTATTGGGCTGAATGGCGATAACGCTCAATGGCGAGCGCCGTCAGGCGCTTTTTATCTACCTTGCCGACGGCGGTGAGCGGCCAGTGGGTCAGAAACTCAATTTGATCGGGAATCTTCCACGCGCTGATCCCCATTCGGACCAGCTTTTGACGCAGCTGTTGATAGTCAGAGGGAGTGCGTTGCGCGATGATAAACGCGCATATCCGCTCGCCAAGCAGCGTGTCCGGCGCGGCGACCACGGCGCAATCCTTTACGTCTTCCAGACGCATCAGCACCGATTCCACTTCCGCAGCGGCTATTTTCTCTCCGGCGCGGTTGATCTGCTCTTTTATACGCCCCTCAACGTACAGATTTCCCGCCTCATCGAGCCTGACATTGTCGCCCGTACGGTAAAATCCTTGCGCGGTAAAGGCCCGCGCATTGTGCTCGGGAGCGCGATAATAGCCCGTAATAGTATAAGGACCGCGCGTTAATAACTGTCCGGTTTCGCCGGGCGCAACGTCGTTCTCCTCTTCGTCAACGACGTGAATTTCATCCAGGGGAGACATAGGGCGCCCCTGGCTGTGGAGAACGGTGGCCAGAGGATCGTCCAACCGGGTAAAGCAGAGCAGGCCTTCCGCCATACCGAATACCTGTTGCAGGGGACAATCAAACGTCGAGATAACCTGCTCAGCAAGCGTTGGGTCAAGCCGGGCGCCGCCCACCTGAATGACGCGTAGCGAAGAGAGATCGCTGTCTTCCCACTCTCTGGCCTGCACCCAGAGCTGCGCCAGCGCCGGTACCAGGGCGACGTGGGTCACGCCTTGTTCAGCGATTAAAGGCATCACCTCATCGCAGCTGGCGCTGTCGGTCAATACCACCTTTCCGCCGCAGGCAAGGGTTCCCAGAATACCGGGGCAGGCCAGCGGAAAGTTATGCGCCACGGGGAGGACGGCGAGATACACGCTCTGTGGCTTAAGGCCGCACAGTTCGGCGGAGGCGCTGAAGTTATAGCTATAGTCAGCGTGCCGTCGCGGGATAAGCTTTGGCGTCCCGGTGGTGCCGCCTGAGAGCAGCAGCATCGCGGTGCCGGCAGCATCGGGCTGCGGCCACGCCTGCCGTTCGCCGCGCAGCGAGAAGAGCGGCGTAAAATCGTCGCCTTCGGTCTCACCTGCGACCAGAACTTGCCGCAGGCAGGCGTGTTTGCGCGCCATCTGGCGGGCCAGGTCCGCGTGGCTTTCTCCGTGAATCACATAAGCGGCCGGTTGCGCCAGCGCCATCAGCGCGTCAATATCCAGCGCCCGCTGCGAGGGCATCGCCAGAACAGGGATAACGCCCAGTCTTAACAGCGCGAACAGCAGGATCACAAATGCGTTGCCGTTGGGGAGTTGGATAAGCACATGTTCTCCCGGACGCAAACCCAGCGAGTATAACCCTGCAGCAAGCTCATCGACCCGAAGATCGAGCGCGCTGTAGGTCAGCGAGCCTTTGGCATCAACGACAGCAATTCGCGAGGGATAGCGAGCCGCCCAGTGGCGCAGCTGTTCAGCAATGGGGAAGGGATACTGTTTTATCAGAGAATCAAAGGAAGAGTGCATGCGTCACCTTTCTGAAGTGCAGGACCGATTTTGCAAAGCGGTCGTCGCAGAAAATACGTGGGGAAAATGGTGAGTAATCTGCGTAAAAAAGGCCCTGGATTGTTGCAGCAGATAAAAATGGTCGCCGTCAATCACCACCTCGCCCGCGATATGGTTCAGCCACGGACGCCAGGCCTCCATCTCCGGCCGGGAGGCTTCACGATCGCGGCTGCCGCACACGAGCAGCGCAGGCGTGCGCAGCGGCGGAAAATCGTCGAGCGAGTCGTAGTGATAGTGCTCAGTAGCGTAAAAATCAGCGCGCAGAAGAGGAAGAAATAGCGACAGTAGCTCCTTGTTTTCCTGTAGTTCAGGCGAACATCCGCCGATATCGATCATTTCAGCGATAAAGTCGGCATCATCGCGGTCGCTGAGCCTGCGCCGGGAATGCAGATGAGGGGCATGGCAGCCGGAAATAATCAGCCCTTGTGGGGGAAGCCCCCGTTGTTCCAGAAGCCGGCAGGTTTCAAACGCCACCTGTGCGCCCATGCTGTGCCCGGCAAGTAAAAGCGGGGCGTCAGGCGATACGCTCTCTTCCAGTTCGTCCGCCAGCAGCGACGCCAGTTGCGTAATGCTGCTGAGCGGCGCCAGATGGCGCAGGCGATCGCGCCCCGGCCAGGTCACCAGGGAAAGCGCGATCTCCGCCATGGGGTGGTCTCGCCAGCGGCGAAACGCGCTACTGCTGCCGCCCGCGAAGGGGCACATCACCAGATGCGCCGTACTGGCGTTGCGGGCGGGCCATAACGGTATACACATGGCAGATTGCATCACCGGGACTCCTCATCGTGGCGGTAGAAAGCCGGTAACCGGTCGTGACGCGGCGGCGTCAGATGTCGGATCTCCGCATGGCCGGTCTTACGTAAAATCTGCTGCCATAACTGTGATAACGCGAGCTGATGAGCGGAGTGGCAGGCCGCCGGCAGATTTCCACCCGCCAGATGGCAGCGCAGCTGCTGTAGCAACCTGCCGACCCCCTCCGGTCCGGCGGTTTCACAGCAATCACGCCAGCTCAGGGGAGCCGCGCTGCGCGTCTGACCCGGCGGGTCGCGCAGGATCTCCGGCCTGCGGTAGAGACTACGAACATTCGCCTGATGTTCTGCGACAAACAGGCTGGATGACCAGACCACGGGGCCGTAGCTTGCCTCCAGCGAAAGATGACCTTCCGGCCAGCCCAGCAGCAAACGGTGCATAATCAGGCTGTGCATATCAGGATCGTCAGGATCGAGATAGCGCTGAAGTAGCAGACAGGCTTCTCCCGCCGGCCAGAAAAGTCTCAGACAGTGAAAGTCGCTAAAGCTACCGACCACTTCGCACGCCACGCTGGCGGCATCAACCTCTAGCGCCAGCAACAACAAATCCAGCGTGGAGTAGAGCAACTGTCGGCTGGTGGTAGCGTGAGCAACCGACGGCGCCTGATCCAGGCTGCGACGTAACCGCTGCGCATCCCCGAGCCAGGCGCGACCCGCACGCGCGTGCGGATAAAACGTGTTGACCCAATAGCAGCGGCCCCGTTCCTGCGCCAGCGCTTGTAAAGAACGGACGTCATCCGGGTGGAGGGGATGCTCCTGAATCACGTGCACGCCGCGGGTCAAAAAGTGCCGGGCAAGCTGGGTTCCGCTCCCGCCGGCGACGGTTGAGCGCACGACGATACAGGCGATATCCGGCATCTCGGCGATCTGTTCCGGCGAGGTATACAGCGGGATTCCAAACGCACAGGCCAGCTCTCTCGATCGCGCGCTTCCCTGGGACAGAAGACCAACCAGTTCCAGCCCCTCCTGGGGCTGCATAAAGGCGTTGAGGTACATTTCGCCAAATTTAGCGCCCACAATCAGTACGCGTTGCTTAGGGGCGGCGGACGGCATCATAACGTGTTCTCCGGTTGCGTTGAGGTTGCGCCGAGCCAGCGCTTGATATACTGCGCACAGGTCTGAACGTGGGGGGGATCCAGCATGATTTGCCAATGGCTGGCTTTAATCGCATAGCTGTCGGCGCGGTCTATCCAGGTTTGCCATTCGGTTTCCGCTGGCGTCCAGCGCGCGGGTCTCATCGCGGCATGCACGATGAGACAGGGGAGCGGAACGGTTTCGTCCGGCGTATGCTCGGTCAGTAAGCGCAGCAGATGCGCGATGTTGTCGATCCACGCTTCCGCCGCCTGTAGCGTCAGGTTTTGCGCCATCATTCCCGCCGTTCTGGCAAGGTCGATAAAATCGGTAAGCTGGCGGTCGGGCGTCAGCCGATCGAAATGTTCCGGCAGCGCCAGCGGCGTATCGCCTTCGGCTAACAGCCGCAGCAGGGCCGTCCGGTTTGCGCAACGAAAATCCTGTCGACACACGGGATCGATTAACGCCAGCCGTACCTGCTCGCCTTTGGCATCCAGGCGCTGCGCGGCGCCCGCCGCAAGAAAAGCGCCATACGACCAGCCCGCCAGAACATAAGGGCCGTGCGGCTGCTGGCGGCGGATACTCGCGACATACTCATCGATCATCCGATCAAGCGTGGCAAAACGCTGCGGCGATTTTGCCTGCAGGCCAAAAACGGGCATATTCAGCGCGCTGGCGAGCGGCAGCCAGGCGCTGATATCTCCGTCTGAAGCATGGAAAACAAACAACGTTTCGTCGCCACCGCCCTGGCAAATGGGCACAGGATTCTCCTCTGCCGACGAACAGGCCTGCAGATGGGTGCAGAAGTCGCTGAGCGTTGAATGGGTGAACAGATCCTGAAGGCTGGCGCTGGCAATCCCTCTGCGGTTCAACTGCGCGACCATCCTTGTCGCCATCAGGCTATCGCCGCCCAGCGCGAAAAAGTCGTGATGTCTGGCCACGGGGCGAGACAGCAGCGTTTGCCAGAGTTCAGCGACCTGTTTTTCCAGCGCCGGATCTCCCCCGGAGCTCGGTGTCGATTCGGCTGGCGCAATCTGTGCGTCAGGCGGGGCCGATAGCGGAGTAAATAACGTTTCTCGCTGCCGGATCTGCAACGCGGGCAGGGTGGCGCCAAAACGCTGCTGCAGATAGCGGCTCACGGCTGCTTTATCCGGGCGATTCACCCCAGGCGAACGTGCGACCAGCAGATGCTGGCGCAGCGGCGACGATTCCTGCGGCGGCCAGGCCAGTTCGTTGGCAAAACCGGCCTGCACAAGCACTTCCTGCCACGCCGAACGGGTGAGCATAGGTTTTTCATCCCGGCGGCGGAAATCGCGGTATCCGCTTAACCCTTCGATAAAGCCGACGCTCGCCAGCTGGAATACGCTGTTTCGTTCCGTCGCTTCAACGATCAGCAGACGTCCGCCGGCTTTCAGCAACCGCTTTAATCGGCGCAACGACTGTACGACATGGCTGGCGTCGTGAAGCACGTTGACGGCAATAATCAGGTCGTAACCCGCCTCGGGGTGGGCGGTAAAATCCAGCGGCTGGTTGATATCGAATAAGGCGTAAGACACTCGCGATTCATCGTGGAAACGGGTTCGGGCGTCGTTGAGGAACTGCGCGGAGACATCCGTGAAGTGGTATGACAGCCGCGCGTTTCGCGTGGCCTTCAGCACCGGTTCCGCGGTGGCTGCGGTTCCGGCGCCCACCTCGAGGATCCGTTCTGCGCCGCAAAGGGCGGCAATCTGCGCGGTATAGCGATTCAGACAAGCGCTGGCGGGGTTTTCGCGATACAGCGCGTCGGTTACGCGCAACGACTCGTTGAACAGCAGTTCCAGCGGCGAACACTGCCCGGAGAAGAGGTCGTCGTGCCGGGCGATGCAGGCGACAAGATACTGCGCCAGCGCCTGGCTCCAGTGGGTTTGCGGGCAAGCTTCGTGAGGTTCGGGAATTTCGCTGAGCGGAATGCGGCAGCGCCAGCTATCCCCCTCGCGCACTAACCATTCTCTTTCCGCCAGACACTGCAGCCACTGGCGTAGCAGGCGCCGGTGTGACGCTTGCGCGCCCAGCGCCTGTACTATTTCGCCAAATGGGTGGGCAACCTCCGGGGTGGTGAACAGACGGTGGCGATATAGCGTTGCGGCAATCCCCTGCAGCGCACGCGCCTCCAGCCAGCGCCAGGTCGCTTCCAGCTCGTCAAGTTGCGTCTGTTCAGGCAACGGCAGCGCCAGTGAGGCGAGATCGTGCTCATCATGTAACGGCGCTGAGGGCGGTGGATCCTCGGTCATAACGATATCCAGGGTTAACGCGCCATTTTCGCTTAATTCCGCTCTGGCCTGTTGGATGCCGGGGTATTCCTGCGCCGCTTGCTCAATATCCCGCAGATCGTAGTCTGCCTGCGCGTTCAGCGGCCAGCGGCGGCGGGGAATGTGTTCGGCAATGCCGCTGTCCATGGTCTTCAGGCCTTCAGGGGTGGCAATGGCGGCCTGCAGGATGGCGCAGTAGTCATTAAACATCGCTTCAGCCGCGCCCGGTTCCAGCACGTTATCCATGCAGTACCAGCTAAACGTCAACGCGCCATCGCTCTCCATCACCTGATGATCCAGCCAGACCTGCGGCGTTTGCGTAAAGACATAGCAGGGTTCGCCGAACAGATGACTCATTGCCCGGTCGATAGCCATTCCTTCCAGCGTCATCCCCAGCATGCTGGTAAACACCACCGGCATCAGCGGTTGACGCTGGGATCCGCGCTGGCGCCCCAGCTCGCGGATCGCCTCAACGCCGTTCACTTCGCTGTGCGCCATGTTTTGCCAGAGACGCTGCTGGGTCCGTTGCATCTGCTCCTGCAGCGTTAGCGGCGTTGAGAAGTTAAAATCAACCAGCGTGACGGAGGTAAAATCCCCGATCAACTGATTGATTTGCGGGTGGATCGGCTGGCGATTGAAGAACGTCAGGTTCAGCGTAAATGCCGTGGTACGGCTCCAGCGCTCAAGGGTGGCGGCAAACAGCGTGAGCAGCGCGGCGGAGGGGGTGAGGCCCTGCTGCTGCCAGCGTTGTTTCGCCGCCTGCCACTCTTGTCTATCAAGCGTCGAAGTGAACGTGGTGAAGTGCGGGGTTTCCGGCGGTGTCTCCACCACCGGCAGTTCCGGCGCTGAAGGCAGTTGCGGCAGTTTTTCCTGCCAGTAATCCCAGGCATCGTGCCATGCTGTTGTTTGCCGGCGCGCCTGTTCAGCCATCACGTAATCGCGGAAGGTGATATCGAGCGGCGGCAGCGTTTCTCCGCGCCATACCTGGGCCAAATCGTCCATCATGACTTTAAAGCTCTGCACATCGAACTGCAGAAGATCGAGGTTCATGTGCAGGCGGTAGCGGCAATCGTCGATTTCGCTGACCACCAGCTCAAAGAGCGGCCACTGGTCGGCAGGTAAAACGCGATAGCTCAGTTCATGGCGCCGTTTTTCCAGCGCCTGGCACTGCTCTTGCGGGGAAAGCGCGCGCAGATCGTCGCGCGGGATACGATACGTCGGGGTTGTCGCCAGAACGCGCTGTTGTCCATCTGCATCCACCACCATCCGCAGCATATCGTGGCGGGCAATGAGCTGGTTCCATGCTTTCTCCAGTACGGCGAGATCGAACTCATCGTGGCGTTTATCCCATTCAAACAGCACGTGACAGGCAACGCCGCCATAGCCTATAAGATGGGTTCTGCCCAACCAGTAGGCATGCTGAATCGGCGTCAACGGGAAGGGCGCGTAACGCTCAGCGGCATCGTGCTGCAACGCTTCCGGCGGCGATACGGCAGTCGCCGTCTCTGCCTGAGAACAGATAAGCTGTGTGAGCCCGTGCGGCGAGAGATCCTGCCACGCCCGTTCCGCGTTGATGCGTACACCCAGGTCATGTTGAATATCGCTGCTGAGTTCAAGAAAGAGCAGCGAGTCCATTCCCAGCTGTAACAGATCCTGATCTGCGTTCAGCGAAGCAGGATCGTTCAGTCTTAGCTGCACCGCAATGCGATTTTTCAGCCATGTCATCACCGCCGCTTTATCGCTGATGCTACCGTGAAAAGCATGGTTATCAGCGGGAGTCGCGGCCGGAATCGCGGCGTGTTCTGTTGCTGCGGCGTTAAACAGAGCCTGCTGCAGCGGGGGCATTTTGTCGGTGAAAACGCGCATGGCCAGTCGCCAGGCGGCACCGCGCATCACCGCTTGTTCAAGGTGCCAGCGCCCCTCGCCATCGCTTAACGCGCCCATGCCACGATCGGCAAGGGTCGTCAGCATCTCCGTCGTAGCCGCCCGGCCGCTTTCTCCCCATGCGCCCCAGGCGATGGAGAGCACTTTCGGCGTATCAAGGGAGGAGAACTGCCGGGCGAGCCCGTCAAGATACCCGCAGGCCAGCGCATGGGCGCTCTGGCCTGGCGCGCCGAGGGCGGCGGCAGCGGACGAATAGAGAATCAGATAACGGGCGTCGTGGTTGCCCAGCGTTTGTAATAGCTGGCTTGCCGCCTGCGCTTTGACCGCGAAAACGGCGGCCAGCTGGTGGTCATCGAGTTCCTGCAAGGGCCCATCAGCCAATACGCCAGCGGTATGAATCGCTCCGGCAATGCCGCCGCTGGTCGCCAGCTCATCAAGAACGCGGGCCAGCTCTCCGGCATCACCCACATCACAACGGCAGACGCGAATCTCCACGTCCGCTGTGTCGCCTGGCCATGACGCATCCACGCGCGGCGCCAGTAGCGCGATGCGGCGCGCCCCTTTTTCTCTGAGCCAGTTCACGGCAAGGCGGCCCAGTCCGCCAAACGCCCCGGTCACCATATGCCAGCGGTTATCGCCGGCAAACACCTTCGCCGGTAATTCGGCGGCGCATCCCGCATTGGGCGCCAGCGAAGGGAGCCAGAAGCCGTTATCCCGGGCTGCAAGCCAGCGTTGTGACAATGAAACAGCGCTTAATCCTTGACGCAGCGTTTCCCACGAGGCGTTTTCAGCCATATCGATAGCGGCGATTAACCGTTCCGGCTGTTCGTTGGCCACGACGCGAAGCATAGCCCACAGCGCGTGATGGGCCGCTGATATCGCCTCGTTTTCCTCGATTCGCCACGCGCGGCGGGTGACGACAATCAAGCCGCCTGGGCTGGCGGTGAGCGCCTCTTTCACCTGTGTCGCTAACGCCAGCGTCTCCTCGCTCTCGTCGACAATCATCAGAACAGAAGGGGCCTGCGGATCGTGAAGAATGCCGTATTGCGCCAGCGCCTCTTCGTAGGCAAGGGTACCGGCGCTGAAGCGGAATACCAGCGGGCGGCTATTACTGTCGATGCTGAGGGGCCTCCAGCGCCAATGATAATGCGTCTGCGGCGCAGGAAGAGGCGCGTCGGGCGCCAGCGGCAGCCACTTGCCGTCTGGATGACGGGCTTCCACGCGCATCTCGCCGCGGGAAAAGGCTGCGTTTCGCCAGCTTAAGCGCACCTCCCCCAGCCATTGCGGGGCGGTAACGAGGGGCGGTTTCACGGGGGAATCGTCGCCGTGCCGCGCGGAGAGGCGCCGCCAGGCCTCCTGCCAGCGGGCGGTAAACCGTTCCGGCTGACCTGCGCAATCGGACCAGTCGGCGAGATAATCAGGGTTATCCGGCAACGTCTGTTCCAGCGCGGATTCTGATGACGTGGACATCTCCTGGCCGGGCAGGGTGGCGAGAATGATATGTTCGCTCATACCGGCGGTCGGGCTGTCGTCCTGCGGTAGCCACGCTATTTTGCAGAATCCGGCGCGGCGGCACTGCTGCTGCCACTGATGGGGGGTGAGGAAGAGCTCGCCTTCGCGGGCGTCGATATCCTGTAGCGGGAGGACCAGCGGGCCGAAAACGAAATCAAACAGACGCATTGGCTGGGTGATTTCGCGCATCAGCAGGCGCCCACCCGGCTTGAGCAAGGGACGCAGATTATCGAGGGTTCGACCGATATGGCGCGTGGCATGGATCACGTTAGCCGCGACGATAAGATCGTAAGACTGCGCCGCAAAGCCCTGAGACTGCGCCTCTTGTTCGAGATCCAGCTCGTCGTAATGCACAAAGTCATAGTCGGCGAATTTCTGCTGCGCGCGGCGGGTGAACAGTGCGGAGATATCGGTGAAGTGGTACTCCAGCGCCGGTACGTCTTTGAGTTCAGGCAGCAGCCATGCGGTGGTGCCGCCGGTTCCGCCGCCGACTTCAAGAATGCGCAGCGGCTGATGGGGCTGACGCGCCTGGACGATACCCCGTAGTACCCCGGCGGCAATCTGGTTGAAATAGCGGCCAAAGCTGAATTCCTGATATAGCACCTCTACGCCGTCGGAAGCGCCTTGCGGGAAGATAATCGCCACCGGCTCTTCCGCGCCGCTCATCATGTCGTATAACCGATCGCCGGCACGGGCGATGGTATCGGGGATAGCCTGATAACCTTCACAATAATCGGCGAGTTCCGTCAGCAGAATTTCCCGCTGCTGATGTTCAATGGGGCGGGCGCGGTAGTAGCGCCCCTCAGCACAGCGGTAGTCGCCGTCGACCACGCAGTTATTTAGCAGGCGCTGAAGCAGCTGCTGGTAGCGGGGCATCAGTCGTCCATGCCGCATAATGGTGATGGCGTCCACGCCGTTATCTATCGCATCGCCCGTACAGCGTTGTACCAGCCGATCGACATAGATGGCGTGCAGTCGCGTGGCGCACTGTTTAAGCGCCTCCAGACGGGGGAGTTCGAGCGCTGTCGCGGCGCTGTTGGCCACCTCTAATCCAGCGGCAAGCACAGCATCGGCAGGCTCGCAGGCGGAGGTGGCGCGTTCTTTCCAGTAACGCTCGGTCGCAAACGGATAGCATGGCGCGGAGATACGTTGCCCATCGCCTGCCAGAAGATCGGCCCACGGTAAGGTGACGCCGGCCGCGTATAGCTGGAGAAGCGCCTGATTCAGGACAGCGCTCGCCTCCTGTTTACGCCGGGCGCTGGCTATCCAGTAAGCGTCATCGCGGTATTCGCGCTGTCCGGAGGCAATCAGCTGGGCGTCGGGCCCCATTTCAACAAAAACGCGGGCACCGAGCTTGCGCGCCGCCCGAATACTCTGAATAAAACGTACCGGCTGGCGCATATGGCGGCGCCAGTAATCCGCCTGGTTGAGCGTCGCCTCGTCAATGAGTTCGGCGGTAAGCGTGGAAATCAGCGGTATTTGCCCCGGCTCGGCGAGCAGACCCGCGCAGGCCTCCTGGAAGCGATCGAGTATTGGTTCAAGTAAAGCGGAGTGCGCCGCGCCGGTTACGCTCAGGCGACGATAGTCGATCTCGTGTTGCGAAAGCACGGCGCAAAACTCCGCGATACGGGCTTCCGGCCCGGAAAAGACCGTATGCCGGGTGCCATTGTTGGCGGCGAGATCCAGCTCGAACTGACGGGCCAACGGCATCAGCGCCTCTTCTTGCGCAAATACCGCCACCATCGCGCCGCTTGCGCACAGCTGCATCAGCGCGCCGCGCCGACATACCAGCGGCATGACCTGCTCAATGGTATAGTGTCCGCAGACAACGGCAGCGGCAAATTCGCCGACGGAGTGACCCATGGCGAAGTCGGCCTTCAGTCCTTCAGCGCGCCAGTGGGCCGCCATCGCGATTTCGAACGCGACAATCGCCGGCTGGGCCCAGGCCATATTGTCAAGCTGCGCTGAATCGGGATTAAACATCGCTTCCCGTAGCGAAGGCGTGAGCATGTCGCGACAGGCGGCAAAACAGCGCTCCAGCGTATCGGCAAACGCCGTTGAGTGCTGGTACAGAGACTGGCCCATAGTGCGCCAGTGCGAACCCTGCCCGGTAAACAGCCACACCTGTTTGCCGCTGGCGCCGTGGCCGCTATAGACCGGCGAAGTCGATTTCGCGCCAGCCCAGGCGCTGAGCGCGGCGGCGGTGTCATGATTTAATGGCGCCGCCAGGCGGAAGGGAAGATCGAGACGGCGCGCGCGTAACGCCGTGAAGGCCAGATTGTTGGCATCCGCGTTTTCCCTCAGCGCCGCGGCATAGTCCGCTGCCAGCTGCCGCAACGCGGTGTCGCTGGCGGCGCTGAGCAACAGCGCGGAACTCTTGCTGCCGTCATCCGCGGCGGGGTAGCTTATGTTGAGTTCGTCGGGCAGCGAAGCGACGATCATATGGCAGTTGGTGCCGCCAATACCGAAGGAGGAGACGCCCGCGTAGCGCACTTCGTCCTGCCACTCCTGCGCCGTCACCGGCACGGTAAAGGGGCTTTCCTCGAGCTTAAGCGCCGGGTTTGGCGTGTGAAAATTCAGCATTGGCGGAATTTTTCCGCGACTGACCGCCAGAACGGTTTTCAGCAGTCCGGCAATGCCCGCCGCGGTATCCAGGTGACCAACGTTGCTCTTCACGGAACCCAGCGCGCAGCGCTGTTGCGGCGGGCGGGGAGCGTAGACGTTGCGCAGGGCTTCTATTTCAATCGCGTCTCCCAGCGGCGTGCCGGTACCGTGGGTTTCAATGTAGCCGATCTGCCTGTCGTCGATGGCCGCCAGCATTAACGCCTCTTCGATGACCGCTTGCTGTCCTGCCACCGACGGCGCGGTATAACCCACTTTTCTGTTTCCGTCGTTGTTGACCGCGCTGGAGAGGATCACCGCGATAATCGGATCGCCTGACAGCAGCGCGTCCTTCAGGCGACGCAGCACCACGCAGCCGAGACCGTTGCCGGCCCAGGTGCCCTCTGCCGAGGCGTCAAAAGGGCGACAGTGGCCGTCGGGAGAGAAAATCATCCCGGGCTGGTAGCGGTAACCCGCCTGTTGGGGGAAGGAAAGCGCCACTCCGCCGGCTACCGCCATATCGGATTCGCCTGCGCGCAGGCTTTCGCAGGCCAGATGGACCGCAACCAGCGAACTGGAGCAGGCGGTCTGTACCGATAACGCCGGGCCGTGCAGATTGAGTTTGTAGGCCGCGCGGGTGGCTATATAGTCCTTGTCATTGCCCATCAGAGACTGCAGGCCTTTGACCTGTGCGACCTCTGTCACGTTCAGGGCTTCGCGGCCGGGATAGGTGCTCATCCGCGAAGAGGCGAAAACGCCGGTCTTATGGGGGACGGCGCCCGGGGCGTAACCTGCATGCTCCAGCGCATGCCAGACCGCCTGTAAAAACAGGCGCTGCTGGGGATCTATCGACTCCGCTTCCTGCCGCGAATAGCCAAACAGGGTGGCATCGAAGCAGTCAGCGTTGTCTAAAACCGTTCCAATATTGACGTAACAAGGATCGTCAATAATGGCGGTATCCAGCCCGGCGGCCAGAAGCGCTTCGCGCGTAAAGCGTCGGCTGCATTCGCGGCCTTCCAGCAGATTTCGCCAGAAGGTTTCGCCATCCGGCGCTTCAGGAAAATGGCAGGCGTAGCCGATGACTGCGACAGGTTCGCAGTCCGGGTAGCGTTGAGCGATCGATGCATCAATGGAATCTGCTGTTGGCGCAGAAGAGAAGCGCAAGTTATCCATAATCGGTCCCGTTTCCTAAAATTGACAAAGTCAGTGGCGCGCCATGCGTTGGCGATGGCGTCCGGGAAAAGTCAGTTTGTTTCGCGTCAAATGCGCCGCTGACGCCGGCGAACCGGCCGCACGCGTTTGGTTTTCTCCTCCAGGGCTACGCCGGCGAGATAATTGGCCAGCGCGACAGGAGAAGGGTGAGTGAACAGGTCAAGCAGCGTCAGGGCGGCGAATTCGTGACGTTGTAACAAGACGTGCAGCTGTACCAGATTCAGCGACGTGGCGCCCGCCTCAAAAAAGTTCTCTGCGGGTGCGACAGGCTCGCCAACCACCTCGCGAAAGGCGTCGCAAATCAGGCTGACGCTGCTCTCGTTCGCCGCGATCCGCGGCTGAGCGCGCTCAGGGCGCAGCCGGCGGGCGCGTCGCTCCGTGACCTTAAGCGGGGGAACCAGGTCGGCGAGCGGCAGCTGCCAGCTGCTGTCATCCTCCGCCATTCGGTTAAGCAACGCGCAATACTGTGCAAACTGGCGCTCCACCTGCCCGTCAGGAAACAGGGCGGCGACAAAATCCCAGTTAAAGCGCAGTTCCCCTTCGGATTCATAAACCTGGTGATCGAGCCAGACCTGCGGCGTCTGGGATATACCCCACACCGGTTTGAGTAGATTGCGCCGGGCAAGGAAGTTATCCTGCTCAAAGCCCAGCGCGCTGGTAAAGACGACGGGCATTGGGACAGCCGGTACGTTTTGCCGCCGCGCCAGTTGCCGCATCACGCGTATTGCCGACACATCGCGGTGGTTGAGGCTCTCGCTTAGTCGCTGCTGTAATAACCGCGCGCTTTGCAGCCAGCTCTCGCCGGGATGCCAGCTCAGCAGCATCAGCGAAGTAAAGTCGCCCAGGATCTGGTTGATTTGCGGGTGCAGCGGTCGTCTGTCGAAAAGCGTAAGGTTAAGCGTGAAATCGGGCTTTGCGCTCCATGCAGCAAGAACCGTTGACCACACGGATAACAGTACGGCCGACGGGGTGAGATGAGCGTCAGCCGCCCGCTGTTTCAGGCGACGCCAGCGCGCGCTGTCCATTGCCCCATTGAGCCGTGCGAAGCGCGGCGTCTCAACGTCCTGAGGCAAGCAGCGTAGCGGTAACGCAGGCGCCGGAGGAATATCATCAAGCTGCGTTTGCCACCATGCCAGAGAGTCGGGATTGGGCGTCCGCAGCGCGGGTTGCTGCAGATAATCCCTGAAGGTAACAGGAAGCGGCGGCGGCAGCTGCTGCGGATAGCGATAGCCGTGTTCCAGTTCCGACAACAGGATCTGCATGCTCAACCCGTCAAGCAACAGGTTATCCAGACACAGCCACAGGCGGGCGGGCATCCCGTCGACGAACCCGACCTGGAGATCGAATACCGGCCAGACTTCAGGGTTGAGAACCTGATGCGCCAGTCTGTCGCGTACCTGCAGCGCCTCTTCGGGGCTGTGCAGGATGTGCGCGGGTATCACCCACGGGGGAGTCTGTTCGAGAACCCGCTGTTGTCCATCCCGCACCACGGCGCGCAGCATATCGTGGCGGGCGATTAACCGGTTCCAGACCTTCTCCAGCCGGTGAATATCCAGATCGGCAATTTCAAATTCAACAAAGAAGTGTGAGCCTACGCCGCCAAGGGCAAAGCCCGGCTGACGCCCGACCAGGTAAGCCTGCTGCACATCAGTCAGCGCGAAAGGCCGGTAGCGTTCTTCAGGGGAGTGGACATAGGGTTGTTCAACAGGGAGGTCGGTTTTACGCAGCGTGGCGGCAAAATCAGCCAGCCGGGGGTGATTAAACAGGTCGCTTAATCGTGCTTCATAACCCGCCTGGTGGAGCTGTCCGATCAGCCTGGTGGCTAGCAGGCTATCACCGCCATGCTGGAAGAAGTCGGTTTCTCTGCTGACGGCGCCCATCGACAAGAGCGGCTGCCAGATGACGGCAACCTGCTTCTCAATATCGCCCAGGGGTAAATCCGCTTCAGTCCGGTTTTCAGCTTCCGGGGTATGACAGCGCTTTAGCGTCTGATAGTCAATTTTGCCGTTCGCCGTCAGCGGTAAGGCGTCAAGTAAGAAGATCCGTTTCGGTACCATCCACCCCGGCAGACGTTCGGCGAGAGCGGACTGCAGCTGACGAGGATCGCGGTGTACCTGGCTAACGGGGCATTGTACGAGGAAGCGCTGCAATCCCTCGACTTCATCGCCGTGCTGGCAGTTGAAAGCGGCGGCGGTAAATATCGCCCCCCAGTCAGCGCTATTGTGAAGTAAGGCTTCGGGCTGACCATCGGTTAACAGAAGCGTGCTGAGCAGGGCGGAGGGCGTTAACTGACGAAACTCCAACACATAGAGCAGCGCGCCTGGAACGGCCAGCTGCTGTAATGCCGCGAGGAGCCCGGGCTCTTCCGGCAGCAGACGATGCAGGGCGTTATTCAGCCAGATAATGTCCGCCGAATGAGCATGCGCCGCCAGCGTGTCTGCACTCCAGAGGGCCAGACGGGCGTCAGACCACGGTGCAAGCCGCTGTCGGGCGCTCAGCAGCAGCTCCTGGCTGTGCTCAAGCCCGACATACTCAATCTCGTCAGCGCTGAGCCGGGTTAGCAGGCACTCTGCGGCGCGGGCGGTGCGGACACCCACCTCTAGCAGGCGTACCGGGCGCTGTAAACGCCGGGAAAGCTGTTGACAGATTGTCGCCAGTTCCTCGATATACAGGGCGCTGGCCGGATGGTCGAAAGCCAGACTTTCCGGCGACCACCGCGCATCGTTCAGTAATGACAGTTCGTGGCGAACGCCGCGAAGGATCTGCGTTAAGGTGAGGTCATGCCCGCTGAAAGAAGGAGGGTCATTGTCCGGCGCTTCCCCCGCACAAACCTGATAACCCTCAGCGGCGGGCTGCAGCCGCTGTTGGGTCACGAGAAAGGCTAACCAGCGTTTCACCACGGCCCGCCAGCGAGGCTGGATAGCGAGAGCATTCATCAGGGGAAGAGGATCGGCGCCAGGAGTTTGACCCGGTTTCAGTTTTAACAGGCGATGCTGAAGAAAATCAGCGACCTGGCCGGCGGAGATTTCCGGGGGGCAGACACAGCAGGGCAGCGTTCCGGCAAGCCCGCGCCACGCCTGGGGCAGCGCCGGGTCCCGATGATGGGTAACACAGAAAGCCGAACCCTGAGGCACAACCCAGGCCGCCAGGGTCTTTTCTTTTTCGCCGATCGCCACAACGGTTGACTGTTTCACTCCAGCCAGCTGGCTGAGCGCGCTTTCGATTTCACCCAGCTCGATGCGATATCCCCCGACTTTGACCTGCTTATCGCGACGACCGAGGAACTCTAACGTACCGTCTGGCCAGTAGCACCCGAGATCGCCGGTGCGATACCAGCGCGCGTTCGATTGCGTTACAAACTGCTGCTCGCTGCGTACAGGATCGTTAAAGTAGCCTTCCGCGACCCCGATACCGCCAATCCACAATTCGCCCGGTACCCAGTCCGGGCAGTCCCGGCCCAGTTCATCCACCACCCGGTAACGTTGGTTGGCCAGCGGAAAGCCATAAGGGATGGCGCGCCAGTGGTCAGGGACCCGGTTAATTTCACAGGCGTTAGACCAGATAGACGCCTCGGTGGCGCCGCCCATGGCGATAAACTGTCCCTGGGGGCGGAAGGCGTGATAGCGGGCAGGGAGATCGAGGCCGATCCAGTCGCCGGAAAGCATGACCGCCCGCAGTTTCTCCGGCGCGGCGTCGGCGAAACCTTCACACCAGGTCAACAGCATATCGAACAGCGCCGGGACGCTGTTCCAGAGCGTAACCTGATGACGCTGGATCAATTCGCACCATGCGCGGGGATCGCGCCGTTGATTTTCCATAACGATAACCAGCGCGCCGCCGGCGCTCAGAACGCCAAAAATGTCGTAAACCGATAAATCAAAATGCAGGGCGGAGAGGGCCAGCACTCTGTCTCCGGGACCCACCTGGTAACGGGTATTGATATCGCAGCAGGTATTCAGCGCTGCACGGTGAGAAATGACCACGCCTTTCGGCGTGCCGGTCGACCCGGAGGTATAGATAATGTAGGCCGGCTGCGTCGGCGCGCGCGCCGTCTGGTCGGCTAGCGGCTCCGCCTCGATGGCCTGCTGCCAGGTCAGGTGGGAAATATCGTCTGACCAGGCGCTGGCGTCGTGCTGGCAGGTGAGCACCAGCCGGACGTTGGCGTCGGCGTAGATTTTCCCGCGCCGCGCGGCGGGCTGGTCGAGCGAAACCGGAACGTACACCGCCCCGGACAGCAGAACGGCGAGGACCGCAACCAGCTGTCCCGCGCCTTTCGACATTGTAATAGCGACATTGTCGCCGGGCTGAACCCCGCACGCGATTAACCTGCCAGCGCAGCGGCGCGCGTTCTCGGTCAGCTCACGATAATTCCACTGATAATGTGCGTCCGTTACCGCCAGCGCCTGCGGTTGCCGGAGGGCGATGCGGAAAATACCTTCATGCAGCAAGCCCTGAGGAACGGGAGCGTCGGTTGCGTTAACCCGTTGACGTATCTCCCGCTGGCTTTGGGGCATCCTGTCCGCGAACGACTTCTTCCAGGCGCTTTCATCATCGCAGAGTTGGTTAATCAGCTGGCAGTAGGCGTTGAACAACGTCTCGACCAGCGCCGGTGGGAACAACGCGTCATTGCTATCCCATTGTAGCCAGACCTCGCCCCGATGCTCGAACGCCAGATGATCTATCCAGACCTGCGGCGTCTGCGAGATGCCCCATTCTGGTTCGCCCAGCGGCGACTCGGCGCGGCTGCTGTACAGGGAGCGCCCCAGATTGCTGGTAAATACCACCGGGGCGCCGTGGGGATGGCTTTGCTGGCGTTTGAGTTCACGAAGGAGCTCGACGCCGGACCAGTGGCGATGATCCCAGTCCTCAGTAAACGTGAGCTGGTTTTTACGCGCCAGGTTGCTGACGGTATCGCCATCGCAGGCGGTATCCAGCAGAAGAATATTGGTGAAGTCGGCAAGCATTTCGTCAACCGCCGGGTGCAGCGGCTGGCGGTCAAATAACGTGATATTGAGCAGCAGCCGCGTCAGGCCGCCCCAGCGCCCCAGAACGGCAGCAAAACAGGTCGCCAGCGCCATTGTCGGCGTCACGCCATTCTCACCGGCCCGTTGGCTAAAGGCGTTCCAGCGTGTTGTCGGGACAATCATGCGGCGTCGGGTATTACGGACTTCACGCAGCGTGGCGGGTTCGCAGGCTAGCGGTAAAACCGGCGCGGGTGGCAGCATCGATGCTTTCGCCAGCCAGTACGCGCGCGCTTTGTCGAGCAGCGGCTGATTGATCTTCTGCTGATGCAGCAGATAAGCGCGGAAATCATAGCGGGGGTCGCCGGGCGGCAGCGACTCTCCGGCCAGCAGGGCGTTAAGTTCATCGAAAAACAGCGTAAAGCTGGAAGCATCCATAATCAGCAGGTCGATATTGACATGGAGGCGGTGGCGATTGTCCGGCAAGAGCGTCAACTGGAAATCAAAGGTTTCGCCCATTTCCACGCGTAAAAGACGGTGGCTCAGGCGCTGGCGCAATGTTTCCAGATAGGCCTGGCGGCTTGCCTCGTCGGTCTGGCGTAAATCATGAACGGTGACGCCGTTCCAGTATGGCTGCGGTAGCCAGACCTGCTGCCCGTCGGCGCGAAAGGCGATATGCAGCATCGGGTGGCGTTGCAGTAAGATCGTGATGGCCTGCTCCAGCTTTGGCGCCGTCAGATCATGGCCGGCAAACTCCTGATACAGATGGCAACCGACGCCGCCCAGCGTCTGTCCGGGCATTCGGCCCGTCAGATAGGCATGCTGTACCGGCGTCAGCGGGAAGGGGGTACCCTCGCTCATGACTGGCCACGCCGCGTCCGCCGGGGAGCTTGCATCATCCGGTTTTTCACCCGAACGGCTGCGCATCAGCTGGCGCCATGCTGCCAACGTGGGGGCGGCATACAGCTCGCGAAGGGTGAGGCGGTAGCCCTTTTTACGAAACCAGTGTAACCATCTCATTAATCTTATGGAGTCCAGGCCCGCCTGGATCAGATTGCTCTCTTCCTGTAACTGCTGCGGCGCTACATTCAGTTCCTGTATTAACAGTTCGCGTAATTGTTGATAATCGGCCGCTTCGCCGTTGTCCGATAACAGCGGATCCTGAGAGGGGGCGCCAGAAATCATTCTTCCTCCTGATGGCACGTCATACCAAAAGCATTGCTTATATGAGAATAATTATTATTAACAATTGAGCGCTACCCGAATCGGGTTTATTTGTGCCCGTTTCGGTTTACGGTCGGCAAAAAACAAGGCCCGGATGGCGAATCCGGGCCTTGTTAACGGAGGAGTTTCTGGGGTAAGCCCTGGTTAGATCAGACGTTTGAAGGTCGACGGGGTGACGCCAAACTGCTTCTGAAATGCGGCGGAGAAATGGCTGGCGTTGGCATAGCCTAGATCCGCCGCCACCGTCATAACGGAAGTATTGCCATTGGCCAGCCGTCTTCTTGCCTCCTGCATGCGTTCAGCCTGAAAAAGACCATAGACGCTGTTGTTGAACAGAACGCGAAATCCCCGCTTAATTTTAAGCACGCTTAAACCGGACTCTCTGGCGAGTTCGGTGACCCCCGGCGCCTGCGTCAAATCGGCCAGCAGCAGATCCTTTGCCCGCAGCAGTTTCTGGCGTTCCATCGGATTGAAGTGGCAGGAGGAACAGCTGGCGTCCTCGCGATGTTCATCCAGCACCAGGCTGAGCATCACCAGACTTTGTCCCTGTAGCCATAACGTCGACGGTTTTTGTTCATGACTGAAGCCGCCGTGCATCCGCATCAGCGCGTGACGCAGGGCCTGAGCCGTTAGGTGGGTTTCAGCATTACAACGCTGCTGCTGGCAACAGCAGTGGGAGTCGATCTTATTTTTAATGACCGAGCTAATATCCGGCACCCACAGCGCGAGGGCTTCAGGGCTGAAAGAGAGCGTAATGCTCTCGAACCGGCCGCAGTAGGAGGCGCTGCCGCGGCAGTCTGGCGTATGGGTAATGTAATGACGATCGCGCGCGAGTTCCCAGTCGGTGTGGCGGCTGAGTCCCTGGATCGCAAAGCGCGATGTGCCTTCCAGAATGCAAGAGAAGTTAATCCTGCCCAGGTCGTCGTGCAGCTGCAACGTCTCGGGCTGAGCAAAGTGGCCCCGCCAGAGCAAAATATCCATACCTTCCTGCAACGAGCAGCGCAGCAGCTCACACTGGGCAGGAATAGTGCCGTCGTTCGCGGGTTTTCCAACCACTAGCTGGTGAACAGAGATTGCAGATTGCGTTTGTGGTGACTCCGTCATGACCGGGTTATCTCCCTGTGGCTTAGACCAATGCGGGTATAAATAGAACCGAATGGGGTAGATGAGTAATTGATAATGGTTATTATTCACATTAATTCCCGGAACGCCACCTTGAAATAGTGTTTTTGGCATCCATAAAAATTCATCAGGAAAATCAGCCGCTCCCATGTCATCTCACTCATCCAACACTGAATCGCTGTCCCGATTTCCTCTTTGGCAGGTGATTACCCCGGTTCGCCGGAAGGTGCTCCTGGCTATGGCGCTGGCGGGGCTGGCGGCCTTCACCAGCCTGGGGGCGCTGCTTTTTCTGGCATGGTGCCTGCGCGATCTGCGCGGGGCGCCTGACATCATCCCCGTCTGGCCGCTGAGCGGCGTAGTCGGCTGCGTGATAGCGACCTTTATCCTGCGCCTGCAGGCGTTCAATACCTCTCATTATGCGGCTTTCCATCTGGAGAATATTCTGCGCAGCAGATTAGCCCGCAAGACCCTACAGCTTGCGCCGGGCGCGTTACAGCAGATGGGCAGCGGATCGGTGGCGAAAGTAATGCTGGATGATGTGAAGTCGTTACATATTTTTGTTGCTGACAGCACGCCGCTCTATGCCCGCGCCATAATCATGCCGCTGGCGACTGTTGTTCTCGTATTCTGGCTGGACTGGCGACTGGCCATCGCGACGCTGGGGGTACTGGCGTTTGGTTCGGTGGTGCTGGTACTCGCCCGTCAGCGCTCGGAAAACATGGCTCAGCGCTATCATCAGGCGCGTGAACGGGTCAGCGCCGCGGTGATTGAGTTCGTACAGGCCATGCCGGTGGTGAGGACCTTTGATAGCGGCAGTACCAGCTTTTTGCGCTATCAACATGCCCTCGAAGAGTGGGTCGATGTGCTCAAAAGCTGGTATCGGCAGGCCGGATTTTCAGCGCGCTTTTCATTCTCAATTCTGAACCCGCTGCCGACCATATTCGTTCTTATCTGGTGCGGATACGGCCTGCTGCACGCTGGCAGTCTCGATTTTATCGCCTGGGTAGCCGTTTTACTGATAGCCAGCGGAATGGCCGAAGCGGTAATGCCGATGATGATGCTTAATAACCTGGTCGCGCAAACGCGTTTAAGCGTTCAGCGTATCTATCAGGTTCTCGCGATGCCGGAACTCTCGCGCCCGCGAGCCGATCGACAGCCGGAAGAGGCGAGTATCACCTTTGAGCAGGTAAGCTTTCATTATCCGCAAGCGCGGACTGGCGCCGCGTTGCAGGAGGTGAGCTTTCACGTGCCTGTCGGGCAAATTGTGGCGCTGGTAGGGCCAAGCGGCGCCGGGAAAAGCACCGTGGCGCGGCTGCTACTGCGTTACGCCGATCCCGACAAAGGCCATATTCGTATTGGCGGCGTGGATCTGCGCGATATGCGGATAGAGACCCTGATGAAGCAAATCTCGTTTGTGTTTCAGGACAACTTTCTTTTTGCCGACACGATCGCCAATAACATCCGTCTGGGCGCGCCGGATACGCCGCTGGAATCGGTGATAGCGGCGGCCAGAGTGGCGCAGGCGCATGAGTTTATAAGCGCGTTGCCGGAGGGTTACAGCACGCGGGTCGGGGAACGAGGGGTATTTCTCTCCGGCGGGCAGCGGCAGCGCATCACCATCGCCCGGGCGCTTTTGCAGGATCGTCCCATTCTGGTGCTTGATGAAGCGACGGCGTTTGCCGATCCGGAAGGTGAAGCGGCGCTTATCAAAGCCCTCGCGGCGGCCATGCGCGGCCGGACGGTCATCATGGTCGCGCATCGTCTCTCCATGGTGACTCAGGCCGATGTGATATTGCTGTTTTCCGACGGTCAGCTCCGGGAAAGCGGGAGCCACGGGCAGCTGTTGGCGCAGGGTGGCCTGTATCAACGGCTATGGCAACGCTATCAGCAGGCGCAGCAGTGGGCGCCGGGTGGAACGCAGGAAGAGGCGGTGCAAAATGAAAGACACTAACCCGGCGGATAATCTGGCCTGGCGCGCGATCTGGCGCCAGCTTATCTCCAGCGTGGGCAGTCAGGCGGGAACGCTGCGGCGCAGTCTGGTTGCTCTGCTGCTGGCGGCATTGATGCAGGGGATCGCCTTCGCCTGTCTCTATCCGATCGTTGATGCGCTGCTACGGAATGAAGCATCGCGGCTTCTTCACTGGGCTTTGGCCTTCAGCATTGCGGCGTTGGTGACGCTGGCGCTCCGCTGGTATGGGCTGGGCTTTGAATACCGCGGGCATCTGGCGCAGGCCACCCATGAGCTGCGCCTGCGCCTGGGCGAACAATTACGCCGCGTGCCGCTGGAGAGGCTCCAGCGCGGCAGAGCGGGCGAAACGAACGCCTTGTTGCTGGGCTCCGTGGATGAAAACCTCAATTATGTGATTGCGATAGCCAATATTTTACTGCTGACCATCGTCACGCCGCTGACGGCGTCGCTGGCGACATTGTGGATCGACTGGCGGCTGGGGCTGGTGATGCTGCTGATCTTCCCTTTGCTGGCGCCGTTTTATTACTGGCGCCGCCCGGCGATGCGGCGACAAATGCAGACCCTGGGCGAAGCGCATCAGCGGCTGAGCGGGGATATTGTTGAATTTGCGCAGGGGATGATGGTATTGCGTGCCTGCGGTAGCGATGCCGATAAAAGCCGGGCGCTGCGGGATCATTTTGATGCTCTGGAAAACTTACAGACCCGCACTCACCGCCAGAGCGCGGGCGCGACGATGCTGATCGCCGGCGTTGTGGAGCTGGGACTACAGGTGGTGGTGTTGTGCGGAATTATCTGGGTGGTCACGGGCACATTGAACCTCGCCTTTCTGATTGCCGCCGCCGCGATGATTATGCGTTTCGCTGAACCGATGGCCATGTTTATCAGCTACACCTCGGTGGTGGAACTGATTGCCAGCGCCTTACAGCGTATTGAGCAATTTATGGCGATCGCGCCGCTTCCCGTTGCCGAACGCGGGGAGATGCCGGAACGTTACGATATCCGCTTTGACAATATTCATTACCGCTATGACGACAGCGGCGATCCCGCGCTCAATGACCTCTCTTTGACCTTTCCGGCGGCCAGTATGAGCGCGCTGGTGGGCGCTTCCGGCGCAGGTAAAACCACGGTCAGCAAACTGTTAATGCGCTATGCCGATCCGCAGCAAGGGCGGATTTCTATCGGCGGCGTCGATATTCGTCGCCTGACGGCGGAGCAGCTCAACAGCCTGATTTCCGTCGTTTTCCAGGATGTCTGGCTGTTTGATGACACATTGCTGGCGAATATCCTGATTGCGCGCCCGCAGGCGACCCAGCAGGAAGTGGAAGAGGCCGCCCGAGCGGCGCAGTGTCTTGAATTCATTACCCGCCTTCCTCAAGGCTGGCTGACGCCAATGGGCGAGATGGGCGGACAGCTATCGGGCGGCGAGCGCCAGCGGATTTCCATTGCCAGGGCTTTATTGAAAGATGCGCCAATCGTCATTCTAGATGAGCCGACCGCCGCGCTGGATATCGATAGCGAGCTGGCGGTACAGAAAGCTATCGATAACCTGGTTCACAACCGGACGGTGATTATTATCGCCCATCGCCTGTCTACCATCGTCGGGGCCGGAAACATCCTGGTGATGGAGGAGGGCAAAGTGGTTGAACAGGGCACCCATGCGCAGCTGCTCTCTCTTCATGGGCGTTACCAGGCGCTGTGGCACGCGCAAATGGCCGCCCGCGTCTGGCGCGCCGAAGGGGGTTCCACGTCAGAGGAGGTGGCGCATGAGTGACGTTCCGTCGAATGTGAAACCGCTGACGTTAACCACCGGGCGGGTGATTTTCGCCATTGCCGGCATCTATGTGACACAGAGTCTGGTATCGGCGCTCTCGATGCAGTCCTTGCCCGCGCTGGTGCGCGCTGCTGGCGGATCGCTTGCGCTTGCCGGGGCGACAACCCTGTTCATGCTGCCCTGGGCGCTGAAGTTTATTTGGGCGCCGTGGGTCGAGCGCTGGCGGCTACCTCCTGGCAGCCCGCAGCGCCGTTCCCGCATGCTGATCCTGCGCGGGCAGGCTGCGCTCGCGGCGATCCTGGCGATTGCCGCCGCGATTGGCGGGACAGGGCGAGAAGGCGGATTGCCCGAAACGCTAGTCGTCGCGCTATTTGCGCTGTTTATGGTGGCAGGTACGGTCGCCTCCACTATTGATATCGCCAGCGACGGTTTTTGCGTCGATCAGCTGACCCGCGCAGGGTACGGTTGGGGAAACAGCGTGCAGGTCGGCGGCAGCTATCTGGGAATGATGTGCGGCGGCGGGGTGTTTCTGATGCTGTCGGCGACCGTCGGCTGGCCTGCGGCCATGCTGATGATGGCGGCGCTGATCCTGGTCTTGTCCGTACCCCTGTGGCGCATTGCCGAACCAACGCGCGCAGCATCTGTTCCGCATGTTCCGGCACTGGGTTATGCGCTTAGAAGGCGACAGGCTCGTCTGGGCTTAATGCTGGTATTGATGCTGAATTCCGGCATGCGGTTTGTGCTGCCTCTTCTGGCGCCGCTGCTGTTGGATCATGGTCTGAGCATGTCAGCGCTCGGCGCGCTGTTCAGCGGCGGTAATATTGCGGCGGGCATAGCCGGAACGCTGGCGGGTGGATTGCTGATGAAATGCCTCTCACCCGGCAGAGCGCTGTTTGCGGCTTATGGCGTGCAGGGCATCGCGCTGCTGGCGGTAGTGATGACGCTGCTGATAGCGCCGGGTCCTCTACTGCTGCCGATTCTCCAGGGGTTGATCGTTGTTCAATCTGTTTCGCTGGCCTGCGCGTTGGTCTGTCTTTACGCCACGCTGATGGCGCTTTCTTCGCCTTTGCAGGCCGGTGTCGATTTTACGCTCTTTCAATGTACTGACGCCGCCATCGCCATTCTGGCCGGCGTAGTCGGCGGCGTTGTCGCGCAGCGCTTTGGCTATGCGGCCTGCTTCCTGTTTGCCGGCGTATTCACGTTGCTGGCGGCGTGGATTGTTTCTATCCGACTGCGTTCGGCAAAAGAACTGATGACAAGCTCAATTGATTGATCCGGGAATAACACAGAGAGGTAAGGGATGAAAATCAGTGAATTTTTACACCTGGCGTTACCAGAGGAGCAATGGCTACCGATGATTTCTGGCGTCTTACGTCAGTTCGGAGATGAAGAGTGCTATGTCTATGAGCGCCAACCTTGCTGGTACATAGGTAGAGGATGCCAGGCGCAACTGCAGATTAATGCCGACGGCACCCAGGCGACATTCATTGATGATGCCGGAGAACAAAAGTGGGCGGTAGATTCGATTACCGACTGCGCGCGTCGTTTTATGACGCATCCGCGGGTGAGAGGATGCCGGGTATATGGCCAGGTTGGGTTCAACTTTGCGGCCCATGCGCGGGGAATGGCCTTTGATGCCGGCGAGTGGCCGCTGCTAACGTTAACCGCTCCCCGTGAAGAACTTATTTTTGAGAAAGGAAATGTTACCGTTTACGCGGACTCCGCCGACGGATGCCGCCGTCTGTGCGAGTGGGTAAAAGAGGTCGATACGGCGACACCATGCGGGCCAATGGTTGTGGATACCGCCCTGGACGGTGAAGCGTATAAACAGCAGGTTGCGCGCGCCGTTTCGGCGATCCGCCGCGGCGATTACGTTAAAGTCATTGTCTCACGAGCGATTCCTCTGCCGGCGCGAATTGATATGCCCGCTACGCTGCTATATGGACGACAGGCCAACACGCCCACCCGTACGTTTATGTTTCGCCAGCAAGGACGCGAGGCGCTGGGTTTTAGTCCGGAACTGGTGATGTCGGTGACGGGAAAGAAAGTGGTCACTGAACCGCTGGCGGGCACCCGCGATCGCATGGGCGATACGGCGCATAATCAGGCAAATGAGAGGGAGCTGCTGCACGACGGTAAAGAGGTGCTTGAGCATATCCTCTCGGTCAAAGAAGCCATTGCCGAACTGGAGGCGGTTTGCCAGCCCGGCAGCGTGGTGGTCGAGGATTTGATGTCGGTTCGCCAGCGCGGCAGCGTCCAGCATCTGGGGTCTGGCGTCAGCGGCCAGCTCGCGGAAGATAAGGATGCCTGGGATGCGTTTACCATGCTGTTTCCGTCAATTACCGCGTCAGGTATCCCTAAAAAAGCGGCCCTCAACGCGATCATGCAAATTGAAAAAACGCCGCGGGAGCTCTATTCAGGCGCAATCCTGCTGCTGGAAGATACGCGCTTCGATGCGGCGTTAGTACTGCGTTCCGTGTTTCAGGATAGCCAGCGCTGCTGGATACAGGCGGGGGCGGGTATCATCGCGCAATCTACGCCGGAGCGCGAACTGACGGAAACCCGGGAGAAATTAGCGAGCATTGCGCCCTATTTAAAGGTGCCCGCATGACGGTTATCGACCCTGTTTAAGGTTAAAAGTGCCAGCAGGCTGGCACTCTCTTTTGCCGGGTTCAGGCGCTTATTGTGCGTCGGCCAGCGCCAGCATCCATGGGCTGCACGGAGGTCAGAAACTTCGTCATTAGGCACAACAACGATCGATCCATGAATCACGATAAATAATATTACCCTCCGTATACTTCCAGGTAATCGCCTCATAACGCAATTCGAGTGTTTCCAGATGTGTGCTACTCATGCCATTAGGGGCAAGGTATGGGGAAACCGTCGTTATTTTGACGTTTTCCAGGATGATATTGAAATATTCTGACTCAATGCCCGATTCCAGTATTCGGTACATCTTGATTGTTGCTTTTTTCAGTGTTCGGCCTTCACATACGGCGCGATACAGAACAGGTGTCGTTTGGTCAAATTCTTTCACTATCGTGATCGGGCTATGAACGCGCGTTCCAGTAAGTTTGCCCCAACTGGGGTCTACTGGAATGGTTACACCATGCGAAAATGATTTTAATTCTATAGAACCTAAACGCAGGGGCATTAAACAACTGCCAACAATCGGCGATCCGTTTTCATCTTCAAGCCATAAATGAGCGGGAGTAGACATATAATTTCCTTATCAGTGATGATTTAAATAACAGTGATATTCACCCTGTCACCATTTACAATAACGCGTAAAAACAACAATCATAATCATGGCAAATACGCCTATAGGCCAAACAGGGCTCTCAGGAAAAAAATACCCCTGAAGCAGCGCAAAAATAATCGTGAGGATCACAGGTCCGTACAACGATGATAAAAACCTGAGTTGCCACAGTAGAAATTTCTTTAGTGATTGAATCATGATTATCTAATCATCCGGGTGATAATATTTGCTATGCCAGAATCAGACACCCATTGCGCTTCAAAGGCACCTGCGCGCTCGAATAGGGGCTCAATCAAAAAATACATCATTTCTAGTTGTTGCATGTAAAGTGCTGAATAATAGGCTGGGTATTGGACGTGTAAACGATGGGCGCTATCCGCCGCTTTCTGAACCAAACCATATGTAGCCAAAACCCCCGCAACCGTACCCGCAGCGCGTCCCGTAAGGGCACTGAGTTGCATACTTAGATTCAATCCAATACGAATGCTGGTAGCGACCGCTAAAGCGTACCCTGCACCTGTAAGGGTGCTGGCAGCGATATGGACATTCACGGCCATAAGCGCTTTTTTAATATGCTCTAATTGAGCATTAGTTTTGTATTTGAATATTTCCTCAAAGTAGACCCGAAGCATTTCAAAGACAACGTCACCATGCTGGATAATGCGTATAACAGCATTCCTGAAGCGCAAATCTTCTGTCTTTTGCTGCTGGCAAACATCGTTGTATTCGTCGGTGAAACAGGACGTGTAATACAGCAGGCGGGTTGCCCCCTTCCCTAATGCATCAACCTGGTTTCTGACCTTTTCGCCGACAGCAGAAACAGCATGATCGAGCTTCAGCGCAAGAATCTTGTTGGCTTGTAGGTAACTGATGACTTCATTGTTGTTGTACATAATCGCTCCTTGCTGATTTTTATTAAATCCGGTTTTCCATTATTTCCCCGGGAAAGCGTCCGATAGACCGTGGGGCGGGAGACGGAGAATAATTCAACCAGATCGCTGATAGAGCATTCACCGCTTCCGTGCATCCTGCAAAGCTCTTTCTGCTGTTTATCTAACAGCGTCGACTGCTTCCCCCGCAGTTTTCCTTGCCCCGGGTAATAGCCATCTCTTCGCGCGTGCGAAGACGTATCAAGTCTCCTTCGAATTCGACAAACGTTGCCAGCACGTTAAAGAACATCTTAACCATCGAATCCGCAGGGTCGTAGAGGCTGTTGCCCAAAGCAAGCTCTACGCCACGGGCCTTTCTTGTCCGTCATTTTATGGCCTGAGTAAAGAGCACTACAAGGGCTTTTAGCGAAAATTGAGGGGGAGGGTGTCTATTTCCTTGCCCCTGATTTTTTGCGTTTTATTAATCGTATGACAAATAGTGGTTGTTATCTCTGCACGTGAATTATATAAATATCCAGCAAGTTAAGCACTCCCATATAAATAATAACGTATTAAAAGTGATACTTTAAAAAATAATAAGATTTCAGTACTAATTTTGATACGTTAAAAGCTGCCACTATAAATCAGGTTATGTGATCGCTGTTAGTGAATCAGCATAGTTGCATTTTATAAAATAGCCAAACAAACACAGCGTTTTTATTACCTGAATCAGAGTCAAATTAATTTGACCCTACTCTATATTACTGAGGCCATATTATGGAAACCGTTCAAAATACCCTCGTTGCTCGCGAGAGCAGCGGCTGGAGAAAAAGTGATACCGTGTGGATGCTGGGCCTGTACGGTACCGCAATTGGTGCAGGGGTGCTTTTCCTGCCAATTAACGCCGGGGTTGGCGGTTTAATTCCGTTAATCATCATGGCCATTCTTGCCTTCCCGATGACCTTTTTTGCCCACCGCGGTTTAACCCGTTTTGTCCTGTCGGGCAAAAATCCGGGAGAAGATATTACCGAAGTGGTGGAAGAACATTTCGGCACCGGTGCAGGTAAGCTTATCACGCTGCTTTATTTCTTCGCTATTTATCCGATTCTGCTGGTTTATAGCGTTGCTATTACCAACACCGTCGACAGCTTTATTACTCACCAGCTTGGTCTGGTGTCTCCGCCGCGCGCTATTTTGTCGCTGATTTTAATTGTCGGCATGATGGGGATTGTCCGCTTTGGCGAAAAAATGATTGTTAAGGCCATGAGCGTGCTGGTGTTTCCGTTCGTGTTCGCGTTGATGATATTGGCGCTGTATTTGATCCCGCAATGGAACGGCGCGGTACTGGATACGCTGTCGCTGAGCAGCGCTTCGGCAACGGGAAATGGTCTGTGGATGACCCTGTGGCTAGCCATCCCGGTCATGGTCTTCTCCTTCAACCATTCGCCGATTATCTCCTCTTTTGCGGTGGCTAAACGTGAAGAATATGGCCAGGACGCCGAGCGCAAATGCTCCCGTATTCTGGGCTTCGCCCACATCATGATGGTGCTGACGGTGATGTTCTTTGTGTTCAGCTGCGTACTGAGCCTCTCCCCGGAAAACCTGGCGGAAGCGAAAGCGCAGAACATCTCCATCCTTTCATATCTGGCGAACCACTTTAACGCGCCGGTGATTGCCTGGATGGCGCCGATCATCGCGATGATTGCGATTACTAAATCTTTCCTCGGCCACTACCTCGGCGCGCGTGAAGGCTTCAACGGCATGGTGATTAAGTCACTGCGCGGAAAAGGGAAATCGATCGAAATCAACAAACTGAACAAGATCACCGCGCTGTTCATGCTGGTGACCACCTGGATTGTTGCCACCCTGAACCCCAGCATCCTGGGGATGATTGAAACGCTGGGCGGCCCGGTCATCGCGATGATCCTGTTCCTGATGCCAATGTATGCCATCAACAAAGTACCGGCCATGCGCAAGTACAGCGGCCACATCAGCAACGCGTTTGTGGTGGTGATGGGACTGATCGCCATCTCCGCTATTTTCTTCTCTCTGTTCAGCTAAGTTTTCAGCGCCGCCTGTCACCGGCGGCGCATCCGTTTTGCTATGTAACCGCGTGGGTGCCATATGATTAGCATTTTCGATATTTTCAAAATCAGCATCGGGCCGTCCAGCTCACATACCGTTGGGCCGATGAAAGCGGGAAAACAGTTTGTTGATACCCTGCAGGAAAAAGGCCTGCTGCATAAAGTGACTCGGCTGGTGGTGGATGTGTATGGTTCCCTCTCATTGACGGGTAAAGGTCACCATACCGATATCGCCATAATTCTTGGTCTGTCAGGGTATCTACCTGATACCGTTGATATCGACGCCATTCCGGGCATTATTCGCGATGTCAACACCATGCATCGTCTGTTTATTGAAGAAGGCCAGCGCGAGATACAGTTCCCGGTGGCGGAGTGCATGCGCTTTCACAATGAGTTTCTGCCGCTGCACGAAAACGGGATGAGCATTACGGCGTTTTGCGATGGCAAAATCGTCCACTTCCAGACTTACTATTCCATCGGCGGCGGTTTTATCGTCACGGAGGAAAACTTTGGTAAGAACCTGGAGGCGGAGGTGGATATTCCGTTCCCGTTCTATTCTGCCCGCAACCTGCTGGCGCACTGCCAGAACAACTGCCTGTCGATTTCCGCCGTGATGATGAAAAACGAGATCGCCCGCCACGGCCGGGAGACCGTTGAGCAAAATATGGCGAAAATCTGGGAGACCATGAGAAACGCCATTAACCGGGGGATGAATACGGAAGGTATTTTACCGGGGCCGCTGAAAGTGCCGCGCCGGGCTTCTGCGCTGCACCGCGTGCTGGCACCGCAGAGCCAGTCGATTACGCCACTGAGCGCGATGGATTGGGTCAATATGTTCGCCATGGCGGTGGGGGAAGAGAACGCGTCGGGCGGGCGAGTGGTAACCGCGCCGACCAACGGCGCCTGCGGCATTGTCCCGGCGGTACTGGCCTATTACGATCGTTTTATCAAAGAGGTGACGCCGGAAATCTATATGCGCTATTTCCTGACGGCGGGCGCAATAGGCATTCTGTACAAGATGAATGCCTCCATTTCCGGGGCAGAGGTCGGTTGTCAGGGTGAAGTGGGCGTGGCCTGCTCGATGGCGTCAGCCGGACTGGCCGAGCTGCTGGGTGGCAGTCCGGAGAAGGTGTGCATCGCCGCGGAGATCGGCATGGAGCATAACCTCGGCCTGACCTGCGATCCGGTGGCCGGCCAGGTGCAGGTGCCGTGCATCGAGCGTAACGCGATTGCGGCAGTGAAGGCGATAAACTCGGCCAGTATGGCGATGTACCGTACCAGCGATCCGAAAGTCTCACTGGATAAAGTTATCGAAACGATGTTTGAGACGGGCAAAGATATGAACGCCAAGTACCGTGAAACCGCCCGGGGCGGTCTGGCGATTAAAGTCGCGGTGTGTGAATCCTGAGCCCCCTAAAAACCGCCTGCCTGAGCCGCAGGCGGTTTTCTCTTCCCTGGACTTTAAAATCGCATGAAGCCTGTTATTTTTTCTCTCCGTCGGACGGCGTAAAAGACCACACCACGCTGTTAGAAGCCGATGAGGTGTACCATTCGTTAATCGTGGCGTCAGCCTCGTTGGTCTGGGTAGCGGCGGGCAATTTCTCTTTTAGCTGATGCGTTTTTTTCCGAATACGGATACGGGAAGGGGTTTCGGCATTGAGCTGCGCCTTAAATGTACGCATGTGCGAGTCAAATAAAATCGACTCCAGCTGGTGCAGCCGATCGAGACCGCGCAAAATACCAATCAGCGTACTGAGGGTAACGGATTCGCCTAATTCAACGCGTTTAATGGTTGCCGCGCCGACCTGAGCGCGTTCGGCCAGCTCAATCTGTGACAGGCCCAGCTGTATACGCGTTTCTTTAATTCTTCGGCACAGTTCAGAAATAATTTCACTGTCGGGCATGGTACTGAAACGCATCTTAATTCCTCTACTGCGTAATAAAACCTGACTAATTATTTAGCAAGCCAATTTATAAATAAAGCGAATAATTTCTCTTTTGCGATAGCGGCGACAATGTTTTTTGCCAATGCCATCAAAGAGTTGGGTATAGGGTCGCTCCTGCGAATCCCGCGGTTTCAGGCGCCGAATAAAGAGGCTTCGGATCAATCGCCTGGGGCGATACTCCGTGGCGCAGGGATGAGCCTCCGTCTCTGCCATAATGCAATTACGGCGAATTATGGTTATATATATCCCTTTCTGCGGCCCGGTTTCGCCGCAGCCACTCTTACGGATGATAACGATACGCCATGAATCTTCGTGAAAATATTGTGAGCCAATTCAGCCTGCTGTCGCCCGAACTCCAGCGCGCGGCGGAATTTTCCCTGCAAAATGCCAACCAACTGGTGGTGCAATCAATGCGCGCCTTCGCCGCGGAAGCCGGCGTTAAGCCTGCCACGCTGCTACGCCTGGCGCAGCGTCTGGGCTATAACGGTTGGCGGGAGCTGAAAAGCGCATTTATCGACGATCTCGGCTTAGGAAATGATACATATGTATCTAAGGCTGAAAAATTGATCGCGAAAGGAACGCAGCCCGCGCTGTACGAAGAGGTGTTCCTCGCGCATCAGGCCAATCTGGCATTCACTCAGGCAGAGAATCAACACGCTATGCAGCAAGCGGTGACGTTGCTGGATGAAGCGAAGCAGGTCTATATTTGCGGCTTCCGCGCCAGCTTTCCTATCGCCTGGTCGTTGTTTTATGTCTATCGATTGTTCAATCGCCAGGTATCGCTGATTGACGGGCTGGCCAGTAATATCGAAGTCTTCACCCGTGAGATCAACGCGGAAGACTGCCTGCTATTGACCAGTTTTTCTCCCTATTCCCGCGAATCTCTCGACGTTCTCAATGCAGCCAGGCAGGCAGGGGCACGGATTATCGCCATCACCGACTCTCCGGTTTCGCCGCTGGCGCAAGCGGCGGACTGCACGTTGCTTTTCTCCCTCAGCAGCCCCTCTTTTTTCCCTTCGATAGTGTCCGGTATGGGCGTCGCCGAGTGTTTGCTGGCGATGCTGGTTGCCCGCCACGGTAGGGAGGCGGTGAATAAAATTGAGAGCGCAGAACGTTATCTGCAACGCTCCGGGGCGTATGTGATGCCCGATAAATCCTGATAAATGATTCATTTGCTTTTATCATAAGAAAATTAAATACATTTGAATCATTATTGAATTGACGAGATTCAAATGGATCCTGCAAGATGCTTTCAACTTACGTGAAAGCGATTTCTAAAGCAGGATAAAAGCATGAGTCAAATCATTCACCGCAGCCTCCGTACCACCCCGGCAGTGGCAGTCAGTGCCCAGGGCGCTTACATCACCGATGCCAGTGGTCAACGCTATCTGGACGCCTGCGGCGGGGCGGCGGTTTCTTGTCTGGGTCATGCCCACCCGGATGTGCTGGCGGCGATGCACCGGCAGATCGATCGGTTGGCCTATGCCCACACCAGTTTTTTCACCAGCGATACGGTGGAACAACTGGCAGAGCAGCTTGTCCGCACCGCGCCCGGTTCTCTGAACTATGCCTATTTCGTCTCCGGCGGATCGGAAGCGGTTGAAACGGCGCTGAAGCTGGCGCGCCAGTATTTTGTGGAGATCGGGCAGTCGGATCGCACGCTATTTATTGCCCGTAAACAAAGCTACCACGGCAATACGCTGGGTGCGCTGGCCGTTGGCGGTAACGAGTGGCGCCGCCGCCAGTTCGCGCCGCTGCTGATGGATGTGGTGCGCGTGTCGGCCTGTAATGAGTACCGTGACCGTGAGGCGGGTGAAAGCCAGCAGCAATATACCGAGCGCTTACTTGGCGAACTCGAAGCGGCAATTCTGGACGCCGGGCCGGAAAAAATTATCGGTTTTATCGCCGAAACGGTGGTTGGCGCAACCACTGGCGCAATGCCGCCTACGCCGGGTTATCTGCAAGGCGTTCGTCGGCTGTGTGATAAATACGGCATTCTGTATATCGCCGATGAGGTGATGTGCGGCATGGGCCGTACCGGCACGTTGCACGCCTTTGAACAGGATGGCGTTGTCCCTGACATCGTGACCATCGCAAAAGGTTTAGGCGGGGGTTATCAGCCCATTGGCGCAGTGCTGGCCAGTGAGCAAATCGTCGCCGCGCTGCAAGCCGGTAGCGGAATGTTCCAGCATGGTCACACCTACATCTGCCACCCGACAGCCGCAGCGGCTGCGCTGGCCGTGCAGCAGGTTATCGAGCGAGATCGTTTGCTCGAGCAGGTGCAGCAGCAGGGCGCGTATTTGCAGCAGGCGCTGCATGATGTGCTCGGCGGATTACCGTATGTCGGTGATACGCGCGGTCGCGGTTTGTTCGCCGGCGTGGAGCTGGTATGCGATAAAGAGCGCAAAACGGCATTCGATCCGCTGCTGAAGCTGCATGCGGCTATCAAAGCGCAGTGCATGGCGCACGGGCTGCTGGTCTATCCGATGGGCGGAACCATTGATGGCCTGCGGGGCGATCATATTCTGATTGCGCCGCCGTTTATTGTCAGCCGGTCAGAACTCGATTTCGTGGTGGATACCCTGCACAAGGTCATCAGCGAAGAGACGCATAAACTGATGAGACGTCAGCCATGAACCGTTTACCTGCGCTGTCAGAACAGCAGTGGAGCGATGAACAACGCCAGCTTGCGGAGGAGATTATCAACGGGCCGCGCGGCGCGCTGCTGCCGCCGTTTGAACCGTTGTTGCGCAGCCCGGAACTGATGGCCCATGCGCAGCGAATGGGGGAGTATCTGCGCTACCGTAGCGCGCTGGGGCAGCGGTTGTCGGAACTGGCCATCCTGCTGACCGCGCGTCACTGGTCGCAGCCGGTTGAATGGGCCATTCATGCGCCAATAGCCAGGGAAAAAGGGATCCCGGCGCAGGCGGTGCAGGCAATCAATGAACGGCGTCAACCAGAGGCGCTGGCGGCTGATGAATGGGTGGTTTACCATTTTTGCCAGCAGCTGCATCAGCATAAAAAAGTCAGCGATGATATCTGGCAACAGGCAATCGATCTCTGGGGGGAAAAGGGCGTTGTCGATCTGATTGGCATCAACGGTTATTACAGCTTTCTTTCAATGATTATGAACGGCGCGCAGACGCCAGTACCCGACACCAGGGATTTTATTCTTCCCGCATAAATAATTCGCACGCCTTCATTTTTATATCGCGTGCGAATGTAGGGATACTGTTTTTATTCTCAACGCCAATATCAGTTTTAGGGTATTGCGTGAAAACTCCTGTCTGCTGTCTTAATTACGCTGAGGATTATTATGTCTGCATTATTGAAAAAATTAAAGATTACCCTGGCACTGGTTGCCTGTTCGGCGAGTTTTGCCGTCATGGCACAAGATAAATTATTAGTCGGTGTGGATACCGCCTTCGTTCCCTTTGAATTTAAGCAAGACAATAAATATGTTGGTTTTGATATCGATTTATGGGAAGCCATTGCGAAGAAAATGAATGTCAGCTACGAATTACGCCCTATGGATTTCGGCGGTTTAATTCCTGGGCTGCAATCGCGTAATTTAGATGTGGCAATGGCCGGGATCACCATTACCGATGCCCGCAAACAGGTCGTTGATTTCAGCGAGGGTTATTACGATGCGGATCTCTTAATGGCGGTGAAAAGTGGTGATAATTCCATCACCAAATTCAGCGAGCTGGCCGGTAAAAAAGTGGGGCTGAAGCAGGGCACCGCCGCGGCCAGTTTTATGAAATCCAAATATAAAGCCAACTATGTCGAATTCCCCAATATTGATAACGCCTATCTCGACCTGCAGGCAGGCAACCTGGACGCGGTCGTTCACGACTCCCCGAACGTGCTCTACTACGTGAAAACCGCAGGTGGCGGTAAGGTAAAATCGACCGGGGAAACGGACAGCATTCTGCCGCAGAAATACGGTTTTGCCCTGCAGAAAAACAGCAGCCTGACGCCGAAGGTCGATGCCGCGTTAAAGGCATTACGCGCGGATGGCACCTACGACAAGATTTATTTCAAATGGTTTAACAAGCAACCTAAATAATCCCCGCCGGGCCGGGTAACCCCGGCCAGAACCGAGAGTAATAGACTGCATTATGAATTTCGAAACGAAATATATATGGGAATCCCTGCCGTTATTATTACAGGGGCTGCAGCTGACAATATTGATCTCTATGGTCGGTTTGGCGGGCGGCTTTATCATCGGTCTGCTGGCAGGAATCTGTCGTGCACTGGGAGGCGGTATTGCGAAAACGTTATCATTAATTTTTGTCGAATTGATTCGCGGTACGCCAATTATGGTACAGGTGATGTTTATCTATTTTGCCTTGCCAATGATTCTGCCTGTTCGTATCGACCCTATCACGGCCGCGATGGTCACCATTATTATTAACTCCGGCGCGTATATTGCGGAAATTACGCGCGGCGCAATTTTGTCCATCAATAGAGGATTTAAAGAAGCCAGTCTGGCGATGGGATTATCGCAGCGCGCAACGCTATGGCACGTGATTATGCCGCTGGCCCTGCGCCGCATGATCCCGGCGTTGGGCAACCAGTGGATTATCAGCATTAAAGACACCTCGCTGTTCATTGTTATCGGCGTCGCGGAATTAACGCGCCAGGGGCAGGAGATCATCGCCGGGAACTTCCGTGCCCTTGAGGTCTGGACAGCGGTAGCCCTGATTTATCTTGCCGTCACCCTGTGCCTGAGCTTCCTGCTGAAGCAACTGGAGAAAAGGATCCATATTTTATGAGCATGGTTGAATTTAGCGCGGTCGCTAAACATTTCGGCACCACCCAGGTGCTGCACGATATCAATCTGAAAATTGATGCCGGTGAAGTGGTCGTGATTATCGGTCCTTCAGGTTCAGGTAAATCGACGCTGCTGCGTTGTATCAACAAGCTGGAAGAGATCTCCTCCGGCACCTTGCTGGTTGCCGGGATGCACCTGACCGATCCCCACGTCAACGAGTGCGAAATCCGCCGCGAAGCGGGGATGGTATTCCAGCAGTTTCATCTGTTTCCGCATCTGACGGCGCTGGAAAATGTGATGTTTGGGCCTATCCGCGTACGCAAAATGAGTCAAGCGGCAGCCCGCGAACAGGCGCTGGCGCTGCTGGAACGTGTCGGCCTGGGCGAACGGGCCGAGCACTATCCGTCGGAGCTTTCAGGCGGCCAGCAGCAGCGCGTGGCTATCGCCCGCGCGCTGGCGGTGAAACCGAAAATGATGCTGTTTGATGAGCCAACCTCTGCGCTCGATCCGGAGTTGCGCCATGAAGTATTAAAAGTGATGCGTTCACTGGCGGATGAAGGGATGACCATGATTATAGTGACGCACGAGATTGGCTTTGCACGCGATGTGGCCTCTCGATTGATTTTTATCGATGGTGGAACCATTGCTGAAGATGGCCCACCTGATATCCTGCTGAATGCCAGTAGCAATCCGCGCCTGAAAGAATTTTTACAGCACGTTTCCTGAACATAAGTGAATCCATCCCATGAAGAAAATCGACATCAGTGGTTCCCCGTTTGAGATTGGCCTTCGCCTTGGCGAGCTTGGCCGTGAAGCATGGCATCAGAAACTGATGCTCACGCCATTGTGGCAAACGGTGATGACCCTGCAGGCATCCCCTGAGACCCGGTTAATGCGCACCGAGGTGCAGCGGCATTATCCGCTCATCTGGCAGGAGCTGGAGGGGTTGGCGCAGGGGCTGGAGGCTACTGTTGATCAGGTCTTTGCCTGGAACTGCCGTGGCGATCTGGTGCGCTCAACGTCGGATGGCTGTACGACGGTGGCCGGGGTAAACGCCGCAGGCGAGCGGATTATCGCGCACAATGAAGACGGTTTTCCTCAGTTACGGGATGAATGCTTGCTGGCTACCATTACCCCGAGTCGCGGTCTGAGCTTTACGAGTTTTGCCTATCCGGGGTCGATTTGCGGCCACACCTTTGCGGTGAATGAAAAAGGTGTCGTTAACACGGTGAATAACATCCGTGCAGTGCATCGTCCGCAGGGATTACCGCGTCAGATCCTGGCTCGCGCCTCGCTGAATGCGAACACCCTCGACGAGGCCATCACTATACTTACCGGCCAGCCGCGATCCGGGGCGTTTCACCATACGCTCGGGCAGCTGGGCGATACGCGGCTGTTCAGCGTTGAGGCCACCGGGCAAGGCTGTTCCGTTCTCCCCCTGACGACGGTAACCGGGCATGCCAACCATCTGGTGCATGCGGCACTGGCTGGCGTTGAGCAGATCGTTACCGACAGTTCAGCGTCGCGGCAGTTACGCCTCGTGCAGTGGCGGGAAACGCAACCTCCGTTTGACGCCGCGGCGGCAAAAGCCATTCTCTCAGATACCCATGACGCCGAACTGCCAATTTACCGGCTGGCTGCCGACGATCCGGATGAGGAGAACACCCTCGCCACGGCAGTTTTCACCCTCGATGCCAACCACGTCAGGTGGCAAATTTTCGACATTAACCGCGACGATGCTAAATTTCAGGGAGAAGTGCGTGGGTGAGATAGCAGGTCGTCAGTCATAAAGGGCAGGGTAGTACCGTTGGCCCGGCGTTCGATAGTACCGTCCGGATACTGCCAGATATCGGCGTCTTGAGCGATGTCCTGAAGCGCGGTGTCCGGAATTTCAGGTTTGTGTCTCTATACGATTCGGGCCATCGCCGTTTCTCATCTGCCTCGTGCGTGCCGAAGCATACTCTCACGGACATACTACGAAAAACAAAATGTCTTGTTCAGTTAAGTATGGCTTTCAGGACATTGCCTGTTAATTAGCCCTTACACCTTAGTTGATGATTTCAAGGTTACCGCTGTTTCTGCTTTCTTATCCTTTCGTATGTCGCCTGCATCTCACTAAAAAATTATGAGTAAAGGATTATGTCCACGATAAGCACCTGGGTCGATTCCTGGGAGGCGGCCATGAGGGTAGGGAAGCGCCGTCCCGTCAAGTCAGCGTAATGCTCTGCCAGTGTTACAACCAATTCTGATTAGAAAAACTCATCGAGCATCAAATGAAACTGCAATTTATTCATATCAGGATTATCAATGCCATATTTATGAAAAAACCGTTTCTGTAATGAAGGAGAAAACTCACCGAGGCAGTTCCATAGGATGGCAAGATCCTGGTATCGGTCTGCGATTCCGACTCGTCCAACATCAATACAACCTATTAAATTCACCTCGTCAAAAATAAGGTTATCAAGTGAGAAATCACCATGAGTGACGACTGAATCCGGTGAGAATGGCAAAAGCTTATGCATTTCTTTCCAGACTTGTTCAACAGGCCAGCCATTACGCTCGTCATCAAAATCACTCGCATCAACCAAACCGTTATTCATTCGTGATTGCGCCTGAGCGAGACGAAATACGCGATCGCTGTTAAAAGGACAATTACAAACAGGAATCGAATGCAACCGGCGCAGGAACGCTGCCAGCGCATCAACAATATTTTCACCTGAATCAGGATATTCTTCTAATACCTGGAATGCTGTTTTCCCGGGGATCGCAGTGGTGAGTAACCATGCATCATCAGGAGTACGGATAAAATGCTTGATGGTCGGAAGAGGCATAAATGCTGTCAGCCAGTTTAGTCTGACCATCTCATCTGTAACATCATTGGCAACGCTACCTTTGCCATGTTTCAGAAACAACTCTGGCGCATTGGGCTTCCCATACAATCGATAGATTGTCGCACCTGATTGCCCGACATTATCGCGAGCCCATCTATACCCATATAAATCAGCATCCAGGTTGGCATTTAATCGCGGCCTCGAGCAAGACGTTTCCCGTTGAATATGGCTCATAACACCCCTTGTATTACTGTTTATGTAAGCAGACAGTTTTATTGTTCATGATGATATATTTTTATCTTGTGCAATGTAACTGTGGATTCTTTACACCATCGTATAATGTGATCCTGCTTTTCCAGGTAGCCCCGGGTGGCCTCAAAATAGGTGAATGTCGATTCCGGTTTTACAAATCGAAGCTGCATCAGGTGGCTCGTCGCGTCGTCGACGTAGACCAGTGCGGTACAGGCGGGTGCACGGTTCTCGAACCAGCGATGGTTGCTTGCAGCCATCAATCTGCATCAGTTCGCCGCAGCAGGCCCGGCGATAGCGTGGCTGCTGAATTTTCGGCGCACGTTGTTTGCGGGGGATCCGGAGACCGGCTTTGACCATGAGTGAACGGACGGTCTCTTTGGACAGGTGAACATCGTGCAGTTCTGCGAGTTTCACATATGCAAGCGTCGGCCCAAAGTCGGTATAGCGATCTCGGATTATATTGAGCGCATACTGTGCAAAACCATCAGGCAGCTGGTTATTGCTGGGGTTTCCTCGACGGCGGTTAGCCATACCAGACGGGCCAGATTCACGGTAACGCGACAGAAGACGCCGGCACTGACGAGCGGAGATACCCAGGCGCTGCGCGACCATCTGCGTTGTCAGGTACCGGTCGACAACGTGGGTTAACTTCATCCAAAGTAAAAAACTGCGCTGAATGGGCCATGAGCAGAATCCCGGGATGGTTAACTGAGTTCTGATCAAAACCGCATAATCTTGCTGCCTCTACATTTGTCAAGGCTCAATTGAAATGTCCGTTATCCAGCTCAATTAAAATGACCACTTTGATCTCTCATTCTCTTTACTGAT